>JALOTJ010000005.1 GCA_025457965.1 Spirochaetota bacterium | reverse complement strand
GCCAGGGCGCCGTCGGCGTTGGACTGGGTCAGCTCGTTTATCGTCCCAACGGATTTCGCCACCTCCGAAAGGGCCACCATCTGTTCGGTCGTCGAGATCCGTATCTCCTCGGAGCGGGACTTCACCTCCGCGGCATCCCTGTTTACGACCTCGTTGATTTCAATTTCCTCTCCCATCAGGCGGTCGATCTCCTCGATCCCCGTGGTGATTTTATTGACGTTGTCTATGGTCGCGCGCAGAAGGCCTACCGTTTCCTCGACGCTTTTAATTCCGTACCCCACCTCGCGGTCGGTGGCGGCGATGAGGCGCGATATCTCCGCGAGGCTGTCGGCGGTCTGCTCTGAGAGTTTCGATATTTCGTCGGCCACCACGGCGAAACCGCGACCGGCGTCGCCCGCCCTTGCCGCCTCGATCGCGGCGTTCAAAGAAAGGAGGCTTATCTTGTCGGCTATTCCCCGTATAACGTCCACGATACCCGTCATCTCGCGGGCGCTTCCCATCAGCGATGCCATTGAAGTGTTCATGGACTCGAGCGTTTCGGCCCCCGCCGCGGATTGGCGGCTCGTGGTGCGCGATATCTCCACGGTCGCGCTTATCTTTTTCTGCATAACATCGATCGAATCCGACAGCCGATTGATTTTTTCGCTCAGCAACTCGACCCCGGAGAACTGGCTGCCGGTGTTCCGCTCAACCAGCTCCATCCCGGCGTGCACCTCTTCCACGGCCGAGGTGATCTCCTCGACCGACGCCGCCTGGTTCTGAGAATTGTCCGAAAAGCGGTTCGTCATGTCGGACATTTTCTCCGAGAGCGAGGCGAGGTCGAGCGAGACGCTGGTCGCCGACTCCAGGAGGCCGCGTATGGCAAGGTACTGTTCGCGGCTTTTTCCTGATTCCTCCTTAAGTTCGTTCATCGTGTCCCGGTTCACTTTCAATATCAGCATGGCAAGGGCATAGAGAAATATCAAGGTGATGGTGCTGTCGAAAAGCCCCGTGGTCAAAACCGCTTTATCGATGTCCGGTGTCATAAGGGATATGCGATAAAAGGCCAGGTTTCCGAGAAAAAGGAACACCGACAGGATCGTCGTCCAGCGCCGCGTGCAGAAAAGCGCGGCGAAGATGATTCCGGTGCACATCAGATAGGTCATGGACGAAAACCCGATGGTAGGTGTGCCATGGAACTGATAGGCGACGCCGATCACTATCGTGAGCGTGGTCCCCGTCGAGGTGACGTTCGCCGCGGCATTGTAGCGCGCCCGGAAAAGAAGAAAAAGGCTCAGCATCATGCTGATGATTACCGGCAACGCAATCACCGCCGGCCGCACAATGTCCCCGCGAACCAGCAGTACCAACGGGGGTACAGGGAGCACCACCACAAGGATCAGTGCGTTCATGATCGTCAACAGATACGCCTTCTTACGGACAATGGACGATGTGTTTTTAAAACGCCCGTCGATGAACGATGAAAGAGCGAATCTCATGCCGTACCTCACAGTATTCAACGATCTGGATAATTCGCCATCGATTGACCGGCCAATCAGCATCACGCCTTACAAAGCAGACCCCATCCCGTCGACCCTCCACTACCTGATACATGCGTATACTGTATGTCAACATTAAAAAGAAAATAGGCGAGTCGCCTCTGGTCTTTATACATTCGGGTTTAATTCAGGTTGTGGCCCGGCGGAGCGCCGTCATGATATGATTTCCGGCTTTTCTGGTTGCCTTAATTATTCAAACCTGTCAGACAGGGATACGGCCGCATCTAATTAATACAGACGGGAGGAACTATACCCCATGAGAAAAGCGGCGTTGATGACAGGATTATTCTGCTTTTTGCTTGTAATCGCCGCACCGGGCGACCGGCTTTCAGGAGAGGATGCATCCGCTTTTAACGCGGCCGACATCAAGCCCACCGCCGAGGAGATGAAACTCTACGACCTCATCATGCGCTACCGGGCGGGCCGCGGACTGCCCTCCATAGCCCTGTCTCCCTCCCTGACCCACGTGGCCCAGGTCCACGCCCGCGACCTGACCGACAACAGGCCGGCTAAGGGTGAATGCAACATGCACAGCTGGTCGGATAAAGGGAAATGGTCCGCCTGCTGTTATACCCGCGATCACCGCCAGGCCGCCTGCATGTGGAACAAGCCCAGGGAACTTACCCCGTATCCGGGCAACGGGTACGAGATATCCAACGGGGCATGGGGCGTGGCAATGAACGCGGAGATCGCCCTCAAAGGCTGGCAGGGCAGCCCGGCGCACAACGCGGTCATTATCAACGAAGGGATATGGTCCGGCGGCCCGTGGAAGGCGGTCGGCGTCGGGATCTACGGCAACTACGCAGTCGTGTGGTTCGGACGCGAGGCCGATCCGGCGGGGAGCACAACGCCGTAAAATTGTGATTCGCAAAGACCGATCAATATTCATGACACTGCGCGGTCACTCCGGGCCGCGCAGTGTCAGATACTGTTTAACTGCCCCTGATCTTCCCGGCAAATCAAGCCGCGTATTCCTGATCCTTCACCTTTTTTGCCACGACAAGGCCGATCCAGGACATCCACAGCACGAGCCCGAGGTGAAGCACATCATTTGCGGAGAACCATATCCCCTTAACCCAGAGCTTTTCCGTGCAGCCTGATGCAAGGTACATGAAATACGCCGCCATAACGACGCCTAAAAACAGCCACGTAATCATAAGTGAAAGGTCCATTCTGTCCCTGTATTTCATATACCGTCTGCCGTTAATGAAAAAAAAGACAAGATAGCTCGGACCGGTGAATAAGACCATAAGCTCAAAAGAGATCATGAACTTATCGGGGATAAAAGCCCCGGTCAGACATATCGCCGAATAAAGTACGGTGTTAATCACCGCGTAGACCGGCAACAGCCTTCGCATGATCTTTCCCGCGGAGGAATGCGCCACTCCCATCATCATGGCGTTGATGCTCGCGACGGAGAACATGAGGTAACAGATCTCCCACCAGCTGGTCCATGAGCATACGTCCCTGCCGGCGCATTTTATTTCGTAGCTGAATGCCTGATAACTTGTGCCGGCCAGGAGCGCCCCGACGCCCCACAACAGCAGGGAGATCCCCCACCACAGACAGGACCTGTGGCCTCCCCTGATTGTTAAAAAATAACAACCAGTAGCGATGGTGAGAAATCCCAGCAGGAAAACAAAAAGAGATGAAGAGGGTTCCATCAATACGAATTCCAGATGGCCAAGCGACACATTCGTATGGGGATGCGTTTTCAGCAGGTTTTCCGGTGTCGTTTCAGGAGAGTACGGTATCGTTCCGAGGCGACCACAACCGGATATCAGGATTGTAGACAGCAGGAATATCCAAACCCATCTATTATTCATGCCCCGCCCGGTCGGCTCTACTCGAATCCCTTGACCAATGGACGCCTTTCCGGCAGGAATATTGTTTGAATCGCTTAATTGCAGGTGCACCAGATTATTCCCGCTCACCGTCATCGGATCAATCGACATCAAGGTCCGAAATCTGCGCGAGGAGGTCCTCGTCCCTCATCGTCTGGCCCGGCATTTCTTTTTGTAATTCCGCGTCGAGAGAGCTGTCCTCGGGCATGCTTTTCAAATCATTCTGCGCCAGTTCCGCGTTTTTCGGGACTTCCCCCCTGTTCGCCTTTATCGCGAGAAAAGCGAGCACCCGGGCCCTGCGGGCGTGATGTATCGCCTTTAAATAATGTCCCTGCGCGTACAGTTTTCTCGCAAAACGCTGATGGGCGACCGATCGCGCGAGATCTCCCGTATACACCCGGTTCTCCTTCAACTTTTTGTGCGCGATGTGAATCACCGCGGCCGTCTTTTTAATCGCCCCGCGCGCATGGTCCTTCATCGCCTCGCGTCCGCGGGGCGGGGCCGCGTTAAGAACGACGGCCGCGCACAATACCGCGGCTACCGCAAACGATACTCTGTGTATAGTCATAACACTTTCCTCCCCGAATCAATCGATTTGCCGCAAAAGCCAGTGGAACAATGATTGCATGGGGTCGACACTGTTTTAAGACGGCCCCATGGTTCCCGTTTTCATCGGACTCTCATTATCCTATTCGTATTTTCTTTCCATCCGGAATCTCCCGCCATCAACGCAGGATACTCCCCGTTAAGCGGATTACCTCGACCTTTCGTCAGTACACTGCTATTTTTTCACCGATCCTATCACCGCCAGCGGGGTGAGCAGGAGCATGAGCCCCATCACCAGCCAGTTGAGGTTGAATTTCAGCATCCAGTCGGACTTTCGCCCGATCTGTGAAATGAGGTCGATGTACAGCCGGGAGACCGGCACCAGCTGGCGCTCGTCCACCCGCTCCAGGGTGTCGTCGTCGTCAAAGAGCCAGCTGGGCCCGCTGATCATGGTATTGACGCCATAGCCCTCGTTGTGAAATGGCTGGGCGTCGGTGGGCACACCCAGGGGCGAGCCCGTGGGAAACACCAGCAGGCGCTGCATATCGTGCCGCCCGACCAGCCGGGCGTAAATTGACAGCATTACCGGGTTTTCGGTGACGAATACGCCCCGCGGCTCGGGGTTACCCGTCGACGGATTGGGAGGGTTATAGTCGTCGGAGATGTGCTCTATACAGATGTCATAGAGGACATTCTTCATCAATCCGTCGCGGTGTTTTTCGATAAAGTCGTAGTTGCTTTTCGCCCCCACCATGTGGGAGCCGGTGAGCATAAAGACAAGCGTAAGGTCACGTTTCTCGAGCGGGATACGCGAATAATATTTCGCCAGGGCCAGCACCATGCCCACTCCGCTGGAGTCCTCGATGCCGCTACGCCATGGAGCGTCGTGGTGGCAGTGGATGATCAGCGATGTTTCACGTTTCCCCGGCAGTATGCCGTACACCGTGGCGGTCCTGCCTCCCCGCTTCGAGATTTTCGCGTCCAGGAGCACCCGCGCCTTCATGGGCTTTTCGGCGAGCGCTGCCTTGATGCGTTCGCCGTCCTTCTCCATCACGTAGAGGCTCGGCACGGTGCGGAATATGCCGTCGTAGGGCGCGTAGTAAGTGAATTCGCCGATATCGGGATATCCCTGAAGAATTCCGACGATGCCCGCGGCCCCTTGCTCCTTCGCCCGTTCATAGATCGCCTCGTACTTGAACATCCACCCTATCGGGTACGGGTGTTCCCAGTTCCCCGTGGTTCCCTTCGGGTCGTAGGCCAGGTAGGAGAAGATCTTCATCTTGTCCCAACTGATGTTCACGGCGGGAAGGTCGGCCAGCACGATCTTTCCCCTAACGTCGGTCTTTTTAAAGTCGGCCTTTGTCCCTTTTCCCACGTACACCATATCGCCCGTGACTCCCTCCCTGCCCGTGGGCCTGCTGTAGGGCACGTAGAAGGCGGGGACGCGCCGTTCCTGGCCGCTTCCGTCACGTAAAGAGAGGCCCCAGTCGCCGGCCTCCCAGTAATCGAAGACGAAGGTTTCGGTGCGCACGTCGGCGATTCCGATCTCACGGAGCTTGCGCTCGAGGTAGCCGATGGTCTTCAGATCGGCGGCCGATCCCGTCCGCCGTATGCCCATATCGTACACGTCCTTTATCCAACCGAATATCTCCGCCTGTGCGGGGACTTTGGCATCATCGACAAGGACGCTGTCCGACATCCTCATGCCGGCAAGAACGAACAGGGGAATCCCCGCGGCGATGATGACGGCCATGAGGCCGAGCGCCGCCTTTCCCGCCAGCGGGCCGAAGGCGGGTTTCCATCCCTTCCCCTTCAATCCGAGCCGGTACAGTATGATCCCGCCCCCGAGGAAAAGCAGGGCGCCGGCGACAAACCCCTTGCCACCGACGGTCACGGCCGGAAGGGATACCAGCCTGAAAACAATCCCCAGCGGCGACGCGACCAGGAACAGGAGCTGGAGGGCGAACCATATGCCCATGCCCATCCAGATCTTCCCGACATACAGAAAGGGTATCGTCTCCGTCCTGTTGATCAGCATCCCGGCCAGGAATATCATCAACGGCGGCAGAAGCCCGTACCATATAAGAAACAACGCCTGCCCCAGGCCGGACTTGTCGACCGTCAGGGTTGTTATGATGGGTACGATTGAAAATGCCAGGGAGATCAGGGCAAAAATGATGAGCTGTGAGCGAAGCGTCCTCACCATGGGTTTCATTGCGGCCTCCATGCGGATGGGTTATTTAAGGGTGAGTGTATCAGTGATCCCGGAGGGAGTCAATATCGGTAATTTGTTATGGAAAGGGCGGTCGGTAGCGTCAAATTACCGCCGTGGTCCTTGCCTGTCCTGCCCCGGAAACGCCACCTTTCGGTGTGGCGTTTATCGAGTCTGGTAATAAATAATTACGCCACCTGCCTTCACTATCCGGTCCACCAGTCTGTAGCGCGACGCGAGTCTATCAATCACATGCCCAGGCAACGGGCATGCGACAGGCTGTCCAATGGGCAATCATACGTGATAACCGGGCCGGAAGTTACCCCCTGGATGTCGAGGTCAATGAAAATAGAGGAGATTGCCCTGAATATCGGTTCACGGCGCGCCACAAGCGCGCAGTAAACCGTGGAAGCGGAAGTAACGGGAACGACACCACCTGAGCCTGGACAACGCATTGCCCCGCGATACGTGCGAGGTGAGAACGTATCCTTCTAACGAATCGGCGCCCTCATCCCGCCGGCAATGGACGAGAGCGCCGATGCGGAAAACAAACGCGGTTGCAGCGCAATGGTCCGCCGCTCACCTCGCCGCAAGGTGAATTGAAGTTGTACCCGGTTTATAGGTTAGTACGCTGACGATATACATCAATGTCGATGAAACCACCAGCGCTCCGAAAATCGGTTCGATATTGAAGGGTTTATTCAATCCATAAAGGATCACCACGACAATCATGCCGCCGATCATGCTCGTGATCGCTCCCGTATTCGTGGCTTTTTTCCAGAACAGCGCGGCCATTACCGGCACGAACGCCCCCGATATGAACAGCGCGAACGAAAGCAGCATCATATCGAATATCCCCCTCATCAGAAGGGAAAAGCTCACTCCCAGCACCCCTATGCCGAGCACCGATAAACGGGCCACCAGCAGTCCCTGGCGCTCATCCATGTTCGGTTTGAAAATCCGCGCTATGTCCGTCGAACCAGTCATACCGGCGACCATGAGAACGCTCGCGGCGGTCGACATAACGACCGCGAGTATGGCGGCAAGGGAAAGCCCGATGGCAACGACCGGAAGGTGTTTGCTGATGATTACGGGAATGACCACATCGGATGTGCCGAAGGTTTTCGCCAGATCAGGGTAATGGTAAAAACCGGCAATCCCTACCAGTACAATCGCCACGCTGTAACCGAAATAAAGCACCATTGAAACGAGGATGCTTTTCACCGCGACTTTCTCATTTCTCGCCGATGAGGCACGCTGCCACAGCGAAACATCGATAAAGCATATGGGCAACAGCGTAAAAAACCATCCGATAAGCGTGTGAAAGGGAACGCCTTTCATGAAATCGAGCATTGAACCGGGAACTCCGGCCATTACCGTGGTGATCGGCGTATCGGTAAACACGAACACGGGCAGCATGATACCAAGCACCGCAAGGAGAAGTATCGCCTGTATTATCTCCGTGTAGGCGATAGCGAACATACCCCCGGCGAAGGTGTAGGCGATCATGACAACGCCGGCGATTAACACCGCTGAACTGTAGGTAATACCATACACATTCCCAATCGCGGTGAACACCGTTCCCAGGGCCGCGACCTGAACCCCGAACAGGGCGATCAGCCCCAGCATGAGGAAGATGGCGCAAATGATCCTTGTCGTGTTGCCATAACGCTCGCGGAGCACTTCGGGGATCGTCCAGAGCTTTATCCTCCGGATGACGCCGGCGATGAACGCGAATCCGACCAGGCCGAGTGCGTATGCGATAACGCTCCACAGGGCCGCCACGCCGACATTGAAGGCGAGTCCCCCGATACCGAGAGTCGCCCCGGAGCCTATTGCCGTTGCGGTTATCGCTCCTATGAGAAGCGGATACCCGAGACTCCGCCCGGCCAGCGAATAGTCCTGTTCGTTTTTCACTTTACGGTAGCTGATAACACCGACGACAAGGATAAACAAAAAATAGAGTATAATGATCACGACATCCACCAGACCAACCATCCGAGACCTCCTCTCATGGCCAGAATATGGCCGTTATATATAGTTTACATTTTTGAGCGCCTGCCTTCACCGCCATTCCTTCAACTTGGCGTCGTAACTTCCCTGAATGAGATCTGACTTCTCGGCGACGAGCTTGTGTTTTTCCACGCGCATGTTGGGAGTCATGGGAAAGCCGTCTCTGTATTCGATATAGCGGGGAACCTTGAATTTCGCCAGATGCTTCTGCCCGTATTCGATTATCTCCTCGGGGCTTATCGTGTCCCTGCTCTCGCCTTCACGGGGAATTACATATGCCTTGACCTCTTCCCCGGTACGATCGTCCGGAACCGGCACCACGGCGACCCGGAGCAGTTTCGGATGGGATTCCAAAATGTATTCGACCTCGGCACACGAGATGTTCTCTCCCGCGCGCCGCACCATGTCCTTTTTCCTTCCGGCAACATAGTGATACCCGTCAGGATCGCGGATGAACAGGTCTCCAGTGTGAAACCATTCCCCTTCGAACGCCGTACCGGTGGCCTCATTCTTTTTATAGTAGCCCTTGAAGAGGCCGGGTCCCTTGACGAGGAGTTCCCCCGGTGTTCCCGGAGCGACATCGTTACCGTTTTCATCGACGATGCGCAACTCGCGATACGGCAACGGTTTCCCCACCGAGCCCGAGCCGGTCATATGGGCATCCTCCAGCGGGACGATCGTGCACGCGCCGATCTCGGTCATTCCGTACGCTTCGCGTGCCGCGACATTGAAACGCTCCTCGAACTTTTTGTGCAGTTTCGAGGGAAATCCGAATATCAGAACGAACCTCAGCTTGTGCCGGCCGTCGTCGGGTTTTTCAGGCGTCCCGAAAATTAGCTGCGCCGCTTCTGCCAGCGAACACGTCACATCGTGCTTATGAACCAGCGGCATAAATCCCGATGCGCTGTACCGCCTGGCCAGAATCATGGTGCATCCGGTGGTCAACGTCATTGCGAGCTGCCACTGTGGGTCCATATAAAAAAACGACTGCACGCTAAGGAACACGTCCTCACCGGTAATGCTGAAGCTCGACTTACTGGTAACCCAGGCCAGCGTAAGCCAGTACTCATGGGTAAGCATACATCCCTTCGGGAATCCCGTTGTCCCCGATGTATACTGTATATTCATCAACTGATCTTTCGTTATGCCCGGGCCGGCAAATTCATGTGAGGATTTTTCCGCTATCTCGGCAAGAGGCAGGACCGTATCGTCGAGGCCCTGACCGATTCCGAAGACGGTCTTTATCCCGGGACATTTCCCCTTCACCCGATTGAATACAGGGAGAAATTCCGAGAATATCACGACGGCACATGTGTCCGAATCGTTGATCACGTATTCGAGATCGCCGGACTGGTACCGTATATTCAGCGGAACCATAACTGCGCCTATTCTCGCGAGCGCGAGCCATACGAGCGGGAATTCGGGGATGTTTGGAAGCATCACGGCGACATGGTCATTTTTTTTCACGCCCGCTCCGGAAAGCGCGTTCGCGTACTGGTTTGTTTTTTCATGTATCTGTCTAAATGTCAGCGCCGAATCGTCATACTCAAAATGCAGCGCCTTTTTTTCCCCGTAGCGCGCGGCGGCGTTCTCCACCAGCGATCCGAGATTGTCGGCGAGCCCCGGAATACTCATGATTGCTTTCCTCCTTCCATTCCGAAGAGTCGTGCGGCATTATGGTATAGCCATTTTTCCTTCACGGCATCCTTGAGCGGCAGCGCGCGTATTTCCTCGGCGCCCTGCTTCATCGAGAGCATGGGCCAGCCGGATGCGAACATTATTTTGTCCTGCAGGGTGCTGTTGCCATGCTGCATAAGGGTCTCGTATCCCGAATTGGGCTTGCTGAAATATTTCGGCCGGACGGTAGAAGTCGAAACGTATACATTGGGATGTCTCCACGCCACGCCCATGAGCTCAGATACCCACGGCCAGCCCGGGGTGCTGCCGACGATTACCAGATCAGGAAAGTCTATCGCGATGTAATCCAGATAAATGGGCCTGCAGATGTCCATGGGCGCGTGGCGGCTGAAATGCATGGACGATTCGATGAACACCGGCACATTAAACTCGAGGCATTTTTCGTACAGTGGATAAAAGCGCCGATCGTGCGCCGGGATTTTATACTCGTAGGTCCAGAAATCCACACCCTTGAGTCCCAGGTCGCGTATCGCATGGTCCAACTCCTCCACCGCAGTCTGTCCCTTTAACGGATCGACGCCGGCAAGGCCGATAAAACGGTCAGGTCGCTGTTTCACGATATCCGCGCACGCCTCATTGCTTATCTTCAATCCATAGGTGGTCTCGATATCACGCGCCCTGATCACGGCGATGTCTATGCCTTCGCCGTCGAGCATCTGAACGAACGACTCCACGGTCCAGCCCATGTCCAGAAGGACCCTGAACTCTTTTTCCAGGTCCAAACCATAGACCCGCATGTAGTTATCCATGTAAGAAGGATTGATAAAAAACTCTTTAAACGGCGGCGTTACTGCACAGTCGATAACCTTTCCCTGCTTCATCACTCCCTCCCTCCTGTATCAGATGACATATCTCGAAAGAGAACAATACGATGCAAGCCGGCGTCCCGTGACCGCGGCACCCGTTACCGCAGGAGCCTTTCGGCCATATGGATGATTCCGCCGGACGCCCGGCGCAGATCGACCGATTGCTCGTTGAATATCCACTGGATCATCATACCGTCTATTGCGGCCTGGATGATTGACGCCGTCAGACCGCTGTCAACTTGCTTGAACTCGCCTTTCTCCATGCCGGCGGCGATTAACCTTTTAAAAAAACCGATGCACTTTTCATAAACCCTGCTGTTATAATCATGTTTGTCGTCCTTCGTCGAAATCGAACTCCAGAGATCGACGAAGGCCACTATCGCCTGCCGGTTTTCCGCCATGTAATCGAAGTTAGCCGTTATGCCGGCAGCTATTTTACCCGAACAGGTAGATTCCACCGCGGCTTTTTCAATGATCTCTTCCTGCAAATCGTCCATTATACGGTTGATTACGCTGCAAATAAGGGTGTCCTTCGTTTTAAAATAATAGGAAATGATGCCTTTGCTGATTTCCGCATTCCGTGCGATATCCTCAAGGGAGGTGTTGATGAACCCGTTTCTCGCGATGGTCATGATCGCCGTATTGACGATCTGCTCCTTCCGTATTTTCTCTATAAACGATCCCATTCCTGTTCCGCCAATTCCTTTCGCGACTCGAATACAATGCTTCCCGGGGAGTAATTAAAACTGACCAGATGGTTTAATATCTGACCGACTGGCCAATATTGTCAACCACAATAAGACCTGTACACATACAAATTCTATCAAGAGAATACCGCTGCAATTGTTGCGTGCTTTCGTTAAAATAGGGGCTGATCACCGGCGGAAACGGACCATGGCGCTGGAGACCGCCGCTCGGGTTTTGTTGGGTATATGTACATGGTCGGCATAGAGATGTATTGCATGCCGCCAGTGAAAGAGTCGACTCACGCACCGGCGCGACAAAAGGTCGTCGCGCCTGTCGCCCACCTCCCGGACCCCATATGGTGCCCCGCAGCGTACAATTCTTTGGGCCTGCCCCGTTTTTCAGAACACTCCACTAGGCTATATTGAGCCTACGGATATGAGTGAATTATGAAAACACCCCACTCCCGTGGGCAAACTAATTTAACTGCCATATCGTTGCCATCAAGCGGAGAAACACCCCGCCTCCGTGGGGTGACCTTTTTTCCTCCAATACTCCTCCAATGCGACGCCTGTGTGCCCTTATAAAGCGGCAGTGACACTCAATCCCTGTACTTTCCCTCTCCCGTCATAAAATCAGCGTAGTCCTGAAAGCTATCGCTCTGCTCCTTCGTGAGGATTTTGCGTTCTTCTTCGATCAGTTCATCCAGAAGCCTTTCATCCTCGTCCCGGGTATCCCGGTCGGCCCGCCGTTCCCTGGACCCAAGTTCTTCGGCGAGGCGGTACAGGTATTCCCGCGCGTCCATCAGCCTGATTACATTGGGGTCGCCGCTCCCGCGGAGCAGCTCATCGTCGACATAAAGCTCGGATCCCTCCGTGACGGTTTCGTTCCATTCACTCCAGGGGCCCGCAAGGGCCAGTCGAAAGGCCCGGTCCAGGAACTCATCGGCAATGCCGGTCAGTTCTTCCGAGATGACCGCAAGGGCCTCCCGATACCGTCTGTCCCGTTTCCACCGGTTTTTCCCTTTCCGCGCTATGTCCACCACGTTACCCGGCCGCGCGGCGTCGGCGCCGCGGCCCTGTTCCTTTCTGTTTTTTGTTTTCATTTTTCCTCCCTTCCTGACCATATATTCTCTATTTCCACCCTTATCGGGCGTAACATCGACCTTACATCAGCACCTCCTCACCGTACTCTTTGACGGCATCGGCGGCCATGGGACTCACGTCATCCATGCGGTCCAGCCGAAAGGTGTGCTCTTCCATTCTCAGGATGCAGTACACCTCCAGGTACCACCGGCCCCCGTCCGTGCACATCCGAAGGGGCCTCACGGGCCTGAAGGTGCTTACTCCGTCACGGCCTCTATAGCTGAAGGTGACCGGCCAGATAGAAGCGGCCCGCTCCGCCCGGCGCGCCCCGGCATTAATACGGCCGTTTTCCCAGGTAAACGGATTTTCGATTGGCGTTAAACCCTGAATTTCCCTACCCTGTGACAATATACCATACCCCGTAAAATTATGCTCTACTTTGAAGGTCTATCTCGAAAAACCGTCCGCGAAGGGGACTTTTCATATTAATTTGACAAGCGCGAATACTTCTGCTATTCTCCCGGACTACAGAGCATGGAGGCCGCGATGGGTAATTACGACCAGTACAAAAAGAGCATTCTGGAATGCAGCGCATGGCTGTGCCGCGAGGGTTTTTTCGGGACCCTGCTGGGCACCGGGGGAAACGTCTCGATGCGGAGTGAAACTGAAGATGTTTTCGTCATAACCCCTTCGAGCCTACGGTATGAATCCCTCACCCCCGACGACGTGTGCGTACTTGATTTCAACATGAAGCAGCTCGAAGGAAAGCACGCGCCTTCCGTCGAGGCGTCGATGCACCTGGCGGTCTATAAAAACCGGGCCGACGTCGGCGCCGTGGTGCACACGCACCAGCCCTGCGCCAGCGTGCTCGCGGTCACCAACACGCCCCTGCCGGCGCTGTTCGACGAGGTGATGTTCAGCATCGGCGAAATGGTCGAGGTGGTCCCCTACGGCCTCTCGGGTTCCGAGGACCTGGTCAAAAACGTGACCTCGAAGCTCGGCAACCTGTGCAACTGCTACTTCATGCAGAATCACGGCGCCCTGAGCCTCGGTGAAGACCTTGAGAAAGCCTGGCTCAACGCCGAACTGCTGGAGAAGGCGTCCCGGGTCTATTGTCAGGCCCTGGCCACCGGCCGCGAGGTCATGACGATCCCCGAGCCGACCCTGAGCGGCCTGGTCGCCTTCCGTCGCGACACGGTCATGAATAAGGCCCGGGCCAATGAAGAAATGAGAAAACCTAAACCCTCGTAAACATTTCCGGTGGAGGCATGTCGTCATGGCGAAAAACGGTAAAAGCGGCAACAGGCATATTGTGGTATTCGACGTGGGCAAGACCAACAAGAAACTGGTGGTCTTCGACGGCTCACTGCGCCCCGTGCACTCGGTCTACCAGGTCTTCGAAGAGGTGCAGCGGGACGGGGTAAGTTACGAGACGGTGGAGGAAACCTCCCTGTGGCTGCTCGATAATCTCAAAGAGATCGCCGCCCGCTTCGAGGTGGGGGCGCTGTCGGTCTCGGCCCACGGTGCCGCCTTCGCCTGTGTCGATGCCGACGGCCGCCTGGCCATTCCAGTCCTGTCCTATACCACCGACCCGGGCGAGGCCTTTCACAATGAATTCTACCGCCGCTTCGGCGACCCCGACAAACTCCACGTGGAAACCGCCACCCCGAACATGCCGGGGCTGGGGTGCATGGCGAAAGGCATCTATTTCGCCTCACAGCGCTTCCCTGAGGAATTCGCGAAAACGACCACAATCCTGGGGCTTCCCCAGTTTTACGGTCACCTTTTGACGGGGAACCGCGGAGCCGAATACACGTACATGGCCACCCACACCTACCTCTGGGACTTCGACCGCTGCGACTACGGACCCCTCGCCGATGCCATGGGCATACGGGCGCTCATGCCCCCGAAAATCCAGCGTCCCTGGGACGTGCTGGGCACCGTGACGCCGGAAATTTCGAAAAGGACGGGGATCCCCGAAACCGCGGTGGTCACCCTGGGCATCCACGATTCGAACGCGTCCATGCTGCCCTACCTGGTCAAGGCGTCGAAACCCTTCGTGCTTAATTCCACCGGCACCGTCTGCGTCGCCATGCGTCCCGCCGCAGGCGTCACCTTTTCGCCCGACGAGATGGGAAAGGTGGTCTATTACAACCACAACGCTTTCGCCGACCCGGTGCGGACCGTCATATTCCTGGGCGGCCTGGAATTCGACATTTACACCGGGCAGCTCGCCTCCCTTCACGGGGAAAGGGCTTTCCCGGGATTTGATAAAAATCTCTGCGAAAACATACTGCGCAGGCGGGAAGAATTTATCCTGCCCTCGATTGTCCCCTTCGGGGTCTTCCCCGGGTCCCAGGCCCGCCTGGTAGAAAACGGCAAGACCCTTTCCTTCGGCGAACTGATGGCCGGCACGGCGCCCCAATTCTTCGATGACTTCGAGCGGGCCTACTGCATACTGAACCTTTCCCTGGCCATACAGTCAAAGTGCGCGATGGAAATGACCGGCATAGAGCGGTCCGATGAAATATACATCGAAGGGGGCTTTCGGAAGAATGCGGTCTATACCGCCCTGCTGGCGTCAATGTTCCCCGGTTCTTCCGTAAAGCTCTCGGGTATGGAAGAGGCCACCGCCTTCGGAGGGGCGCTTCTGGGAAAAAGCGCCCTCGAAGGGAAAAGCCCCATGGAGCTGGGTGACATCTTCACCATCGAACAGCAAACCGTTGCCGGATACGGCCTGGACGGACTGGACGGTTATATCGATGAATTCATGAGGCAGCTCAGGGGATAGAAACGCCCCGTCGGGACGCGGTGATGCCGGTGAGTGCTTCTCGATGCGCAAGCAGCTTTGGCCGGTATCGTGCGCCGCGCCCCCGGCGCCCGGCCGATCGTGCGTCACCATCAAACGCTATGCTCCTATCGCCGGCCGTAATGACATCGCCGAGAAGGTCAACCGCCTGAATCAGAAGGTCGATTACCAATCCAATGTCAACCTGCCGTCAACGGATAAAGACACCGACGGGGAAGGGATATGGCGGGGCATCCTGACTGCCTGAAATTCCAGTAGTTACGTGCGCGCCCGGCAGGAGTCGAACCTGCGGCCTGCGGATTCGAAGTCCGACGCTCTATCCAGCTGAGCTACGGGCGCATGTTCCGCCGCGTCCGGGGCCATCCCGAACGCCTGTGTTCATTAGCACGGCCGCCAGCGGCCTGTCAAGAAAAACTCTCTTTCGAAACAGGCTATGAATGCACGCGGTTACGCCCGGCCTGCTTCGCCCTGTACAGCGCCGCGTCCGCCGCCTCGATAAGCACCCGCGGGGACGAGTCGCGCTCCGCCTGCATGCCCGCCACTCCGAGGCTTATGGTAAGCCTGTCCGAAATGCCGGAATACCGGTGCACGATGCCGAGCTCCTCGATCTCACGACGCATCGCCTCGGCGATGACGAGCGCTCCCTGCACGTCCGTATCGGGCAGTACGACCACGAACTCCTCGCCGCCGTAGCGCGCCACGAAATCTCCGGGCCGCTTGAGCGCCTCCTGCAAAGTGGTCGCGACCTTCTGGAGCACTTCGTCGCCGGCGTGATGGCCGTAGTTGTCGTTGAAGAGCTTGAAAAAATCGATGTCGATCATTAAAAGCGCCATGGCACTCTGATTTCTCGCCGAGCGGCGCCATTCGGTGTTTATGAACTCACTGAAGCGCCGCCTGTTTGGAATCGCCGTCAGGTCGTCAAGGAAGGAGAGGCTCTCGAGCACCAGGTTCGTATCCTTGAGTTCGCCCTTCTCCTCCAGCAGGGTTTCCACCTCCCTGAACGCGCGCGAGAAACGCATGGACAGAAGCAGGGTCTGCGAGAAAATGAAGATGAACACCCCGAACGACGCCAGGTAGGCCGTCTGGATCACCTGGTTGTTGTGGAGCAGGTCGTTAACGATCGACGCGAATAGGAAGCAGAAACCGGCGATGAAAATCACCGCGCCTTCCCTCCCGCGCGACGCGGCCCGTATGAGCACGAACATCGCGTACGCGCAACCCGCCACAAGAATGACCTGGAAGGCCGGCAGCGTATACGTGAAGACCCGTGCGGGGGTGAACAGCACCGCGCCGGTAAGCAGGGTGGAGACCCCTGAATAGAACAGCTCGACGCGCCGGTCGAACTCGTCCGGGAACAGGGAGCGCAGGAACATCGTGAACAGCGGGGGTGCCACGTAAATGACCGCGTAGGCAATCTTCACCAGCGCCTCCCACGGCATCGAGGGCCATAAATGGAGCAGGTAATACTGGCCCGTCACCAGGCCGCGCACTCCTATGCACAGGGCGAACAGGCTGAAGAACAGCGGCGAAGGATCCCGCCTGCGCAGAAAATACAGACCGAGGTGGTACAGGGCCATAATGAAGATGCTGCCGAATAAAAACATCTCGAAGGCGATGCTTTTCTCCCTGAAGGCCCGCCGCTCTTCCTCGAGGCCCAGCACAACGCTGTTCGCCGGGCCTCCCCTGCGGTGATGAAAATTCGAAATGCGGAACACGAGCTCCACGTCGCCGCCGCGCGAGGTGTACCCGCACACCTTCGGCAGCCATTCGGGGCTCGACGATTCCTTCGTAATCCCGTAGGTCCCGCCCGCGCAAACCGTATATCCGTCGACGGACAGGTCGAACGCGGTGTCCAGGTCGGGAACGCTGAACGCCAGGCGTCGCTCGCCCGGCGGGAGGGTCAGGCGCAGGCGGTAGGCCGCGTATCCGGCCCCGCCGATCTCCTTTCCGTCCACCACGTGACCGTTCCAACTTCCCGGCATGTAGCGGTACCCGGTCGGAGCGGGAGCGCCCGCGTCGTCCGGCCGCCAGCGAAATTCCCATTCGCCGTCAAGCGGAACCCCGCCCCGGCCCTCGAAATCCCATTTCCCTAAATCGAGCACGCCCTTTTCGGCCTTCGGCACGGGCACTGCCGCTCCCCGGTCGCCGCACGCGGCCAGAAGGGCTATGCAAACCGCCGCGATAACGAGTACCGGTCTTTTTACCGCGCGCATTATTTTCTTCGTTGTCAAGTGACGACTCCCCCTGTCTGCGGTCCGTGCCGGCCGAAACGACGCCCGAACGCCGGAGCACCCTTCATAAACAGCCAGGGAGGCATCGCCTCCCTCGAACGTCCGCCGGAACCGGGGCCCATTCAGCCCTTCCTTATTTTTTTCCTTTTCAACGGCTTTCCATCGTATGCGTACTCGAGGACCATCATCGCATCGTCGTAATTGATCTCTTCCGGGTTATAGACCTTGGCGCCGTCGCCCTGAGCGGTACGCGCTATGTCCGCAAGCTTTTCCTTCGGCACCATCTGCCTTCCTTCGCGGTCAACGATCTCTTTCAGAAAGCGCGCGTGTCTTCCGCCCGTCGCGTCGTGAAGGTCCTGGTTGAGCTTGCGGATGTATTCTATGGTTTTCTCCGGTCGCTGTTTTACCGGTGTCGCCGCGTATACCTCGGGACCTGCGAGCGCAAACAGCAGTTCGCCGATCTCCTTCGCCCGCTTGTGCATGTTGTATTCCAGCCCGTAAGGCAGGAAAAGACTCATGCACACGCCGTGAGGCACCCCGCAGGCGCCGCCGGTCGCGTGGCCCAGGTTGTGTACCATGCCGACCATCGAATTCGAAAACGCCATGCCGGCGAGAATCGCGCCATTTGCCAGGTCCAGCCGTCCCTGCAGATCGCCCGGTTTTTTGATGACGTTAAGGATATTGGCGCTGATGAGCCGTATGGCCATAAGCGCCGTCGCATCGCTCAGCGGATTTTTGGCCATGCAGTAATACGCTTCGCATGCGTGTGTCATCGCGTCCATGGCCGTGGGCGCCGTAAGGAAAGGCGGCAGTGTCTTCGTCATGCGCGAGTCGAGGAGCGCGATGTCGGGAAGCAAAAAATACGAGGTAAACGGGATCTTCACCTTTTTCTTGTGATCGGCGATAACGG
This sequence comes from Spirochaetota bacterium, assembly GCA_025457965.1. GTDB lineage: Bacteria > Spirochaetota > UBA4802 > UBA4802 > UBA5368 > MVZN01. The sequence goes on along the minus strand of JALOTJ010000005.1, from coordinate 30,671 downwards.
CAACCACCGTCACCTCGGAGCCGGTCCCCGATGTGGTCGGTATCGCAATCATCGGTTTGAGCTTCCGTTTGACCGCTCCCGCGCCCTCGTAATCGAGGATATTGGCCCCGCCGAGCGAAACCAGTATGTTAACGCCCTTGGCCGTGTCGAGCACCGATCCTCCGCCCACGGCGATGATCGAATCGCACTTTTTGGCGCGATAGAGCTTCGCCGCCGCGTTGACGATCGTGTACTCTGAATCGGGCGGCACCTCGTCATAGACCGCGCCGACCCTGGCTTTCGATCCCTTCATCGCGCCGCTCACCAGTTTGATGAGGCCGGCCCCCGAAACCCCCCTGTCGGTGATGATCATCGGTCGCGCCACCCCGAGGGACGATAACATGGACGGTATCCTGTCGAGCGCCCTGTGACCGGCGACCGTTTTTACCCTTGCGCAAAATTCATAATAATCTGGAAGAAACATGGCGGACTCCTTTTAGTTCAATTTTTCCGTATCTGCGGAACGCTCAGAAACCCAGCAGCGCGCGCGTATAGATCACTATTCTGCCGACGTGCTTGCGTACCGGCGAGAGCTCGGACCATTTCGGATATCGTTTCACCGCAAGGGCGGCGATCAGCTTTGGAAGCAGATACACCTCCACCAGGTCCAGCACCCGGACCACGGCCAGCGCGTCGATGAGGTCCCCGTCCACCACAAAGCGGTTTCGTGCAAAGGCTACCGCGGTTGATTCCTGGAAAGTGAAGACGAGAATCGCCGACTCGACATTCTTTATGCTCATTTTAAGGGGGATCTTTTTGCCCTCGGGGTTCCACCCCATATATTTTGCCCTGCCCTTCGCGTCGCGTCCAACTATCATCCAGGGACCGTACGGATGCACTCCAAGCACGAACGCGAATCCATCCTTTAAATTCTTAAATTCTTTTTTGACTGTTTCATCCACCCTGCACGCCGCCTGTATCGCCCTGCCGACGACAAAGAGCATGACCGCGATATAGATGCGCTTGATCGTCTTTCTCCCCGGTTTTATCTCAGGATACCTGTCATAGTTCATGATATGCTCCGATTATAATAGATTTGACGCACGGCTCACTTGCCGTTCCATGCCCGGCCGATTACCGCCATGCACTCCTTTGCCGAAAGCTTCGACGGGCTCGCCTTGACCGCTTCGCGCACCGCCTCGTTCAGTCGCTGCTGTGTCACCCCGATCTCCCTAAGGCTTCCCGGCATCATGCCGCCGAGATCGGCGAACGTACCGTCGATCGCACCGAGGGCAGCCTTTGCGCGGCCGGATGCGGGGGCGGCCGAGAACATCCCCGGGCCGGCAAGGGCCAGGCACAGCTCTTCGCGTATGCCCTTTTTTTCCACGATACGGGTCTTCAGGAGGGCCCGGACCAAAAGTCCCATGCATATCCCCGGGTCGATGCCCGTGCCGTCGGCAAGCGCTTCGGCGAGATAGTGCGCCATTCCCGCCGGCGCGTTCGAGAAGGCTATCGCCGCGAGAGCGGCGGCATTGGCGACGGCGACCGAGCTCTTTTTGTCCGATGGCTTTTTCACCGCCGCCGGCAGGTGTTCGCACAGCAGGCGCAGGGACGCGTACGCATACGCGTCGATCATTGGATTCGCCGATACCGATATGGCCGCCTCAACCGCATGGGCGAGCGCGGTGAGCCCGGAATACAGCGTGGGTCTAGTTTCGGCGGTCGAGGTCATACGATGATCGATCACCACCACATCCGGGGAAAGGAAATGCGAGATACAGGCCAGGCCGTCGATATACGCCCTGTTCGCCGCCTCGTTGCCCGAAACCAGCGCCACCGGCACCAGCACCATGGGTTTCAACTCGCGGGAGATCTTTCCCTCGCCGGCCAGCCCGAGGGCGGGTTTTTTTTCAGCCACTTCCATGTTAACGCACTTTGCGACGTCAACGAGCGCCCCACCGCCTATTGCGATGATCGAATCGCATTTACGCGCCCTGAACAGCCCGGCGAGCTCACTCGCTATACCGGAGGTCGACCCTGCGATTGCGCCGTCGTACAGCGCCCCTATCACCAGGCTCGAATCATACAGCGCCTTCGTAATCGTATCGGCCTGCCCGCGGGAACCGGCCCCCCCCTGGAGGAGAATAAGAGGACGCCCCGCGCCGTAGCCCTCCAGTTCCAGGGGAATCTGCTCAAGCGCCCTTTTACCCGAAATCATCTTGGGCCGGCCTAAAAACTCATAATAATTAGGTGATTGCATGACACGCTCCCTGTAGTGTAATGGTTGCTGCTGTATCCCACCATATATATTTGTAGTAGTACAATCGTCGCGTGCGTCATTTATATTTTTAAACGCCAATCGCTCGCGCGTCTTAATACATGATTTACTGAAGTATGTCAATCATCATTCTTGAAATATGCGGCCTACTTCCGGGGGTAGCGGACTCCGCTGCCGCCTCCCCGTCGCTCCCTGATGCTGATATCTGGTTGACGCGGCCACAACGATCGGCGATCATTCATCCGGACCGTCATCTTCGCCGGCGGCCCGCATCGAAACCACCGGACAGCGAGGAAGGACATGAAATCACTCACCGAGCATCTCGTCTTTACGACGAAGAAGAAAAGGGATTATGTCAATATCACCCTGAAGATCGAAGATCTGGTAAAAAAGAGCGGCGTACAGGAGGGACTCTGCCTGGTCAACGCGATGCATATCACCGCCTCGGTCTTCATCAACGACAACGAAAGCGGGCTTATCCAGGACTTCGACGATTTCCTCGAGGGCCTCGCCCCCCACGAGCCGACGAACCGGTACCGCCACAACCGCACCGGCGAGGACAACGGCGATGCGCACATAAAGCGCACAATCATGGGGCGCGAAGTGGTGGTCGCCATTACGAAAGGAAAGCTGGACTTCGGGCCGTGGGAGCAGATCTTCTACGGCGAGTTCGACGGACAGCGCCCCAAGCGCGTCATGGTCAAGATCATCGGTGAATGACATGCGCCTGGTCGACGTACACTGCCATCTCGAGAGCGATGTGTTCGGCGGCAGGCTGGACTCCATCGTCTCCGCGGCGAAAGAAGCCGGAATCGTGAAACTCATCACCTCGTCGATCGTACCGGAGGAATGGGCCCTTTCTGAATCCATTGCCCGCCGCTACGACGAAGTCGAGTTCGCCCTGGGCATCCATCCCTGGTACGGGAAGAAGGGTGACGAGGAGCGAATCGCCGAACTCGCGCATGCCCCCGGGCGGGGCGCCGTCGCCATAGGCGAGATCGGGCTCGATAAAAAGACTCCCGCGGTGCCCCTGGATCTGCAGAAACGGCTCTTCGAACGCCAGCTTGCCGTGGCCCGCGAGATCGATCTCCCGGTAATCGTCCACTGCCGCGGCGCCTTCGACGAGCTTCACGTGTTTTTAAAAAAGACCGGCCTGCCCGCGCGAGGGGGCGTCATTCATTCATATTCCGGAAGCGTCGAGATCGCCGTGGAATTCATGAAATACGGTTTCAGCTTTTCGTTCGGCGGCGTGCTCACCTACCGCAACAGTAAAAAGAAGGAGTCGGTGCTCAGGGCGATTTACCCGGACCATTTCATGCTCGAGACAGACAGCCCCGACATTCCGCCCGTTGAGGCAAGAGACGCGCCCAACGTGCCCGCCAACATCGTTTACAACCTCAGGGCCGCCGCGGAGATACTCGGTGAAAGCGAGGAGCGCGTCGCCGCGGTAACGACCGCGAACGCAGCGCGCATGTTCGGATTTTCGCTGGATTGAGGAAACTGACGGCGGCTCAGGAATTGCCGCTTACTCCCATCGTCGAGAGCATCGCCACCACGTCGAAGGCGCTCATCTCGGTGAACATGATCGGAATTTTTTCCGCGTAAGCCTTTTCGACGAAGTCAGCGCCCGGTCGGATGCCTCCGGCGATGATGACCCCGGCCAGGTCCTTGAGCCCGGCGACGGCCGTAACGTTCGGATGAGTCAGGACCGTCACCCACACGTTTCCGGCGCTTGAGTTCGCGTTGACGTCGCTGAGAAGGTCTCCAGCGTACCCGCCGGTGACCGCCGTAGCGAGATCGAGGCCTTCGGTGAGATTTTCCAGATTCGCCCTGTCCATTATTTCCCGGAGGGTTGTGCCCATGCTTTCGCTCCTGCCTTCGGAATTAACCATTATATCTATCTCGAGAACCGTGCCGACGCCCGGCATCGATTTTATGTGCATAATATCCGCGTTCTTTTTTATATTGGCCAGGCCCATGCCCGCCCCGAAACCGAGTTTTCGAATTTCATCCGAGGCGGTCGAAAAACCCTCCTGCATCGCCTGGTCGATATCCGCAATCCCCTGGCCCCTGTCCTTGACGACGATACGGACCCGGTCCCCGAGAAAATACAGGAAAAAGTAACCGTAGTCGGTGTAACAGGCGATGTTGATTTCCGCCTCGTATGCAATGATGGCGACCCGCTGGATCACCTGGGGCGGATATTCTTTTTCCCGGAGGAAACGTTTGATGGTGGTCGATGTCCGGCCGGCATTGTGGAAGTCTCTGCCCTGGATATGATAAAACTGGACCGGATGCATCGGCGGTTCAGTCCACCATTATCCGCGACGCCTTGACTCCCGCTCCGTACAGCCTGCCGCATGTTTCGAACATGATGCACTTGGTGCGAAGAAGCGGTATGCCCTTTCGCTTGGCGAGCTCCACCGTCTCCATCTGCGGGACCTTGCCCCTGACAAAAACAACGCCGACGAGGTCGAGCACCTCTACGGTCCGGATCACCTGCGGATTGGTGAGCCCGGTCAGGAAGAGCGCGTTTTCCTTGGAATAGGCAAGAACGTCGCTGAGCAGGTCCGAGGCGAATGCCGTCTCCACCTCTACCTGGTCGATCATCTCTTCACCGAAGATCACGTCCGCGTTGAGTATTTTTTTAACTTCAGATAGTTTCATTATCAGGCTGTTCCCAGTTTATAATCGACATCCGCTCCGGATTCGTTTGATTTTCCGGCCGTACGGTTTAATACAATTAATTTACCTGATTTTCGTCAAGAACTAATTCCAAAGCACTGCTCATATTCCCAGGACCATTTTCGCAATCGCGAAGTATATGGTGATCCCTCCCATGTCCACGATCGTGGCCAGGGTCGGGCTCGATATCACCGCCGGATCGAGCTTGAGTCTGGTGGCGATGATCGGAATCATCGCGCCGAATACGGTCGACCATACCACCTGTACGGAGAGCGCGATCGCAACAACGGTGGCTATACCGCCGAGGGTAAACTGCGGAGGAATGTCGGCCGAACTCGACAGCAGGAGCACCCTGCCGTACGCCAGTACTCCGAGACAGACGCAGAGCATGGTGCTCACGACGAACTCCTTCAATATCACCTTGACGATGTCTTCCGGAAAGAGTTCGTTTAGCGCAATCGCGCGAAGGACGACCGTCGCCGACTGGCTGCCGGTGTTCCCCCCGGTTGAAGTGAGAAGCGGCAGATAGAAGGTCAGGATGATGAGCTGTTCCAGGGAATCCCTGAATCCCTCTATTATTAATCCCGAAACCAGACCGAGAACCGCAAGAATGACGACCCAGACCACGCGTTTCTTGAAGTGCGTGAACGCCGGGATATCGAGGTAGGGCTTGTCCTCGACACCACCGCTGATGGCCATGAGGCGCTCCATATCCTCGGTCTGCTCGTCGCGTATGATGTCCATCGCGTCGTCATGGGTAATGATGCCGATCAGCCGCTCGCTATGATCGACGATCGGTAGCGCGATAAGGTCGTATTCGGCGATAAGCCTCGCGGCCTTTTCCCGGTCGTCATCGACGCGCGCGAAGATTATGTCTCGTTTCATAACGCTTTCCACGCGCTGTGCGGGCCGGGCCAGAATGAGGTTCCGGAGGGACACGAAGCCGATAAGCCTGCCCCCGCCGTCGGTCACGTAACTGTAGTAAATGGTTTCCTTGGAAGGGGCTTCCCTACGCAGCTTCTTGATCGCCAGGTCCACCCGGTCGGTCTCCAGGAGCGTCGCGTAATCGGTCGTCATGATGGCCCCGGCGGTCTCCTCGAGGTACGAGGTCAGCTTGATCACGTCGAGCCGCTCGTTCAGCGGAAGCAGAAGGAGCAGCTTGTCGGCCACGTTCTTTTCGAGGTGCTGAAAGAGGTCCGCCCGGTCGTCCGGTGACATCTGCATAAGCAGGTCGGCGACGTTTTTCTTCGACTCGCCTGAAACGAGCTCGACCTGCACGTCCATGTCGAGATAACTGAATATCTCCGCACGCTTGTAGAGCCCGGTGAGGTTCAGTATTTTCAGTATTTCATCCGGCCGCAGCAGCGCCAGGTATTCGGCGATTTCCCTTTCGTGGTGCTCGTCGATGAATTCCTTCAAAACGGCGAAGCGCTTTTTTCTCAAGAGCTCCCTGAGTTCGGGCACCAGGATGGGGTTTTTCATTTCGACCGCTTCTTCTTTTCTCTGTAAATTACGGCAGGGCGTCAGCTAATGTTGGACAGCAGTTCGTCGAAATAATCAATCGTTTTTTTCAAACCCTCCTCCAGCATCATCGAGGGTTTCCAGCCGAGTATTCCTTCGGCCCTTGCGATATCCGGCCGCCGCCGGATAGGATCGTCCTCGGGAAGCGGCCGGTATTCCAGGGACGAGCGCGAACCGGCAAGCTCGATTATAAGCACGGCGAGTTCGCCGATACTGATCTCTTCGGGATTCCCCAGGTTCACCGGACCGGCGAATCCCGCTTCGTAGTCCATCAGTGCCACCAGTCCCTTCACCATGTCGTCGACGTAGCAGAAAGACCTGCTCTGTGTGCCGTCGCCGTATACGGTAAGCGCCTCGCCGCGGAGCGCGCCGACGATGAAGTTGCTCACCACGCGTCCGTCGCCCGGATGCATGCGTGGGCCGTAAGTGTTAAAAATGCGCGCAATCCGTATATCGACCGCGTTCTGACGATGGTACTCCACGCAGAGGGACTCGGCGCACCGCTTGCCCTCGTCGTAACAGGCGCGCGGGCCTATGGGATTGACCCGTCCCCAGTACGACTCCTTCTGTGGATGCGACTCGGGGTCTCCGTAAACCTCGCTGGTGGATGCCTGGAGTATCCTCGCCTTTACGCGCCTGGCAAGCCCGAGGAGGTTGATGGTGCCGATAACGTTCGTCTTGATCGTCCTGACGGGATTGGACTGGTAATGGACGGGCGACGCGGGACAGGCAAGGTTATATATACGTTCCGTTTCGAGATAGAGCGGATGGACGATATCGTGATTCTGCAGCTCGAAGGCGTCATGGTCGAGGAGGCGCTCGATGTTGCGCTTTGCCCCGGTATGGAAGTTGTCGACGCACAACACCGCATGTCCCGCCGCGACCAGCGCATCGCAGAGGTGCGAGCCGATAAAGCCCGCACCCCCCGCGACAAGGACCCGCTGCCCCGATCCCAACGGCGTGCCCCGCTCATCCATAAACGCACGCACGCACGTCGCGCGGCCTTACGGCCGCCCGATGCAGTAATAGGTGAAACCGAGCTCCTTCATCTTCGCCGGGTCGTACTGGTTGCGTCCGTCGAAGATCAGCGGCCGTTTTAACAGCGACTTCATCCGGTCATAGTCGGGCCTGCGGAACTGGTTCCATTCCGTCAGCAGCAGCAGCGCATCGGCGCCTTCGAGCGCGTCGTAATAATTGGTCATATACTCGACGTTCTTCTCGCCGATGATCGATTTCGCCACTTCCATCGCCACGGGGTCGTGGGCCCTGAACTTCGCACCGCTCTTGCGCAAATCGTCTATTATATCGATCGCCGGCGCCTCCCGCATATCGTCGGTCTGCGGCTTGAACGAAAGGCCCCATACCGCGAAGGTTTTACCCTTTACATCGCCGCTGAAATGCTGCCTGATCTTTTCCGCGAATCGTATTCTCTGTTCGTGGTTGATGTCCTCAACCGCCATAAGCACCCTGGCCTCGAGGCCGAATTCCTTGGATGTCTGTATGAGCGCCTTCACGTCCTTGGGGAAGCACGAGCCGCCGTATCCGAGGCCGGCGTACAGGAACGGCATGCCGATGCGCGTGTCCGAGCCGATTCCCTGCCGGATACTCTCGATATCGGCACCGCTTATTTCGCAGAGGCGCGAAAGCTCGTTCATGAAGCTTATGCGCGTGGCGAGCATCGCGTTGGCCGCGTACTTGGTGAGCTCGGCCGAGCGCACGCCCATGATGAAGACCGGGTGGCCGTTGCGGACGAACGGTGCGTACAGCTCCTTGATCAGCTCGCCGGTGCGCACATTGTCGGTACCGACGATGATGCGGTCGGGCCGCATGAAGTCATCGATCGCTGCGCCCTCCTTCAGGAACTCGGGATTGGACACAACGTCGAACTCGAGCTCCCCGCGTCCGCGCTTCGTCAGTTCGTCGCGCACGGCCTCGCGTACCCTGTCGGCCGTCCCCACGGGCACGGTCGATTTGTTCACTATGATTACATACTTTTCCATCTTCTTTCCGATGTCGCGCGCGACGGCGAGCACGTGCTGCAGGTCGGCCGAACCGTCCTCGTCCGGGGGCGTACCCACCGCGATGAACATGAACAGCGAATCATCGAGCCCTTCTTTTATATCGTTGGTGAAGTGCAGCCTCCCCCCGGAAAAGTTCCTTTTGACGATCTCCTCGAGGCCGGGTTCGTAGATCGGCAGTATTCCCTTCTTGAGATTCTCTATCTTCTTTTCATCGATATCTACACAATAGACGTCATTGCCCATTTCTGCGAAACAGGCGCCGGTAACGAGACCCACATAACCGGATCCGACAACGGTAACCTTCACGATTTCCTCCTTGTACGCTCAAAGCGTCTACCTTTGATAAATTAAAATTGCCGTCGATTCACATCCAGACCGCCCGCCGACGGTGGAATGCTATCTCAAACGAATGCGATGAATAGTCAAGACTTTTAGAACCCGGGAATGTCATACATCTATACGATAATACTCCCTGTACCAGCGCACGAACTCGGCTATCCCGCGCTCCACCGTCGTCGCCGGGGCGTAGCCGGCGTCCCGGACCAGGTCATCGATATCCGCGTAGGTAGTTTTGACGTCGCCCGGCTGCATGGGAAGGAAATTGATGCTGGCCTTTTTGCCAAGGGCGTCCTCGAGCACCTCTATGAAATGCATCAGCCTGACCGGATTATTATTGCCGATATTGTAGAGCCTGTACGGCGCGCTGCTCGTTCCCGGATCCGGGCTGTCCGGGCTCCAGAGCGGATCGCCCGACGGCAGCATCCGGATAATTCTGCATACGCCTTCGACGATATCGTCGATATAGGTAAAATCGCGCTCCATGTCGCCGTTATTGAACACGTCTATCGGCCGTCCTTCCAGTATCGCCCTGGTGAACATGAAATACGCCATATCGGGGCGTCCCCACGGCCCGTATACCGTAAAGAAGCGGAGCCCCGTTGTCGGGATGCCGTACAGGTGGGAATAGCTGTGGGCCATGAGCTCGTTCGACTTTTTCGTCGCGGCGTAGAGCGAAACCGGATGGTCCACGTTATGATGCACCGAAAAGGGTACGCGGGCGTTCAGGCCGTACACCGAGCTGGAAGATGCGTACACGAGGTGCCGGATATCGTGGTTGCGGCAGCATTCGAGTATGTTCAGGAAGCCCGAGAGGTTGCTTTCCCCGTAGGCGAGAGGATTGCTGAGGCTGTATCGCACACCCGCCTGTGCGGCGAGATTAACCACGTACTCGAAAGCATGTGCCCGGAACAGCGCCGTGAGCGAACCGTATTCGGCTATCGATATCCTTTTAAACTCATACGACGGGAAACGTCTTTGAAGAAGTTCATTCCTGCCGTTCTTCAATCCGACGTCATAATAATCGTTGAGGTTGTCGATGCCGACCACCTCGTGCCCTTCTTCCATCAGCCTGGCCGCTGTGAACGACCCGATAAAACCGGCCGAGCCGGTAACCAGAATTTTCATTTACACTCCACTGTCGGCGAGTATCCGGGAATTCAGGTGGTGGACGGCAGGACAACCCGAAACCGCACGATTCTTTCGGGAAACCGCCCGATGGTGCACCAACTCCGGTCTTTGGATTCAGGAAGATACCGGCGGCGCAAATACGTCAATCCTTAATGCGTGCATCACTCAACGCTGAACTGCCCGAGTGACTTGATAATCCCGTCCCGCTTCCGGGCATAGCGTTCGGCCGTACCGCCGGCTTCCACAAGATAGACATGGCCCGCGGTTACGAAAATCGTGACGGCGTACCGGTGCTCCTCCGCGTTATACCAGTACGCATATTCCGTAAACGAACCCGACCAGCCGTTCCGGGCGGTCACCTGCTGTTCCGCAATACGGTGATACCCCCTGTTTTTCAAATGCGCCTCGACCGCCTGCCCCCACATGGCGGCGTCACCGGGGGGATTGTTCTCCACACGGCTGGCCCTGATCCGTACGCCGTCGGCGCTTATCGCCCGGTACAACGCTGTGTCCTCAGTATACACCGCAAAGCCCACGGGGGCGTCCATCCGGTATTTTACGCCTGCCGTACGGCATCCCGGGATGATGCAGAGGAAGAGGAGTACGATCCCCGAAAGGGCGGCAATAACCGTTCTCATCGCCACCCCCCGGAGGACATAAGGCCCTCGATCCCGAGGGAATTAATCCACTCCCAGCGCGAACGGCCGCTCACGGCGCCCTTTTTCGAACCCGGCTGGATGTTTATCGAGACCGTCACTTCGGCGAGCGAAATCCTGTCTTCAAGATAGGCGATCCTGCCCTTGATGTTCTCGATTTCCATTACGACCTTTCCTAGCTCCTTCTCGACCTCGAGCGTCTGCTGGACCTGTGCGTCCTCGAAGATTTTATAGAGGCTGGCTAAAAGCGACTCCTTCGTCTTCAACCTGGTGCGCAAGTCTAGGAGCGACTCGCCCACGTCGGTGCGCTGCAGGCGTTCGTCGCCGATATACCCCGTGTCGAGTATGACATCGCGTATGCGCTGCACGCGCTCGGCGGGCATGCGCAAAACCACCTTCGTATTGGAGTAAAATTTAACATATCCGTTGTTTTCCGCGGCGAATGAGCGCAGGCGCGCAACCGCCTTCTCCCTTTCCGCGGCGAACATGCCGTAAAAGTATTCCTGCGTGAATGTGCCATCCGCCGCTAGCGCGGGAATGCCGCAGAAAATGCACAGCGCGATTATCGCGATAGTACGTTTCATCGCGCGCTCCTTACCGATTTAATGAACGCTTCGACCGCCGCCGCGTGCCTGGCGTACCCGGCTTCCGAATCGGACACGGCCTCGACCACGTAGAGGTTTCCGCCGCCGACCGCAAAGGCCACCAGATACCTCCTGCCGCCGGAAAGCGCGAAGAGGTAGCGCCTGAACGAAAGGCCGTGCTGGCCCGATATATCGTCCGACTTTTCGAGCTTGTACATGCGGTTGCGCGCGTCGATCTCGAATGCCTCGGCCCAGAAGGCGGTATCGGCGGGCGGATAGTTTTCCACGAGCCCCAGTCGCATTCCGGTCGTTCCGTCGGGAGCGCTCACGAGGAACGCCGAATCCCCTTCGTAGAAATTCCTTTTCAGCGCAAAGAAACCCGCCGGCGCGTCGAAGTGCGTTTTTTTACCGTCATCGAATATGCTTTTTTTATCGGGTGTCATGCCGGCTATCCATGGGAACGGAGAGGGGATGAACGAGCGCACGGAGTCTTTTACCCTGGCCTTCAGGCTCAGCGTAATCGTCGAAAAACGCGCGCGGCCCGCCAGGTAATTCATTCGCGTCGTCATTACGTCGATCTGTTCCGTGAGCCGTTCGATCTCGCGCAGGATTTTTACGCGGTCCTCGACCTTCGTTACCCGCTTCAGGAGCTCGTACATCCGCTCGCGCACCCGCTTCGCCGTATCGATCCTGAGCGTTATATCGTTGAATTCCATCGTGACATCGGACGCCGTCACGCTGCGGTCAATTACGCTCCCCAGCTTCTCGGCCCCGGCGAGCGCCTCATCAAAACGCCTTACCGGCACCCTGAGGACAATCCTCGCTCCGCCGTATGAGTCCGCGGTGGTCACCGACTCGATAAAACCCTCGAGGTTCTTGACCAGCGAGCCGATTTTGTCGAGCGACTGCTTTATGCTCTCGACCTCGATAGAGAAATCGGCAGTGTAGACGACCATCCGCTCGCGCGGTGCGGTTTTGGCCTTTTCGCTCCTTTTTGGGGACGGAGCTGCAAGATCGCTCTTCTCGTCATCGCCAAGCATGCCGCTGGCGCCTTCCCGGGCATCATATTCAGCGGCCGGAGCATACGACTCCCCCTTCATGCCGCCGATTTTTTTACTCCGCTCACCGAGCGAGCCGCACGACGACATCGCAAGGAATGCAGCAAGGACGAGCGTCATTACGGCGATAGTTTTATTCTTCAATCGCATACATCCATTATGGCATAAAAGGATAACAAAAATGCACCGGTAACTCGATGGCGGAGGGGGGCGCAAGGGCCCAACCGGCGCCAGGTTTACGACCGTATCATGGCGCCGGTTGGAAATCAACCCAATTTTAGGGCTAGAAGAGAAGTGCTCCGGTCTCAGATTTGCGTCATAAGGTACAGGATACGGCTGGCCTTGTCGCGCGGCATAAGGGAAATGAGGTACGGAGAAATACTCCTGCGGCCCTGTTCCACGGCGTCCGCGTCGATGCGCCTGAGTACGTCGACGATGAGTACCTCCTCCCATTTTATCATGATCTCGACGGCCTGTTCCGGGCGCATGCTCGTCACCTTGCCGGCCAGGTCGCGCACGTTGCGCTCGTAGCCGGCGTAGCGTTTCTTCTCGTTCTCCAGTTTCTTCTTTTCGATATCGATTCCCTTGCGGACGTCCTCGAGCTTTTCCTTTTCAGACTCCAGCGTCTTCTCGCTCTCGACTATTTTCGCCTCCCTGCGGTCGAGGTCCTCCACCCGCTCCAGAAACTTCTGCTTCTCCTTTTCGAATTCCTCGCGCTCGATCAGCGAGGGTTCATCGTCTTTGGCGTCGAGCACCAGCGGAGCCTCTTTTTTAAATACTCCTCCCAGCCTCTTTTCCATGTCGAAAAGGCCGATGTAATCAAGCCAAAAAAGCCCCGCCGCGACGATAAAGATAATAAGCGCGATGAGGTAGACCAGCTTCGCCCTGTCGGAAATTTTTCTCATATCAGGCTCCGATTGTTCCCGGCTGTTATTCCTTGTTTCTCAGGTACAGGTTTATCACCCTGTTTACGTATTCACGTGTTTCGTCATACGGCGGAACGCCGCCGTTTTTATCGACCGCGCCTTCGCCGGCATTGTAGGCGGCCAGCGCTTTCTTGTAGTCGCCGTCGTATTTTTCCAGCAGGTTTTTTAAAAGCCCGACGCCGGCGTTGATGTTTTCTTCCGGCGAGAACGGGTCGGCCACACCGAGTGCGCCGGCCGTTTCTGGCATGAGCTGCATGAGCCCCCGCGCCCCTTTCACAGAGACGGCTTTGGGATTGTAGGAGCTCTCGGCCTGTATAACCGCGTCGACCAGTCCCGGGGGAATCCCGTTGCGCAGGGCGGCGGCCTTGGCGATGTCCCGCAATTCCGGAACGGTCATGGCTCTGGCGGGCGAGGCCGCGGTTTTTTCAGGGGCCTTGACGGCTGCATTCCCTTCTCCGTTAAGCTTTTCCAGCTGATGCTGGAAATCCTGCCGCTGAACGGAGGCCTGCACGCGATTCATCAGGCCGAAACGCTTCCTGATTTCAGTTATCCTGCCCATGACCGCGTACATGTCTTCTATCATGCTTCGCTCCCCAGCGCCGTCTCTTCGATTCTCCTCTTTATGTATATATTCTGGTTCGTATCGTCGTTTTCTTTCGCGATCTCGCGGTTATACTCGTACAGGAACTCGTCCCGGCGGCGCTGCTTCAGCTTTTCCACCACCTTACGCTCCCTGGAGGCCTCGACCAGCCTGTCGCGGATCTTCTGGATCTCGGGCTCCATGGCATCGATGCGCTCCTGCTGATCGCGTATCACCTTATGGGCGAAATCTATGTACCGCTCGAAGGACGAGGCCGCGGAATACGAATAGCGGCCGCCCTTAATCAGTTCCGCGAATTTGACGTGCTGCTCATCGATGCTCTTGCGGTACTGGTCCTGCTTCTGGCGCTCGCGGTTCTGAATGGTCAGGATAGCGGCCATCTCGTATTTTATTTCCTTTTCCTTCGCCTCGCGAATATCGAGGAGGCGCTGGAGGCGGAATTTGAATTTCTTCATCCCCGGGCGCTCCCCTATTTACGCATACGCGCGAAGTACGGCGTCGATGCGACATAATCCCTGGCGGCGCCTTCGCGCGCGCCCTCCTTCTTCCTGCGAAACATCGATTCGAGTTTCTCCACGATCGAGTCATAAGTATCGCGCTCGTATACTCCCTGCTTTAAAAAAGCGTCCATGGCCGGCTTCATCTCGATCGCCCTGTCGATGACCGGGTTGGACCCCCGCGCATAGGCGCCGAGGTTGATGAGGTCCTCGGCCTCGGCGTAAGCCGCCATGATCTCCCGCATGTCCGCGGCGGCCTTCGCGTGTTCATCCTTCACCACGTCCTTCATGCAGCGTGAAATGGAGCCGAGCACGTCAATTGCCGGATAATGACCCTTGTGCGCGAGCCTTCGGTCGAGTACGATATGGCCGTCAAGAATCCCCCGCACCGCGTCCGCGATCGGTTCGTTCATGTCGTCCGCCTCGACGAGGATGGTGTAGATGCCGGTAATACTGCCCGAACCCTCGCGCGTCCCGGAGCGTTCCAGGAGGCGCGGAAGGAGTGAGAATACCGACGGCGGAAATCCGCGCGTGGCCGACGGCTCGCCGGCGGCGAGGCCCACCTCGCGCTGGGCGAGCGCGAAACGCGTCACGGAGTCCATCATGAGATTGACATCCTTACCCTGGTCGCGGAAGTACTCGGCTATGGCGTGCGCCATGAACGCGCCGCGGATCCTGAGCATCGGCGGCTGATCCGAGGTGGCCACAACGACCACCGAGCGTCGCAGGCCTTCCTGCCCCAGCTCCTTCTCGACGAAATCGCGCACCTCGCGTCCGCGTTCGCCGATCAGCGCGATGACGTTCACGTCCGCATTGGTGTAGCGCGCTATCATCGCCAGGATCGTGGATTTCCCGACACCCGAGCCCGAGAAAACGCCGATACGCTGGCCCTTGCCGATCGTGTTCAGTCCGTCGATGGCGCGGATGCCCACCGAAAGCGGCTCGGTGATGAGCCTTCGCTCGAGCGGGTTCAGCGGCTTTCCCTCCACCGGATAACGTACTCCCGTGAATATCTCGCCGCGACCGTCGAGCGGCTTACCGAGCCCCGAGATCACACGGCCCAGCAGCTGGTCGCCGACCGGTACCGTAAGGGATGAACCGGCCGCAATGACCTCCGCGCCAGGAACGACCCCTTTCATGTCGCCGATCGGCATGAGGATGACCTTGCTCCGGTTGAAGCCGACAACCTCGGCGTAGAGGTACTTCCCCTCACCGAGACGGATGCGGCACATTTCACCGTATTTAACCGCGGGTCCCGAGGACTCGATGGTGAGCCCGACGATACGCTCCACCTTCCCGGTAAACTGCACGACATTGACTTCGTCGATAATTGTCTTGTACTTCGAGAGTATATCGACGTGTTCGTGAGGTAGAATTCGTATCATGGCCTGTCACCGCTAGAGCGCGCTCGCGTTGCGGATTGCCTCCTCGATGGTGTCAAGCTGCGTCGAAATCCGCGCGTCTATCGCTCCCACGTCGGTCTCGATGATGCATCCTCCGCGGTCCACCCTGGAATCTTCGTAGATATTGACCTTCTTCAGCGATTCCATCATCTTTATCAGCTCGTCCTTGTGGGCCGTGGTCATGTCGAGGTCGGCGAAGTTTACGCGGATATCGATGCGGTCGCGATCCTTGACGCGCTTGATAGCCTCGCGAATGTTGTTGATCACGACTTCGCGCCGCTCCACTATTTCGTCCTTGATGACCTTTCGCGCAATCATCAGGATCATCTCGGTCATGAGTTTCTCGGAGGAGCGGATGATGTCGTCGCGGATGTCCACGGCCGTCGAGACGATGGTGCCCAGCCGGTCGATCAGGCGCATCACCTCGGCCTGACCTTCCTTGTAGCCCTCCTCGCGACCCGCCTCGTAGCCCTTTTTGTACGCCTCGTGCTCGATCTCGGAGACCTTCAGCTCGGCGTCCTTGATCATCTTCTCGGCCTCGAACTTGCCGCGCTCCACCTCGCGCTCGGACTCCTGCTGGAAGCGCTCCATCTCGAGCTTTATCTGCTCGCGCGCCTGCTGCAGCTCGCGGAAGGCCGCGGCCTTGCCGTCTTCCTCGATCTTGCTTACCCGTCCGCGGGCCTCCTCCTGCATGCGGCGAACTTCCTCCTCGGTCTCCCGCCGGTAGCGCTCGAGTTCGGCCTCCATCTCCTCGATAGACGGTCCCTGGTAGACGTCGACGGGATTGCCAGACTCGTCGACCTCGAACTCCTTGTATTCCTCGTCGGAAATGATGTTCTTTTGATATTTCTCGGGAAGCTCGATCTGCTTCGGGACGGCGGTAATGACGACCTCCGTCGGTTTAAAAACCAGTTTAGACAACGAGTTCCTCCTCGCCGGCGCGTGCGACTATGATGTCTCCGGCTTCCTCGAGTTTTCTTATGATGTTCACGATCTTCTGCTGGGACTCCTCGACGTCACGCAGCCGTATCGGCCCCATGAAGTCCATGTCCTCCCTAAGGAGCGAGGACGCGCGCTTGGACATGTTCCGGAAAATCTTCTCCTGCACCTCGGTGTCAACGCCCTTGAGCGCCTTGGCGAGGTCCTGGGTATCGACCTCGCGGAGAACCTTCTGGATCGAGCGGTCGTCGAGCAGCACGATGTCCTCGAAAACGAACATCCGCTTCTTTATTTCCTCGGCGAGCTCCGGATCCTCCTCCTCGAGCGCCTCGATGATGATCTTTTCCGTTCCGCGGTCGACCTGGTTGAGCACCTCGACGATGGCGTCGATGCCGCCGGCCGACGTGTAGTCCTCCGAGGCCAGCGTGGAGAGCTTCCGCTCAAGCACGCGTTCCACCTCACGGAGCACGTCCGGCGATGTGCGGTCCATCGTGGCGATTCGCTTGGCGACGTCGGCCTGTATCTGGTGGCTGAGGCCCGAGAGAATCTGGGCGGCCTTTGCCGCGTCGAGATAGGCGAGAATAAGGGCGATCGTCTGGGGATGCTCTCCCTGGATAAAGTTAAGAAGATGGGACGGGTCGGTGCGGCGGATGAAGTCGAAGGGACGCACCTGCAGGCTCGAGGTGAGCCGGTTCACGATATCGATGGCCTTCTGGGTTCCCAGGGCGCGCTCCAGCACCTCGCGGGCGTAGTCGATGCCCCCGGTGGCGATGAAGTCCTGCGCCATCATCATCTCCTGGAACTCCATGAGCACCTTGTCCTTGTCCTCGGGCTCGATCCTGTCGAGCCGGGCGATCTCGAAGGTGAGCTGCTCTATCTCGTCCTCGCGGAGGTGCTTGAATATCTCGGACGATACGTCCGAGCCCAGGGACACAAGGAAAATGGCGGCCTTCTGCCGCCCGGTCAGCTGGGATTTTTTCGATTGAAGCATCTCTGATCCTCCGTACGCCCTCCCCGTACCGGGGAGAGGTTCCGTCCTTCCGCGTCACCGGCTAATTAAAGTACATCCGTATGCGGGCGGGAGTCAATGTAAATATGACGCCCGCCCGTCCCGTTTACTCACTCCTCGGCAAGCCAGGTGCGCAGGAGCTGCGCAACGTCGTCGGGCCGTTCGCGGGCCAGGCTGACGGCGTTGGTCTGGAGCTCGAGGCGCGCCCTTTCCTCCAGCGAAAGCTCCACGTCGATGCCCTCATCCTCGGCGGCGCGCAGCGCCGCCTCGCGCATGCGCTGCTGCTCGAGCGCCAGCTGTTCCTCGCGGAGCCGCCTGCGCCGCGCGAGCTCCTTGTTGATGGCCCGGAAGAGTACCATTCCCAGGAAAAGCGCGAATACGCCGATCAGGCTGGCGAGAAGTATGCGTTTCAGCTGTTCCTTGCGCTGGAATTCCTCGCGGAC
Organism: Spirochaetota bacterium; assembly: GCA_025457965.1. Taxonomy (GTDB): domain Bacteria; phylum Spirochaetota; class UBA4802; order UBA4802; family UBA5368; genus MVZN01. The sequence continues at coordinate 12,604 of JALOTJ010000005.1, read as the reverse complement.
TCGGTTCCAGTCCTTGGTCCGGTCGAACATGATATTCTCGACGGCGACCTGGTCCCCGCGCGCGGCGTTATAGTTTATGGACTTCTTGACGATGTTTTCGGCCTGCTTAAGCTCATCAGGCGTCAGCGAGACCTGGACCGGTTTCTTTGTCGGATCGAGGTCATAGTCGCCGTCGGGCATCCTGGGCAGGTCCTGAAATCCATCGATCGCGATCGCCACCGAAACGCCGGTCACATCGAAGGGATCGCGCTGGATCTTCTTCATTGACTTGTTTACGGCATGATTGCGTATATTTTCTTCCTTATCGTATTTCGCGAACTGGTCGTCGCTCGCCTTGTATCCGGGGGGTTTGTTTCCTTCGGTGCCGGCAGGCCCTTCGGGATTCCAGCCGTGGCCCTGGAAATGCTCCTTCGCGCTCTTCTCCGAAACGACGAGCGAGTCCTTTACCCTGCGCTCGGAGTACGGGGTTTCAGGGTTGTCGGGTTCCATCTCTATCGGGGTATACTCTTCCTTTTCTTCGGAAACCTTGTCCCAGTTGAAATCCATATTGAGGCGAACAATCTGTATCCGATCCGGGGTATAGACCCGCTCCAGCCCCTTGCGTATGTCGTGCAGAAGCTGCACGCGGGCCTTTTCCTCTATTTTTTTGCGGTATTCAAGGAGGGTGTACTCCTCTTTGGCTTTGTCGAATTCGTTGTCGAAGTCTGAAATGATCTTGCCGTATTCGTCGGTCACCACCACGTTCTCGGGCTTGAGCTTCCCTCCAACCGCACGCGACACCAGGTACATTATCCCCTGGATTTCTTTCTTGCTGAGCTTGTCATAACCCGGAGCCAGGTAGACCGTTACCGCGGCCGTATAGGGGTTGTCTTTTTCGGTGAAAAGCTCTTCCTCGGTGATGGCGATCTCAACATCGGCCTTCTCAATGTTTGTAAGCGATTCGATGTGCCGTTTGACCTCGTCCCGGAGCGCCCGCATGAACTTGACGTCGATCTCGCGGTCGGTTTCGGTCCATTTGGAAATATCGAACAGTTTCCATCCGGGGATGCCCTTTGGTATCATGTTTTCCTGGGCCAGTCGGGTCATGATCAGTTCGCGCTGGTCAGGCCGTACGAATACCGAAGTCGTCCCGCTTGTGGAATAGGTAAAGTTCATTTCGTCGAGCTTTTTGGTGACCTGGCCAAAATCGGCCGAAGGCAGGTCCGCGAAAAGCACAACATTCGCCTTTTCGGTCGATACCGAAAAAAGCACGACGAAGGCGACGAAAACCACACCCAGCACGGATGCGATGATTATCTTTTTAGTACGGTCGAGCTTTCCGTAAATCTCTTTCAGCTGTCCCAAGAGCTTGCTCAGGAATTCCACCGCTACCCCCCTCTCTCCTGACAGGGTACGTCACACTGTTAACGCCACGGGATCAGGAAATTTGATTTTTTTGCACCGGGCGCGCCATCCAACCCCCCGCTCCGGGGGCTTTTTCCCGTTCCGCCGGCGGCGGGGAGAAAAACCTCCCGAATACTCCGGGTTTTTACGGCACATCCCGTTTCTAAGGCGACATAATGCAGGTATCACATACAAAAAAAATTGTAAACAAAAAAATCAATTAATTTCCAAAAAAAATCAATTAATTTCCTCCCCTCCTTTTATGACATCCCCGGCCCGGTCCGGCATTGCCGTTCCTGGCCGGGTGTTCCGTCGACTACCTCAGGTTCATCAGCTCCCTGTACGAGCGTATCGCCTCGTCGCGAACGGCCTTTGTAAACGTGAGCGCCAGCTCCGCTTTCTGCGCGGCGATCATCACCGTGTGGATATCCACCGACCCGGGGTCATGGATCATCTTCTGTCCGAGGTCCTCAGCGTCCACCTGGAGGTCGTTCAGCTTGTTTACCGCCGACTTGAGCATATCGGCGAAGGAACCCGCCAGGTCGTCATCGGTTTTCGCGACCGGGATATCGCCCATGTGGAGCGGATTCGTGGTCTTCAGGCTTACGAGATGCCCGGTAAACATCGTATCGATCGTATTCATGCCGTCATGCTCCTGTCGTTTTTCTCGCTTCTAAAATCGAATATCATGGTGCACCACGAGTCCGCGTCTTTACTTCCGGCACGGGCCACCCGGCGCAGGCTTTTGATTTCCGAAAGCTCATGCGTTATATTAATCTCCATCCTTCCCGACTGTTCCCTCATCATGACCATCCTCCTTTACGCTCCTCTCCCTATCTCGAGCGCCTTCATATACATCGACCGTGCGTTGTTGACCATCGTCACGTTGGCCTCATACGAGCGTGACGCCGAGATCAGGTCGGTCATTTCCATCACTATATTGACGTTGGGCATCTCCACATAGCCCTTTTTCGGACCGATTTTGATGGCGTCGGGGTGCGTCGGATCGTACGACAGCCTGAACGGCTCGGCGTCCTGCTCGATCTTCACCACCCGTACGCCCTGCCCGGCCCCGTGCTCTATACGCGACGGCACCAGCGGCGATCTATAGAAGGGGCGGATATTCACCGGAGCGAATATGGCGCGCTGGCGTTTGTAGGGCCCGCCCTCCGGCGTCCGGGTCGTCGTGGCGTTCGCCACGTTGCTCGAAATGACGTCCATGCGCAGGCGCTGTGCGGTAAGCCCGGTCGAAGAAATATTAAAGGCATCAAACATTCCCATGGTCATCTACTCCTTATGCGGGCCTCATGGCGAGCTTTAAAACCTTGTAGTTCTGGTTGAGCATATTGACGTAGGCGTTGTAGCGCATCTGGGTCTTCGCGGCGTCCACGGTTTCCCTCTCGATGTCGACGTTGTTTCCGTCGTTCCTGAGTGTCGTGGAATAGTCGAGGTTGATCCTCGGCCGCACTCCGCGCACGTCCCTTTCCACGTAAAAAGGAATATGCCGCTCGTCGGTCATTCTGGCCTGGAACCTGTTGGACGGATCGGCCTTTTCCTTAATGACACGCTGGAGCTCGCTTTCGAAGTTCACTTCGCTCCGTTTAAAATGCGGCACATCAACATTGGCTATGTTGTTGGCAATGACGTTCCTCCGGGTTGACTCGACATCGAGCCCCCGTTCGAGGAGGTAATTTGTCTGCATCATCCTGCTGTGCTCAAACATTCCGCCGCCTTCCTGAAAATGGAATCCCGCTGCTTACCCATAACATCGGAATATTTTACTTTTTTTTAAGCGATTTTATTGCATGGAGACATAATTTTCCCTTGCGCGGGACGGATGCGGCGGGCCCCTGCCGTCCGGGTATAAATTCCGCCCCGGCGACCATACCCTTAAAAAAATACTTTACATACAATACGACCGATTATATATGCTAAATTGAATACGCCGTGTGACACACTCCGGCGAATGTTCTTTTACCGCCTTGAGCTTGGATGCCTGCAGACGATTAAGCGCAGAAGCAAACCATCCGGTCGGCGGTTGTACAACAGTGTGACGCCGCGCCATTGTATGGAGCCCGTTTATGGCAGAGCAACTGAGCTATTATTCGAAAATGGTTATGCAGGAGTTCCATGACTATTATGGAGTGCAACTGCACCCGGGCGTCACGATGAACGTGCTCATCATCCGCGATCTCGTGCCGCGCAACCAGCGTGAAGCGGTCTTCAACGAGCTTCTCGAAGACCTCGAATTCCTCGAAATGCTCCCCGCCTTCCCCGGAAAGCTCATCCTCACGCAAATCGGATTCCATTATTTATTGAATTGCCGCGTCGAAACGCTAAACTGACCCTGAAAACGACCGTATCGATACCACCGAAAGGCATTTATATGGAACCGCGAAACTACGAGCTGATATATGAATTCGTACACTGCAAGGGGACATCCACGCACGTGGCCGGCTTTGCCGAAACCGAAATCGAGGCCCGGGAATGGGTTCGCCGCCAGCACGAACGGCTCCATACCGAAGGGAAGAGCGAATTCCGGGACGAGGGATTTGAATGTCCGGCCACGCTCTGCCCTCTCAAAGTATGCCTGCCTTCATTCAGCTTCAGGGAAGCGCGCTGATATCGCGCTCCTGACAAACCAGGCTGCGGCCCGCGATGAGTGACCCCGGTTCGGATTATTTCAGGACGATCGTTTTTTTCTGCAGGGACATTCTTTACGAGGTCGACGACATCGTCGAACTGTCCGGGGAGAACCGGTATATGAGTGAGCTCCTCGATTCGCTGTTCGAAATGGATTCATACGCCGTCCCGCACGTCCTGGCGCTCGAGGGCGCGCTGGGCCGCTATCAATCTAAACTGACTTCGCTTTACGCCCGTTACCCCGACGTTCCCTTCGTCGACACCCTGCTTCGCAGAATCACGAGCCTGCGCGAGATGTGCGCAAACTGCGTGGATTCTTTCTGATAGCCGCGCGCGACATTCGGGACCGCGGTACGAATTTAATCTGAAGCTTTCAAATTCGACAGATTCCCGATTGCATGAAGAAACACCTTACAGCAGCGAATCGGCCTCTACTGCAAAGCCTTGTCCTGCGAGCGCAGGCGGTCGAGCATTTTCCGGTAGTCGTCATTGCCGGGGTTCTCGCGCTGCAGCTCCTTGATCCGCTCGATGACGCGCGAACGTTCGAATCGCTCATCGATATACACATGGTCGGCGTTACGGGCCTGCAAGTAGTACCCGTAGGCCTCGTAAAACCTCGAGAGGTAAAAACAGGTAATGGACATGTTGGAAAGCGCCTTCGCGTACTGCGGATCCATCGAAACCGCTTTTTTCAGGAGATCATAGGCCCGCGCATACTCCTTCCTGCGCATGCAGGTTACGGCGAGGTTGTTATAGTAGTGTTTTACGGCAGGGTTCTTTTTGATCGACTCTGAAAAACAGCGTTCCGCCGCCGCAAGGTCGTTCTTCCGGAGATGTCCGATTCCCCGTATATTGAGCACCACGTCATCCTCGTCCGCCGTTGAGGGTGCCGCGGCCATGGTATCCGAAGAGAACGCCGGCCCCGACAGCGCGATGCACACAAGCGCCGCCGAAGCAGCGGAAAGGATGGTCCCGGCGATGGTTTTCACGGTAAGATCGGTCCGCGCTCCCTAGAAATTCTGCCGGTACAGGTCCTGCGTCATAATCTTCACGGCCTTCATGAGCTCCTCCTTCACCGCTGGATCAAGGTCCTCGAAGCTCCCGCCGTATTTAAGGATGCTGGTCTGTGTATCCAGGCTCACGCGCACGATGTTTCGCGTGGTATCGGTAATCGCGTTCGCCGCGCCGACTGAAGCGCCGCTTGCCGTGGAGATGACGCGGCAGTTGACAAGTATCTTGATGTTGATGCGGTTATAACCGAACACCGTGTCGTCGAGCAGCTGGTTCTTTTCGGCGCTGAAGTTCGAAATTGAGGGAATGATGATATACGGCGCCTGCAGAAGCTTTCCTATCTGAATGGCATCGCTCGTCTTCAATAGACCGGTCATCCCGAGCTCATGTTCTTTAAGTATCTCTTCCAGCCTCTGACGCTCCACGACGCTGAAGCGTCCACTTTTTATGAGCTCGGTCATGAACTGGTCGGTAAGGGCGCCGAGGAAGTCCTTGCTGAGTTTCTGTTTGGTCGAATTGGTGAACAGCGAAACGGCCACCACCTGTTTGGGTCCCTGATGGCCCTTATATCCTCCGCCCGCGCATGAAACCGAAATAACCGTAATAAAAATCGGCACCAGCACACCGAAAAAACGTATGATCTGTTTATTCATCGTTATTTCTCTCCACGATTATATCATTAAAATATTAGTGTAAATCTCCGGGAAAGACCCTTTATTCTCCGGTTGCGCAACCGCGACATATCGGCTCAAAGATAGCGGGCACCATATCATTATTGCAAGATAATTTTCAGCTTGTCGTTCTAAAAATACGTTGACAACCGTATCCATTGGGAGATTTAAAGGGTACCGCTATTCAGTTCAGGCATCGCCTGAAAAATGCAGGAACAAAAGATGAAAAAAATCGCGAAGTTGATCCTCGTTTGTTTCATGGGGACTCCCCTGTTCGCCGTGGCCGACGAACGGCCGTCGGACTTCCAGAAAATCGAGACTAATTTCAACAATATCCGGACCCTCTCCGTCCGCGTCGAGAGCAGCATCATCAACCAGAAGGGGCGCGCCGACACGCGGGGAAGGATCCTCATGGACGGAAGGAACCGGCGACGCTTCGACCATCTCACCCCCGAGCGTTCCGTATATATCATCAACAGGGACACGTACGTCAATTACGACTTCAGCGAGAAAAAGGAAGTCCGGAAAAAGCTCACCGAGCTTTCCCCGGCACACATAATCTTTCTCGAGGAGTTTTTCCTCGACATCATTCACGATCCCGTCAATCTGCTCATGCGCCGTTACTCATTCCCCGCGTTCAGGAAAGGTTACCGCGACCTGACTTCCCCGTTAACGGGAGTGTCGCTTCGCGATCCCGCCGCGCGCATCGCGGTTCACTTCAACGCCGAGGGAATTACGTCAATAGACTACTTTTACAGGGGCAATCTCAACAAGCGAACGGTCTTCTCGGAATTCGTCACAATCAAGGGAGTCAGCGTCCCGACATCGATGAAGACCACCGTCTTCGTAAAGCCGAGCGTATACATTAACGTCAAGCTCAGCGAGATTTCAATCAATGATGAAATCGATGACAGGTTTTTCCGGAAGATCAATCCGTAAGCTACTCTGGAACGGGGCGCTCATCTCCGGGCTTCTTGCCCAGTCCGTTCCGACCCTCGCGCACGACCAGGCCCAGGCGCCACCGGGCGATGATGCCGCATTCTACCGGTCGGGAATAATCCTCGAACGCGCGGCGAAAACAGGGCCTTCGTCTCTCGTCGCCTGGCTGGCATTCTCCTTTTACACGCGTTTTATCAGTCCGATCGACAACCGCAAGTGCATATTCCACCCAACCTGTTCCGAGTACGCCCGGCAGGCGCTCTCCCGTCACGGCATCGCCAGGGGAGTCCCCCTGTCGGCGGCGCGGCTTATCCGCTGTAATCCAAGCGCTTACTCGAGCGGCAATTACCCGGCCGCGAAACTGGACGAAGACCGATGGCGGGCGGATGATCCCCTTGACTGAATCATTCAGAACAATAACGCCGATCGCGATACTAATCGGGATTCTGCTCGTTACCCCGCTCACAGCGGCCGACCGGGACGAGGACTACGCGCGGTTCCTCTTCCAGTCCGGTCACTTTGATGAGGCGGCGCGGCAGTATCTCTTTCTACGATACAGGGCGTCAAAGACCGCCGACCGGACCATGGAAAACCGCTACATATACTGGATGGCCCGCTCCAGGCTCGAGGCGGGAAACCCGAAAAATGCCGAAGCCGAATTCCGTCGCCTGCTCGAAGCGGGGCCCGTATCCTCAATCGCGCCCGACGAAGTTTTCACGCAATATCTCCGTTCCCTTTTTTTTCAGCGAAAATTCAACGAAACGGCATTCGATGCCGAGAACTCGCCGCACTACGGCCGCTCTCCCCGCGTCGTCGAAATTGCCGGCTGGTCCAATATAAACGCCGGGAACTGGGAGGCGGCATCCTCCGCCTTTGCCGCGCTCTCTTCGCCCGGCGCTTTCGAACTGAGCGGTCCCGACGGAGAGCGGCTTCGCGAGATTGCCGGCATGCTTAACGATCGACCGGACTTCCGGGAGAAGTCACCGGCCGCCGCGGCGATACTGAGCGCCCTTCTGCCCGGCGCGGGCCACGCTTATGCGGGCAACTGGAGCAACGCATTCGGCGCTTTCATCCTTAACGCCATATTCGGCGGACTGACGGCATATTCCATACATGAGCGCGACTGGGGTTATGCCGCTTTTTTCGGCGTGCTCGAGGCCGGCTGGTACGCCGGTAATATCACCAGCGCATGGCAGGAGGCCGTACTCTATAACAGGCGGACCGAGAACGATTTCAAGGCAACACTGTCGGCAAGGTTTCCATTCGGGCTGGGCGCTTATGAAAAGGGGCAATAAGAAATTTTTATTGACAATTCATTTTACACATACAGGAATATTGCGTATGGGCTACGGCTCGACGCATGGTTAAACCGCTGTTTACATGATTTTATTCCTCAAACCGGCTCGAGCCGCGGGGGATAGTATCGTAGAATCCGCATTAACATTTTCCCAGGAGGATTTTTATATGAAAAAGCTTCTTGTTCTCGTCGTGTTGCTCGTTTTCGCCTTCTCTTTCAGCGCGTGCACCTACCGTCTGGTCGACTTCACGGTGATCAGCTCCAAAAACACGGCGGTCAAGGGCAAGGTCGGCAAACGCGTCAAGGGCTCCGATGGCCGGTGCGTGTTTGGCGGACCACCAAATATGAAAGAAGCCATCGACAGGGCAATCCAGCAACAACCCGGCGCCGATGCGCTGATCGACGGCGTTCTCTACATGAAAGTGTATCCGTACTATCAGGTTTATGAAATCGAAGGCACCGCAATTAATACAAAGGCGCGATAAGAATCCCATAAGCCGGTTGGAAGCCCGCCGAGAGGCGGGCTTCTCTGTTTCAACGGACACCCGAAACGACATGAGGGTCAATACGGACAGTTCAGGTTCCGACATCGGAATCAAACATCAGCCAGGATACAAACAGGCCGGATACGGTGCTCTTTCGAAACTGCATCACCCGGCGAATTAATAATTTCTTGACATTTACCGCATTCTCGTTTGTATACTTTCTCGTTAGCGGTTTGCCGCATCTTCGCAAAGAAAAACATATAAAATGATTATCACCCTTCCATCGAAACGGCTGAGAGGGGTAATGATAAAATCATTTGTAAAATTATCTCGGGAGGTATTTTCGTATGAAAAAGTTTCTCGTACTCGTCGTACTGCTCGTTGTCGCTTTCTCCTTCAGCGCGTGTACCTATCGCCTGGTCGATTTCACGGTGATCAGCTCCAAGAACACTGAAATTAAAGGCAAGGTGGGCAAGCGTGTTAAAGGCTCCGATGGCAAGTGCGTTTTCCTCGGCATTCCTAACATGAAAGAAGCTATTGACCGGGCCATCCAGCAGGAGCCCGGTGCTGATGCGCTGATCGATGGCGTTCTCTACCAGAAAGTATATCCTTATTATCAGGTATTCGAAGTTGAAGGTACCGCCATCAACACGAAAGCACGATAGAATTCCCATCTTACGGCTTAAAACCCGCCGAGAGGCGGGTTTTTGTTTATTCAAGTCTCGCACCTCTCCTCAGGTGTTGTTTCAGCCATCATTCAAATACCGCGCGCACTCCGATTTGCTCACGGAATAATCTTGACACCGTATAATTTTTATGTTGAATAGACGTACTGCGGTACAGGATTATCTTAATCCCCTGAAGGTGTTGACATCGAGACTTTGATACGCGCAGCAATAATTTAAAAGGCGGGACGATTATGCCACGGTCCGATAATAAGCCTGTTTTTCTATTCATCGCTGTTTTCGCGTTCATTTTCACAGCGTTTCAATGCTCCAGAGATGACGCCGCCCTGCTGGAAAAGAGCACGCGGGTCGCCGGGAAAGCCGCAGTAAACAGGGAGCTTCGCGAGCTGAAAGAATCGGTTCCGAATGCGAAGGACGATTTCGAACGGTCGGAGATCTATCAGAAGATATCGGAAATCGAGTCCGACAAGGGCGATACGGCGAACGCGATCAAGTCGGCGCGGGAGTCGATCAAGTATTATCCCAACCAGGCCCGCGCCTACTATCTGCTGGCAAAATCGTACCTGGCCTCAGGCAGACTGGAGGATGCCGAATCCGAGCTCCGCAAGGCGCTCGTGCTCGACGCACGCCTTGCCGACGCCCATTTCGAGATGGGTAATCTGCAGTATAAAAGGAAGAGGTACCCGGAGGCGCTCACCGAGTATGAGACGGCCGCAAAGCTCGATCCTAAGAACTTCCAGGCATTCAACAATATGGGGGTCATCAATTATCAGCTGAACCGCCCGGCCGAAGCGGAGAAAGCCCTGCTGCGTGTGGTGATGCTTCGGCCCGATTTTACCGCCGTATACAAGAACCTCGGGATTATCTATGAACTGAAGCTCAAGAATCCTTCCCGCGCGCGCGAATACTATACGCGCTACCTGGAAAAAACGCCCGGCGCTCCCGACCGCAACGCGGTAAAGCTCTGGATTGCGAATCTGGGGAGATAGGGGGTTTGATCATGAGAACGAAAATATATATCATCCTGACGGCATGTTCGCTCGCCCTCGGGGGAGCCGCACTCACACAGCACGATACGATCCGTTTCGCGGTTGCTCCCTTCGAAAACCTTAACGCCGGGGCGGACGAATCGGGTATCGGAAGCGAGGCGGCGCGTCACATCGAACAGTCGATGAGCGCCTCACCCCACTTCGCTCTTCGAAAGGGCGGCGAGATCGCAGCGTTTCTCGAGAGCCTTACGCTCGCGCAGGCAGGACTCAGGGACACCGGCCCGGTCGACGCGGCCGGCAAACACCTCAAAATAACCCACCTGACGGTGGGATCGGTGGCGCTTATCGGCGGCCGCTACGAGGTGGACGCGCGCTCCGTGAACATCGAAAACTGGACGATCATACACTCTTCCGGGTGCGGGACCTACAGCATCGATTCGGCCTGCTCGCATATAGGGCGCGATACGGACATCACGCTGACCGGGGAAAACCTCGCCTCGCGCGAGGCCGCGGTTAAAGACAGTCCGACGATCTCGGTCTTTCGTTTCGGAGATTCCAACCCGGCAGCGTACGAGGCCGGAATAAGCGGACCCTTCGCCGAAATCCTGAACAGCGAGCTCGGGGCGCTTGGCGATATCGCCGTCATCGAGCGGACGCATCTGAAATCGGTCATCAACGAGAAGGCCCTTGAGATGGCCGGAGTGATCGAAAACGATAATTCGACCGGTTATTTCAATGTGCGCGGAATCGCGCACAAGCTGGAGGGTGAAATTCGGGTTTTCAGCGATATCATCAGCGTTGGATACCGGGTAATCAATACCGGAAGCGGCAAGACGATCCATTCGGGCTATACCGAGGTGGGCACTCCCGATGCGCTGCGGCCGCTTGCCCGCCGTCTCGCCCGCGAGGTGGCTGACGCCATCAACAGACGCACGGGAACCGCGACCATTACGACAAACCCATCCGGCGCGGAGATCTTCATAGACGGCGAGAACGCGGGAAAATCCCCGCTTACCCTCACCCTTACAACGGGCCGGCACACAGTAAAAGCAGCGGCCGCCGAACACGAACCCGGCACCGGCGAAATCGAGGTACTTCCGGGGAAGACGGCCGCGCTGGCGCTGCGCATGGAGCGGATCAGCCAGCGCCTGCTCCAGGAAGCGTTCGCATTCGAACAGAAAAGCGACTGGGAAGCGGCGCTTGCGAAGTACCAGGAATTCATCGAGCGCTATGAAGAATCGGAGTTCGCAAACATGGCCTATTATCGCAAGGGTCATATTCTGCAGTTTTATCTCAAACGACATGACGAGGCCGTCACCTGTTTTGAAACCCTTATCGGACGGTATCCGGACGCCATGACACGCGCCGAGGCCTACCTGGGCCTTGCGCGAACCTATCGCTCGATGGGCAGGGAGGAAAGGGCGCTCACGATCGTCCGTACGCTGGTCGAGAAATTCCCCGATTCGCTTTCCACCGAGGAAGCGAAGATTGAATTCAGACTCTGAACCGATAACGCCGCAAGAGGACCGGAACAATGAAGAGAACGACAGCGCTGATACTCTCCGCTTTAACGCTTTGCACCGTTGCCGCGTTTACGGATGACGGGCTTTTCGGCCAGGCCGCGCCGGTCGCCCGCGTCCATAAAATCCAGGGGAACGAAGTCATAATCTCCGGAAAAATCGGTGAAAACCTCACCATGGGAGTGCCGGTATACGTCGAGACGGAGCAGGGAATCGTCGTGCTCCAGGTATACTACCCGATGCAGACGATGGGAAAATGCCGCGTCGTCAAGGGGAGCATTGAGGCGGTCAGGCCGGGGATGGGCGTTTTCCGCGGCAGGGGCCCGCAGAAGGTCGAAGCCGCGAAAGTCCAGGGTGAGATACGGGTTGTCGGCGGCATGTCGTTTGTGCTCGTACGGGGCGGCGAGTTCCTGATGGGTTCGCCCGAAGGGGACGGAAATGACTCCGAACGCCCTCAGCGCCGCGTGAGCGTAGACGGCTTCTCCATCGGGCTTCATGAAGTCTCGCAGGAGCAATTCAAGGCGGTCATGAACGACAGCCCCAGCTACTTTATAGGTGAAAATCTTCCCGTTGAAAAAGTCACCTGGGACGAGGCGATGGAATTCTGCCGGCGCTTCGGAACGCGTTACGGGGTTAAGGCCCGGCTGCCCTACGAAGCCGAGTGGGAATATGCCTGTCGTGCCGGCTCCGCGGCCAGGTATTACTGGGGCGACGACCTCGACCTTGGCTACTGCTGGTACGAACAGAACGCTACCGGCGAAACCCAATCGTGCGCCCGACGGGACCCCAACGCGCTGGGACTGTACGACATGACCGGGAACGTGTGGGAGTGGTGCATGGACTGGTATGCCGGTGATTACTACGCCACCGCCCCGGCCAGAAATCCACGGGGGCCGGCCGCCGGCACGGAGCGCGTGATGCGGGGGGGCGCGTGGTCAAGCGGCGCCGACGACCTGCGCTCGGCGACGCGATCGAGCGAA
>JALOTJ010000136.1 GCA_025457965.1 Spirochaetota bacterium | reverse complement strand
ATGCCAGCATGAAACAGGTCATATAGTCCTGGGTTTTTACGTGATCAAGGATATTCTGGTTCATCTCCTGGAATATTTTTTTCGGGGAATCATACTTTGATCCTGCATTGCCGAATGACATTTTCGCCATGGTGGTCACCAGAGCAGCGGGTATTCCATGGCCCGATACGTCGGCAATCATGACGCCGATCTTATTCTCTTTCAGAATGTGAACGTCATAAAAATCGCCGCCGATTTTTTCCATTGCAATATAGCGGACCGCAAATTTGAGCTCGTTCCAGTCGTCTATGCGGCCCGGAAGAATGCCGCGCTGTATGGTGCTGGCGATATCGAGCTGCTTCTGGATAAGGTCGTCCCGCTCCTTCAGGTCGGCAAGTGCGCCCTGCAGCTCAGCGGTCCGCTGCTCTACCTTCATCTCGATATTTTTACGGTACTCTTTTATTTCGCGGGCCATTTCGACGAAACTGTATTCGATCGTGGAGAACTCCCTGTCCAGCGAAATAACCCTGAACTCCGCGTCCCCGCCGGTCGAAATTTCCCTGGCCACCCGGTTCATCTCCCTGAGAACGCGCAGTATGGAACTGGAATTGACCGACATTAAAAACACCATCGTCATAACGGCCACGACAAGGTATACTATTACAGCCGTCATATCAGCCTGGAAGAAAAATCTGCTCTTCTCCATCAGCGCCGTGAAGGTAAGCAGCGCGAGCACCATCAGGATGAGGAAAAACGAGAACTTGACCCTTACGCCGGCGAGCACCCTCGGGAAGGTGACGATTCCCCGGGCGAGAAGCGTATTGTAACAGGTCGCCCGTTCGTAACCGGTGATGATTTCCGTGAAAAGGTATGTGGACATTCCATACAGGATGAGCAGCACGATCGCCGATATCCCGACTATTTTTATCATCGTTTTAAATATCACGGGGTCGAAGGTGCCGCTGAAGCGCATATCAAAATATATGGCGATTAAAAACAGCACACCGCTCAGCATCGCGTAAAAGACGGCGCTGAACATATTGTACAGAGGCAGGTCGGAGACATCGGCGTACAACGCACCAAGATCGTCATTGCTGATCTCGCCGCGGAGGATTTCTCCGTCGAAATACCTGTTTATCATTCTTAAAGATTTCATAAACGCCGGCACGCCCAGGCGGGTCAGCATTCCAAACTGCATATAATGGAGCGCGGTGACCGCCGTGATGACCCACGGGAACCATTTGAAAAAAAGAACATTGATCTGATCGGGAGAGGAGAGAAGGAAAGACGTGCCGAGAAAATATCCGAACGCTGCGCCCACCCATCCGCCGAAAACGGTCAGAAAGGCAAGCGCAAACGTGTAGCTTATTTTCCTTGCTAGAAAGTAGAATAATCTCATATCGGCACCTTGTTACCCTGGATCACGCCCCGGTTACAGGGCGACAACCGCGAAAACGCCGAAGTGGTCCGAGGGATGTATCCCCTCGTACGGACGGTCAAAACACACTGAAGCATCCATGACCTTCCCGGCGCCGAGCGATTTGTTGAGCAGAATGAAGTCTATCCTCTTTCCGGTTCCCTCATTTATACTGTTGAGATGCTCGTATAAAGAATCAAACCTTTTTTCAGTATCGTTTAAATAAAAGCCTTTGATGTTTGTATTGAGAACGGGATCCCAGGTGTGACCGGGAAGACGCGAAACGCGCGACCAGGCATCGATGTGGCCTTTATCCGTAATGTGCCGGATCTCGGGGCTGCCGATCTCGGCGTTAAAATCCCCCAGCAGGACAACGTAAGCGCCTTTCGGCGCCACCGTATCGAGGTAATCAGTCATCACGGCGGCTTCGCTCATCCTCCACTCGTTATCTGACGCGAGGCGTTTGACGGCGTCCTCGTACTGATCGTCGCCATACCCCCATTTCTCTTTCAGCCTGCGCAGCGTTTCCCTCGTTTTCGCGTCGTCCGGAGGGGAGGCGTGCCAGTGGGTGACCGCGGCGTAAAGATCTCGGCCGTTCACCCTCATCCTGCCGACAAGCACCTGAGTGGCGTCCTGCGTGTGAAAGGAAAACATATTACCGATAAACCCGCCGCCCGAAAGTTGTTTCCTGCCGGCGAGCGAAAGACCGAGGTCCTTTTTCGCGAGGATCGCATCCCCCTCGCGAAGGTTCCACGGCAATCCCACCCTGCCTACATGCAGGCCGGAAACACCCACGTGATAGATATAATCATAGTCTATCTCCTTCGCCAGTCTCCGAACATAGTCCGGAAGAAAGTTCGCTTCGTTGATTCCGATGATATCCGGATCGAGACGCCGTATTTCCGCAAGCAAACCCTGGAAACGAGTCTCACGGCGCTCCGGAGTCTCGTATTCGCCCATGACCAGGGTTCCCTTGTAGTCCAGGCCGGACCATATATTGATGCTCATAAATCGCAGGTTTTCCCGGACGGCACCGTTTTCGCTCTGCTTGCGGCCGCACCCGATTGTCGCCATCAGGACAATCAAAAAGACGCACAAAACCAAGGAGCGTATACCCATTACGGTTCCTCCGAATGCGTTATTTATCCACGTTTGTGGATATGTCTGTTGATAAGTGTAGCATTTTTACACACAGCAATCAACGCTAATGTTGTTCTAATTCACGTCAGAATCGATATCGAGCATGGCCGGAGACTTCACACAGCGAAATCCGGCCGCCGCGTCGTTATTGAGATTCGGCATACCCCCGATCTGACGCCTGGTGATGCGAACCGCTTCGCGTCCAGAAAACCACGCACCGCCCCTCATCACTTTGAACCGCGTGCCGAATCGTCTGTTCGAATACCGGCTTTCCGGATAGGCCCTGTACCAGTCGGCCGTCCATTCGGGCGCGTTACCGGCCATGTTGACGACGCCATAGGAAGAATCACCGATGCCCTCAAATACCGTAACCGGCAAAAGCCCCCTGGAGAAAGAACCCTTAATATCTCCCCCCGACTTGGGGTCATCCCAGAATTCCATCGTGTTCGCCCGTCCCATTATGAAGTCCGGCCCCCAGGGGTACGGCAATGGACCGGAACGGGCGGCCGCCTTCCCGCTGCCGGCGTCGTACGCCAGCGCCGGACCGCGTGCCGCTTTTTCCCATTCCATCTCGGTGGGCAGCCGCTTGTTCGCCCATCGTGCATATGCCGAAGCTTCCATCCAGGTCACGATCACCGGCAACTGCAACATCCCTTCCTCCGGGCGCCCCCCCTTCCATGACCCCGGCGGGGCCGTTTTCACGTCGCGCACATACGCCAGATAATCGGCGTTGGAGACTTCGTATTTATCGATGAAGTAATCTCCCAGCTCCAGAGACCGCTCGGGCGCCTCGTCCCTGTGCCCGGAATCGCTTCCGAATATGAATTTGCCGGCGGGGATGAGCATCATTTTACGACCATCGATCGGCGATACGATCTCATTTTTATAGACCAGTGTTTCCTTTTTCTGCGGCTCGGCGTAATCCCTCGATTTTCTTTCAGCTTCGCCGCGCAGTCCAATCTCGAGACCGGCTCGCATGAGCGCCTCGTCCTCGGCGTTTTCGAGCATATAGTATGCGGTTACCCGGTATATATGGCTCCCGGCGGCGGGTATCCGGTCGGAAGAAATCACCGAGATCCTGCCGATCACCCGCTCTCCCTCTATGATAAAATAGGAGTCCGCCACCGGCCTGGCGCCAAAGCGCAATGTCAACAGGCTGTCCTTCCGTCTTGATTCGATGCGGGCCAGTATATCGTAACTCCCTGCCGGGAGCTCCACGGGCACCGCGGCGACTATAGCAAGCACCGATACGATAAGAAGTATTCTCCGCGTCATTTTACCCTTCATCAATTAATGAGCTCTCCCGGCCCCGTGCATTCTCGATATGGGCGGGCGGCGTATCCCTAACTCTGAAAAATCACCCTGTCCGGCCATCGCAGACAGGTCAGCCTGCCTCCGTATACGGCGCCCGTGTCCAGTCCTATTATATTGTGTTTCTCGTCGAAATAGGGTCTGGACATTGCCCCGGTGAAATGCACCGCGGGGGTATGGCCGAAGATGATCGTTTTGGGCCAGCGTTTATCCGATTGGTAGAAATCCTCGCGGATCCAGAGCATGTCCTCTTCGGATTGCAGGCCCATTGTTGTTATTTTCGGATTAAGGCCCGCGTGAACCGCAATAAAATTGTCGGTTTCGTGGTAAAGGACCAGGGATTGAAAAAACTCCATGTGCCGGGAAGGGATGCTGAAGGAGCCGAACGCGCGCCGGTAGCTTTCTATGGTGCGCTCGCCACCGTTTCTAAAATATATGCCGTCAGTGTCCAGACCCGACAAATACGCGAGCAGCATGAATTCGTGGTTTCCCTTCAAAAAGACGGTCGGATGCAGCCTTGAAAGTCCTATGAGAAATTCAACCGCCCCGTATGAGTGGCCGCCCCGGTCAATATAGTCTCCGAGGAACAGAAGGGTATCGTCCTTCCGTATCATTTCGCGCAGTTGCCCGTACAGTGCTTCGAGGCTGGAGAGCATTCCATGCAGGTCGCCAAAGATATAATACATTGCGGGCCCGATACCCCCATCAATCGTTAGTTGTGCCGGAAACCTCTTTATATAATAGGTCGATTGCGGCATTTCCGTCCACAAGATTTTCAGCGCGCAGGATTCCAAAAAGGAGGTCGCTCCATCGCGCGGCGAAGACGAACCCGCCGTCGGGCCGGGGTTTGAACGACACCGGCCGCGTACCGGCCCGCGAAAGCACGAATCCACCGCCGCCCTGACCCTGGAGGCCGGTAAAATCCCGGATCGCCGTAGTTTCCGAGGGACGACGCGAAAAATACACATCGTAGTTGATACCGTTGATAGACCTTGTCCGCACGAACTGCCTGCCTTTCAGCGGACTTTCGGAAGGGGCCACGGAATAATAAACCAGCCCCTCCCTGTTATTTCCGATGCCGAAAAGCCTGGCCCATTCGGGAATGCCGGATTCCACCTGCGGAATATTATCGAGTATGATCCGCGCAAACGCGACAAGATCGTGCCCGGAGTCGTTCTCGTCGGCGACAAGTGCGATGAAATGGAGCCCCTGGCGAAGCAGAAGCCCGTTCCGGATTACGGCGATATCGTCGCACATTACCGAAGGCGCGGGCATTTTCATCGCTTTTCCGACCTTTCGGCCGAAGATTCCGAACGCATCGATGGTAGAGCGCATCCGGTATATTTCGATTGTCACCAGGCCGCGGGGTTCTTCTATGGTTCTGTAAGACGAGGTCGCGAGACTTTCACCGCCGTATTCCCGAAAGAGCGCCGATTCCTCATCGGCAAGGAGAGCGATGTTCGTCGCGTCGTAGCGCCGTGGAGTAAGCTCGATTTTCCAACCCGGCAGGTCCGACTCCCGCGGAAGCAGATGAAGGAGATCCGGGCCGCGCTCCATCAGCGCCGCACACCCCGAAAGAGCGCCGACCACGAGGACCGCCGCAATGTACTGCGCGGCGAATA
>JALOTJ010000055.1 GCA_025457965.1 Spirochaetota bacterium | reverse complement strand
GCAGGTACCCGGAGATATATCGTAGAGTTCACGCTAAAGCGATCGAAAGCTATTCGGCGGCGAGGGAGTACTATCATGTTTCTGCCGACCCGTTGTCAATCGCATCCCTCGATACGGTCGCCGATGCCGAACTTCCCGCTTATCTTGACGATGACAATGCGCGTCAAATCCTGCACATTACGTACGGGTTCATCCTGCATCGGGAAGCCGACGGAAACGTAAATCCGCTGGGACGGGAATTCCTGTCGGCGCTCGATGAGGAAGAAGACCTGTATCGCGACATGCTGGTCGCCCACATAGGAAAACATCTCGCCCTGCTCGGGAAATAGGAGCCGAATGGAACGCTTTATACACGAGGATTTCATGCTTCAGTCGGAGAGCGCGAAAAGGCTCTTCCACGAACATGCCGCGGCGATGCCGATCATCGACTATCACTGCCATCTGAACCCCGGCCTGCTTTATGACGATCATCGTTTCAGAAGCGTTACCGAAGCGTGGCTCGAGGGCGACCATTACAAATGGCGGGCAATGAGGGCAAATGGAATCGATGAACGGCTTATTACCGGCGACGCCGACGACCGTGATAAATTCCGGGCATGGGCGCGCACCGTTCCGTTTACGCTAAGGAACCCGTTGTTTCACTGGACCCACCTGGAGTTGGTGCGCGTTTTTGGAATAAGCGACACGCTTCTTGACGGGGAGAACGCCGACCGCGTTTTCGACGAATGCAATGAAAGGCTGGCCTCTCCTGGATTCGGGGCACGATCGATCGTGGCGAAGTTCAACGTGCGGATCGTATGCACCACCGATGACCCGGTCGATTCGCTCGAGCAACATACCGCCTGGCATGCCCTTGGAAAGGCACCATTTGCAATGCTTCCCGCATGGCGGCCCGACCGGGCGCTCGCGGCGGATAACCAGGCAATTTTCAGGCCATGGATCGAACGGCTCGAAACGATCAGCGGAATAAGAATTAAAAAATACGACGACCTGCTGGACGCTCTCGACTCGAGACACGAATTTTTCCATTCAGCAGGCTGCAGACTCTCGGATCACGGGCTGGAATTCATTCCCGCGGATGACTGGAATGAAAAGGAAGTGGAAGGGATATTTTTAAAAGCACTGTCGGGTAAGACGCTTGCCACCGATGAGTGCGGGAAATACCGGTCGGCGCTTCTGCATCGGCTTGCGCTGATGGACTGTGACAAAGGCTGGACACAGCAGTTCCACCTGGGTGTGCTCCGTAACACCAATTCGAAAATGTTTGAATCTCTGGGAGCGGACGCCGGTTATGACTCTATCGGTGATTTTTCGCACGCCCGATCGACCGCACGGTTTCTTGACCGGCTTGAGCGAGAGGGAAGACTCGCAAAGACCGTCATTTATAACATTAACCCGGCGGACAACGAATTATTCGCGACGATGATCGGAAACTTCCAGAGCGGCCCGACCCCGGGCAAGCTGCAGTTTGGAAGCGGATGGTGGTTCCTTGATCAGAAGCACGGCATGGAAGCGCAGATAAACTCCCTTTCGAACATGGGACTGCTGGCCCGGTTCATCGGGATGACGACCGATTCGAGAAGCTTTCTGTCGTTTCCGCGTCACGAATACTTCAGGCGTGTTCTGTGCAACATGATCGGTACGGACATGGAAAACGGCCTCATCCCGCGCGACATGGATCTTGTCGGCGGGATGATCCGGGGAATCTGCTATCTCAACGCAAGGGATTATTTCTGTTTCCCGATTTAAACCGTGAACGTCTCAGACTTAACCCTGACCCGGTAATTCAGACCATGTTTAAACGTGATCCATCACCGAGTGCCCCGGTCGCGCTTCGCCCCTGCGTACACCAAGCATCATGATAAAGGCCATGCAGATGAAGACGGAAGAAGCGATGTAGATCGAGCTGTAATCGCCTCCGGTAAGCTGGATGATCCATCCATTGATGTTCGGCCCGGCTATCGCCGCTGCCGTTATAAACAAATAATAGATACCGGTATAAGTGCCGGCCCGCAAGTCATCGGTCATGTCCACCACCATGGGGAGGGAATTGACATTAACCATCATCCATGCGATGCCGCAAATCATGAGCAATCCGCCGACGACCGGGACGGAACCCAGCACGGGTAGCGTGGTCAAAACGATGGTCAGGACCTCGCGGTCCAGAAAATAGATTGCAAGCAGTGTCACCATGAGTACCGAAAGGCCAAGCATGATGGAGCGTTTTCGTCCGAATTTACCGCCGATGGCCCCGGCCGGAAGCGCGAAAAGCACCAGCGTGAGCAGGAACTGCCCCAGGATGCGCGATCCGTGCTCGCCGGGATAACCGAGGTGGTTCTTGGCGTACAGGGTAAAAAAGGCCTCGATGGCGTTGAGGGCGATAAACCAGAAGAAATGCGCGAGAAAAATACGCAGGGCGCTCCGTTCCCGGTCGCGCACGATGAGCCTGAGGTTCGCCCACAGCAAAGGTTTTTCCTCGAAGTTGGATTCGTATTCCCTCGGTTCGCGGATGAAGGCGAAGAGCATAATGCCGGCCAGTACCACAAGGCATGAACCCAGCCAGAACGGATAATCTTGGTTCATGGCGAACAGCGCCCCTCCGCCGAGGGCGGCGATGATTCCTCCTATGCCGCCCATGAAGTTGCTGATTCCGTTTGCCTGCGAGCGATTGGGGGAAGGGGTAATGTCGGCCAGTAGCGCGACCACCGGCGTGCGCCATACAGCCATGCTGAGAATCAATGTCACCGTGCAGGCGACGAAAAGAGGAAGTATCGGCGCCATGGGTACGAAAAGGAACGCCGTGGCCGCAACCGGGATTCCCAGGATGATAAACGGCATGCGGCGCCCGATGCGGGTGCGAACACGGTCGGACCATGCCCCCATCGGCGGCTGTATGAAAAGCGCTGCGATATTGTCGAGCGTCATGAAAAAACCGATCATGGCGGGAGCCATAAGGAAACGCTCCTGCAGGAAGAGGGGGACAAAGCTGTTGTATATCACCCAGATAGCGCTGAAGCCGAACGAGCCGAAGCCGAGGATAAAGATCTTCCCATAATTGAATTTCATTTTTATGGCCCCTTATTTTAGTCTGTGACTGATGCGAGAAATATATAAAGTAAAAAGCCAGTTCTCAAGTTTGCCGCTCTTGATAAGGGTGCGACTATTCCGGGCTCATATGAAGCACGCCGTGTCGAGTGACTGCCTCCATGGCCGTGCGGTTTTCACTCGTTCGGGGAAAAACAAACCGCATTCCGCGACCGCGGCGAGCGCACCGGTCAGTATGTGCGAGTTGCGATATCTCTTCAAAAAAAATTCACGGTCGTTAAGGATCTTTTCCGCCGTTTCGAGATAGCGGACGCATGCGCGGTATACGTCGTCCTTCCGGTACGATCCGGCATTGCGACTGGAGCGGGTGAGGCAGTACACGCCGTCCAGATCTATACAGTACGTGACGTCCGAGTCCCAGAGGCCGTTCGAATGCTGGAGGCGAAGCGTGTGGTCGACGATCTTTTCGGGGTAGCGCCATTTTCTTGCGAAATACTCGTAGACATAATACATATGAAAGGCGCCGCCCATTTCATGTTTTGTCGGTCGGCGGATCAATCCCAGCCGGTGAACGAGCCCGCGGCACCAGAAACCGGATTCGGGGTCGGCGGCGCGGTCGAGCCAGTCGAAGTACCAGTCGTAAAAATCGACGTTGCCCTCACCGGTCATGGCCAGGGCCGCGGGCACGCCGGAAACGATGTGCGACCCGGGCCAGATTATCGACCAGTTGATGCCATTGATCCAGCGCTCCATCGAGCGGCGGTCCGCAAGGATTTTGGCGGACCAGGACATTGGCCCTGACGGACGGCGATCGATAAGCCGGAGCGCGGCCACCGCGTACGCGGTGGTGTGTTCGCGGTGATGGAAGGTGTGGGTCCTTGAATACCAGCCGTCAGACCGTTGGAAGCGATTGATCACCGAAGCCCATTCGTCCTTTTTCTTTTCCGTGAGATCAAGGTCGCCCATGATGTAACGGCTGATGAGCATATCGGTGGTTCCGTAGGAATCGGCAGGGGCGCCGATGTTATAGCTGTATTCCCCGCAGAGACCTCCAGACCTGAATTGTCGTTCCCAATCCGGGAAGATGTCGAGCTGAAACCGGCAGAAATCGAAGACGCGGGCCACACCGATCACCTAATGCCGTAGAGTTTTCGCAACAGATGAAAGGACGCTTTTGGGACGCGTTTCGCTGAAGTGATGCCTTTCAGATTATAAAACGGAACCGGGTTATTGGGAAACCAGGTACAGTAAAAATCCGAGAAAACCCAGGGGGATATTCCGGCCACAAAAGGGCGCGACCTGGCCGCGTTATAATAGTCCCTGATCACCCTCGCCTGATATTCTTCCGAGTAGGTCTTCCCGAAGCCGACCCGTTCGGCCTTCCAGACCCCATCGTCCTCTTTTCGTCCCGGGGCCGCATCAGCACCGAATTCGGACACAATGACGGGCTTTTCCGGAAAACGGCGGTGCAAACGATCGAGGTGGGGTCCGATGTCGGCGGTGGAGCCGTAATACCAGCCGCAGTACATGTTGACTGAAATGACGTCCATGCTCGCGGCCGCACCTCGATTATTATCGAAAAAAGGGATATTGTAGGTCAGCTCGGCCATAGTTACCGGACGGGTGGTGTCCAGTGCGCGCACGACCTCGCGCAGCCAGGCATATACCTTTCCGCCGTCCTTAAACAGCGTGTAGGTCTCGTTGCCGACGCTCCAGAGAATTATGGCGGGATTGTTGCGGTCGCGCTCTATCATCTCGGCAATTTCGCGCCGGGCATTGAGTAGAAAGGAGCGGTTCATCATCTGTCGCATGCCGAACATGCGGATCGGGAAGCGAAGTATTCCCTGTTTCTCCTCGTACCAGGCGGCGAAACCGGTGCCGGTCTGGTAATTGGCGATCTCCTCGCTCAGCAGAAAACCGCGGTCGCGGGCCTCGCACAGCTCCTTAACGCAGTGCGGATAGTGCGCAAGGCGGATATAATTGGCGTTCAGTTTTTTAATCAGCGCCAGGTCGCGTGCGATGATCGTGTTGTTCTGTGTGGACCCGAAAACAGGATCGTCCTCGTGTTTGCATATCCCTTTCAAAAATACCGGGGAACCGTTCAGCAAGATGGACCCGTTTCCGACCGCTGCGGTACGGACGCCTGTTTTAAAAGAGAGGTCCTGCAGCGCCCCTTTACGCCGGAGGAGGAGCCGTACGGTGTACAGACGCGGATGCTCGGGAGTCCAGAGTGAAGGATGACTGATAGGGAAGGCGAACCTGTATGCGCTTATGGTATCCTTCGGCGTCAAGGGTCCTTTTTTTTGGGTTCCGATACGCCTGCCGTCGGGACCGTAAACCGAACAGCAAAGCGTTAACGCATGCCTTTCCCCCGCGTTGTGAACCAGCACGTCCAGGCCGAGATTCGCCGCCTTGCCGGAGATCACCGATGTCGCCGCGGCCTTGAATATATACTGGTCGGGAATGAACTCAACGCATACGCTCCGATAAATGCCGCCGTAGGTATGCCACCCGGCATGATGGTGTTTCCAAATCCGGGGCGGAAGAGAGTTCCAGGTCAGGCGGTTGTCGGTTCTGACAACGAGATGATTGTCAGCTTTGTAATCGAGTAGGTCACTGACGTCGAAAAAAAAAGGAGTATATCCGCCCTCGCGGTCGCCGAGTTTTACGCCGTTCAGCCAGATGGAGCTTCGCAGGAGTACACCGTCGAAGCGCAGGCGTGCGAGAGAGCCCGAGGCCCCTGGAGTAGAAGTCCGGAATCGTCGGTGAAACCATACGGTTCCGTCGTATGATGTGTGCGCGCCCGCTGCGTTGTTGAACGTGAATGGAATTTTTACCGGGGTCCAGCCTTCATCGGGGACTTTCGTTACAGGCCAGCCTTCGGTTCCTCCGCGGTCTTCCGGGTCGAATCGCATGTGCCAGCCGCCGGTGAGATCGGAAATCGGGTGGTTCGAGCGTTCGAAGTGGGTCGGGAAGGGCAGGCCTCCGGAAAGTACGTAGGGAATGCCGTCCGCCTCTTTGATCGCGAAGCCATCGCCCGAAGCGCCTATCCCGGGGAGGAGCTGATTCAGTCCCGCCCGCGGATAAAATACAAAAAGATAAAGCAGAAAGAAGAGTACCCCCGAGGCGATTGCCGCAAGAATAATCGATACCGTGATAAAGAAACTCATGAACGGAGGGCCTCCCCGTTTAATTATTTCCGAAAGATAAGGTACGCAGCGAATAACTACCGCTACAGGTTTTCCGACGATGATGAAAAACACAATTTAAAAATTAAAATTACCGGGAACCAGGTATAAAGTTTTTGTTAAAAATGAATTAAAATACTGGCGTATCAGACGGGAACATGTACTGTTAAGTAAACAGTCTGACTATAAGGCCGATAAATACTGCAATACTGCTCCCGGAGGCCCGCGGTGCCCAGAAGCTTGTATATCTGCATTGTCATGGTACTGCTCGTTCTCTCCTGCCAATCACACCTGTTTTCCGCAACTCCCTTTACGATAAATCCGTCCCTTGACGGTTCGCGGCTTGGACAGTACCTGGAAATATTGGAAGACCCATCGGGAAGTCTTGGGATCGACGAAGTACGGTCAGGGAAGATGGATGCATCGTTTGGATCGTACGGCAGGGAGTATCCGGCTTTCGGTTTTACACGATCGGCCTTCTGGGCACGCCTTACGACCATCAATCCCGGTACTGAGCCGGTCAGGTGGTTACTCGAGCTCGATACCCCGCATATGGACAGCGTAGAGCTGTATGTTCCCGGGGAAAGCGGAGATTTTACACTCCGAAGGGCGGGGGACACGCTTGCATTCAAAAGCAGGGAAATCCAGTTTAGGACCTTCGTTTTTTCGCTCGTTGAAGACCCTGGCGTGCGGACATACTACCTGCGCTTCAAGACCGATGGTACGATGGATCTGTATCTCAGGGCATGGTCTCCGAACTCATTTATCGCGCTGATGAACAGGGATCTGCCCGTTCTGTGGTTCTTTTATTCATTCATCTTTATCATGGCCTGCTACAACCTGTACATGTACTTTTCCATCCGGAAGACGAGCTATCTTTCTTTTTCCATGTTCATCGCATCATATCTCGTTTTACAAATGGTACTTGACGGCTACTCATACCAATTCCTCTGGCCGTCAATGCCCTGGTGGGCGAATCACAGCCTCGCGGTTTCAATGTTCTTATGCCTCCTGTTCTCGGTGCTTCACTCCATCAGTTTTCTCGAAACACGGAAGGCAGCCCCTGCGGTCCATTGTGTGCTTTTGGGTCTGGCCCTGATTGATTGCATCGGGATGGCGCTTGCATTCGTCCTTCCACTGCAGGCGGCGTTGCTTTCAGCCATCTATGCGACTTTTCTGAATATTGCGATACTTATCTTCGTGGCGGTGCAGTTCGCTTACAGGGGGTATACTCCGGCGCGCTACTATTACGCCGGGTGGGGTATTTTTTTCGCCGGAGGACTGGTGCACATCTTCTGGTCCTATGGATTCCTTCCCACAATGATCTTATCCTCTCGCGGGATTATGATCGGCGCCACGCTGATGATTGTTTTGTTTTCGAGAGGACTCGGGGAGAGCCTGAAGAAAATACAAAACGAAAGGGCCCGTCTTCTGAAAGAGCTTGAAAAATCTGAAGAGAAATATCGCGGGCTCGTTGAAAACCTTAACGATGTTATTTTCTCACTGGATAAAAATGGAAATTTCACCTATATAAGCTCCTCCATCGAGAGAATATCATCACAATACATAGCCGAGGATATTCTGGGGAAGAACTTCATCGATTTTATACACCCGGATGATCTTCCGGGCGTTTTTGAAAGCCGGGCGCGCACTCTTGATGGACAATTCGAGCCGCTGGAATACAGGCTTGTGGACAGGGATGGCAAGGCCGTATATGTTCGCACATCGAGCAGGCCGGTTTACGAAGGCGGCGAAGTCGTGGGGATTACGGGGATAATAACCGATATCACCGAGCAGAAACGCGCACGGGACCAGCTGAACGCATCACTCATCGAAAAGGATATTCTTTTGAAAGAAATCCATCACAGGGTTAAAAACAATATGCAGATTATCTCCAGCCTGCTTAACCTGCAGATGGATGGCATAAAGGATGAGCACCAGAAAATAGCGCTTCTGGACTGCCAGAGCAGGATATACTCGATGGCCCTGGTCCACGAGCGCATATACAAATCTGAAACCTTCGAGCGGGTGGACTTCGCCGAATATATAGAGGTGCTGGCGAATATGCTCCTGCACTCGCATGCCGGTGAACGCGCGGGAATAAAACTCGAAATGAAGCTCGAGTCTGTTTATATCTCGCTCGAAAAAGCGGTCTCATGCGGGCTGATCGTTAATGAGCTTATTACCAACTGCATACGTCATGCCTTTTCAGGTAAAGAGCGCGGAACGCTTATGATAACGCTTCGAAGCCAGGGCGAAAAACTCCTTCTTCAAGTCGCCGACGACGGGAAAGGGCTTCCGGATGGCTTCGATCCGAAGGAACAGGGCACCCTCGGGGTTCGCCTGGTACATATGCTGGTACAGCAGATAAAGGGCACGCTCGAAATAGTCTCGGGAAACGGGGCTTGCTTCAAGGTTCTCTTCCCCGCCGAGTTCTGATTTGTCCGAAGTTATCGCAACGAAGCTCCGTTTCCCCGGTAACGCACGTGCCTGGTGAAGCGATCGATGGCAACAACGGCTATTATCTTCTTGACACACTCCGATTATACGGCTAAAGAGGTCCGATGCGCCCTAACGGAGATACCGGACCACACATCCCGCCCGAAACGACCCTCCCTGAAATAACGTTGAAAGGCGTACTCCTGGGTGTGGTGCTCGCCGTTGTGCTCGCCGGCGCAAATTCATATCTCGGTCTATTCGCGGGTCTTACCGTTTCAGCGGCCATACCGGCCGCCGTGGTCTCCATGGCGGTGCTGGGCCTTTTCAAACGCTCGAACATCCTCGAAAACAACGCCGTGCAGACCGCCGCATCGGCCGGCGAGGCGCTCGCATGCGGTGCGATCTTCACAATGCCGGCGCTCGTGCTTATGGGGTATTGGAAAACGTTTAATTACTGGGAGACGACCTTTATCGCGGCCGCGGGAGGCGTCCTCGGGGTGCTGTTTACCATCCCCCTGCGCCGCACGCTTATCGTTGAGCAAAAGCTCGCGTTTCCCGAAGGGCTCGCAACCGCCGAAGTACTGAAGACGGGAGAGCGGGGAGGAGGCTCGGTCAGGCAACTCGCGCTGGCCTCGATTGCCGGTGGTCTGTTCAAGCTTTCCGGTTCCGGTTTCAACCTGTGGAAGGAGACGGCGGCAGCGGCCGCGCTCGCCGGCGGTAAAGTGTTTGTCTACTTCGGCGTCAATCTTTCTCCAGCGCTGTTGTCGGTGGGATACATCGTTGGAATGAACATCGCCGTGCTCATATTCATCGGCGGGGCCATAAGCTGGTGGATCGGCATACCTCTGTATATCGCAATCGATGGAATACCCGCCGATGAAACGGCTTATGAGATGGGCCATCAGATATGGAGCACAAAAATCCGGTTTCTGGGCGTCGGTGCAATGGTCGTCGGTGGACTATGGGCGCTGGTCAGCCTTCGTCAATCGATAATGTCGGCATTTTCCGATAGCTGGAAGGCATTCAGAAACAGCGGATCAACCCCGGTGAAATTGCGCACTGAAAAAGACACCCCGCTCCAATGGGTACTCCTCGGAATCGCCATTATGGTAGTTCCTGTTTTTATCATTTACCTGAAGGAGATTCATTCTGTATCGCTGACGGCCTTCATGTCAGTGCTCATGGTTTTTGCCGGCTTTCTATTTTCCGCCGTGGGCGGCTATATGGCCGGACTTGTGGGAAGCTCGAACAACCCTATTTCCGGGGTGACGGTGGCGACGGTACTGTGTTCCGCCCTGCTTCTGGCCGCGCTGGCCGGCACGGGAGCGGCCGCGGGGCCGGCTTCCGCGGTGCTTATCGGTGCGGTAGTGGCTTGCGCGGCCGCAATCGCTGGCGACAACATGCAGGACTTAAAAGCGGGATATGTGCTTGGATCCACGCCCTGGAAGCTGCAGCTGATGCAGATAACCGGCGTGATCGCGTCCGCCCTGGTCATCGGACCGGTGCTGAACCTTCTCAATGCCGCTTACGGATTCGGCCCCAGGAGCGCGCTCCATCCACAATCGCTTCCCGCCCCGCAGGCCACGCTCATGCAGAGCGTGGCCGAGGGGGTATTCGGCGGAAACCTGCCCTGGGATATCATCACGACGGGGGCCGCAATTGGCTTTTTATGTATTCTCGCGGACCTGGTATTGAAGAAAATCAACTCCTCATTCCGTGCACCGGTACTTGCGGTGGCGGTGGGGCTATATCTGCCTTTTGAACTCGACGTTGTGATAATGCTCGGAGGGCTGGTAGCACTGCTCTCTCGATGGTTAAAAAAACCGGATGCGGAGAATGACAGCTCCGGGATTCTTGCCGCATCGGGCTTCATAACGGGCGAGGCCATAATGGGGATCATCCTTGCCGTACCGGTCGCGCTGGCGGGAAAATCGAGCGTCCTCCACCTTCTGCGCGAACCTGTCGGGGCGTGGCCCGGAGTGGTATTATTCGGATTAATCGGTGTGTGGCTGTGGTCACGCGGCGGGACGAAGGCATAATACAGACGATTTTTTCCACTGCGAATCACCTTGACTTTACTGTATTTTTAAGATTGCATTTAGAATGATGTTGCCGGCACCCGCAGAATATAACAAGTCCCTTTTGTATGGATTCCAGGCATGTATTGTCTGCGGAGCGGTTCTTCTGTGTCTTTTTATACACGGCGTTTCCTGTCTGTACGCTGGCGAACCAATTCCGGAAACACTCAGCATCAGCGAGAGAACCACAAGACAGGAATTACATACCGTTATCGAAATTCTGGAAGATCCTGAAGCTTT
Source organism: Spirochaetota bacterium (assembly GCA_025457965.1). Taxonomy (GTDB): domain Bacteria; phylum Spirochaetota; class UBA4802; order UBA4802; family UBA5368; genus MVZN01. The sequence goes on along the minus strand of JALOTJ010000055.1, from coordinate 7,615 downwards.
GCTGGGCATCGATGATGTCATCTCCCCGAATCATTCGGTTAATTTTAAGGCGGCAACCGGGAATCCCCCCAACCTCGGATACAGTTCATCGGTTTACTGGGTACGTTTCAGGGTAAGGAATGATTCTCCAGACAGGATCGTCTGGTACCTTCAGCTTGCACAGACATGGACTAGCCGTATCGACCTTTACTATCCAGAGTACGGCGGATTTCGTTCACTCTCGAGCGGTAAGGACATTCCCTTGCATGAATGGCCGTTTCGGTACAGGAATATTGTGTTTCCGATATCGCAGGCCGCGGGAACCGTACGATACCACCTGCGGATAAACCCCGGCATAAACTCCCTCAGCCTGCTGTTGTTTGCATGGGGTCCGGCGGCATTTGACCGTTTCGCCGCGCGTGAACTGCCAATCCACTGGACATTCACCGGACTATTGATTGCCATGCTGATATACAGTATGCTCCTGTGGATTTCAATAAGAGACAGTGCATACCTGTTGAATTCGGCCTTCGTCGCCGCTATCACGCTGTATATGCTCGATTTTGACGGTCTTGCCTTCCAGTACCTGTGGCCGGAAAGTACATGGTGGAAGTCGATTTCGCTCCAGGTGCTTTCTTCGATGACCTACCTGACGGGGATATTGCTTTTTCGATATTATCTTTGTCTTCGTGATTTACTTCCAAAAATCGAGCGGATCATGCGTGTGATTGCCGGACTTTATATTGCGAGGATTGTTTTTAAGATAGCGAACCTTCCGCTTCCGAATGACATATGGTTTATTGCACTTAATACCGTCGTTCTTCTGTTGTTGATCTACAGCGGCGTGATGACCGCCGTAAAGGGATTTCGGCCGGCGAGGTTTTTTCTGATCGGAACCGGAATGCTTATTATGGCGGCGATAATCAATAATCTACGCGGGTTCGGACTTATCAGCGATAATATAATCACGACCTGGGGCGTTCAATTTTCCGCGGCGATGCTCGTGATGCTTGTTGCACTCGGGCTGGCCGATCGGATAAATGCGGTCAAAAACGAGCTTATACACAGCCAGGATGACCTGTTACAGCTTAACAGGCGTCTCGATGATGAGCGCGAGCGTCTTTCGGTAACGCTTCGCTCCATAGGGGACGGCGTTATCACCACCGACCTGGAAGGCAGGGTGATGCTGATGAACAGGGCGGCGGAGAAAATTATGGGAATGCCGCTGTCCGTAGCTTCAGGTCTGAAGGTGGGAGAGGTATTGCGTTTTGCCGACCCGGCGACCTCTGCGCTCGATCAGCTTGCCCCGCTTCTCATGCGGAGGAGCAGTGAATGCGAATCCTCCGGCAAAGGGAAACTCAGCATCGCGAACGAACGCGAACGCGTAATAGAATACGGTACGTCACCCATCGCGGACAGGCAGAACAGGGTGATCGGCATGGTTGTTGCGTTCAGGGATATAACCGAACGTCAGATGCTCGAGGAGGAGATCATCAAATCGAGCAGGATCGAATCCCTCGGTGTACTCGCCGGTGGAATCGCCCATGACTTCAACAATGTGCTGACCGTGATACTCGGCAATATATCACTGGCCAAGATGATCGCACCAAAAAGCGAGCGAATATACCGGATCCTTTCAGAGGCCGAAGCGGCGTCATATCGTGCGCGTGACCTTACACAGCAGATGCTTACGTTCGCACGTGGAGGAGCGCCGGTGCGGAACGTAATCGACATTGGCAAGCTGCTGCTCGAAACCGTTAACTTTGTGCTTACCGGTTCACAGGTACAGGGGGAATTTTCGATTCAGCAGGATCTCTCCATGGTGGAGGTAGATGAAGGCCAGATTGCCCAGGTGATTAACAATATATCGATCAACGCCATTCAGGCCATGCCTGACGGCGGAAACATCAGGATAAGCGCTCAGAACCGCGAAGTTGTTCCGGGGGAAGCCATGCCGCTCGATCCGGGCCCATACGTTATGATATCGATCGCGGATGAAGGCAGCGGGATACCGTATGAAAACCTGAATAAGATTTTCGATCCGTATTTTACCACCAAAGAAAACGGCACCGGTCTGGGTCTTGCGAGCAGCTTCAATATAGTTCGCAAACACGGTGGTTTCATCTTCGCCGTTTCCCGCCACGGTGGCGGCGCCGAAATCGTGTTTTATCTCCCTGCGGTCAGCGGCCGCGAAACGAGGAAGGAACAGAGCACCAAGGATATCATGCGGGGCAAGGGCAGGGTGCTGATAATGGACGACGAGGAACATATCCTCGATATCGCCGGCAGGCTGCTCGATGCGCTCGGCTATGATACGGATTTCGCCATGAATGGGGATGTGGCGGTGGAAATGTACCGTCGTGCATTGCAGTCAGGCAATCCGTTCGACGCGGTCATAATGGATCTGACTATACAGGGGGGGGCCGGCGGAAAAGTCACCATTAAGCGCCTGATTGAGATCGATCCGGATATCAGGGCGATTGTATCGAGCGGTTATTCGAATGATCCAATTATGGCGAATTACCGCGAATACGGTTTCAGTGGTGTTGTGGTCAAGCCATACAGGGTGGAGGATCTGAGTACGGTTCTCCACGCGGTTATTTCAGGAGGCCGGCAGGTACACGAAGAAGTTTGAGAAAAGGGTTACTATGCACTAATAAATGCTTGCCGTGCCCTTCCGGATGATATCATTATAATCGGGTAACCTGTTGTAAAAAGTGACACTAATACTGAAGGCATGTTGCGCGCATGGGAATGTCCCGATACGGTGCGATCGATGGAGAGACGGCTATGAGCTTTTCATATCGAGCGACTGCCTGACCATTATTCTAAATTATCCGGAGGCGGCATGAAGGATCTTTTTTCGTATTTAATGATAGCGTTTATCGCGATAACGGCCACGGGCTGCGGTTATAATACAATGCAGGCCAAGGAAGAGGCGGTTTTCGCGGCATGGGGAGATGTTGAGGCGGCGTATCAGCGGCGCATGGACCTTGTCCCGAACCTTGTTGAAACGGTTAAGGCCTACGCGAAGCACGAAAGGGAAACACTGACCGCCGTTACCGAGGCGAGGGCCAAGGTCGGAACCATACAGATGTCCAAGGACCTCCTTAATAATCCGCAGACCTTTACAAAGTTCCAGCAGGCGCAGGGTGAGCTTTCGAGCGCATTGTCTCGCCTCATGGTGGTGATGGAGCGCTATCCGGACCTCAAGGCCAACCAGAATTTCACCGATTTGCAGAACCAGCTTGAAGGCACTGAGAACCGGATCAATGTCGCCAGGGTACGCTATAATCAGTCGGTGCAGGATTTCAACACGAACATTCGGATTTTTCCGAATTCGCTGACCAACAAACTGTTCCTTCACCTCGAACGCAAGGAACCGTTTAAGGCGGAGGAGGCCGCCAGGACTGCGCCGAAAGTGCAGTTTCAATAGACCGATATGAACTGGATAAAACGAGTCCAATTACCCGCTGTTGCGCTTACGCTGCTCGTTCTTAGCGCACCGGTCCAAGCCGTCGAGGTGCCTCCTCTTGCGGGCAGGATAAATGATCTGGCCGGGGTTCTATCGACGGAAACCGAATCCCGGATCGAGTCATCGCTGGCTGGGCTCGAGCAGTCCGACTCCACCCAGGTGGCGGTCCTTACGATAAAATCCATCGAAGGAGTACCCATCGAGGAATTCGGCATTAAAGTGGCGGAGAAGTGGAAGGTCGGCCGTAAGGGGCTCGACAACGGTGCGATACTCATCGTTGCGCTGGAGGAGCGAACGGTGCGCATCGAGGTCGGCAGGGGGCTTGAAGGTAAACTCACCGACCTCATGGCGGGTCGAATCATCCGCAATGAGATAGTCCCGCGTTTCAGGGAGGGTGACTTTGACGGCGGCATACTGGCGGGGGTAAACGCCATTGTCGCGACGGTGAAGGGAGAGTACGTCGCTCCCGAGGAGGCAAAGCCTGAACGCAGAAGCAGAGGCGAATCCCCCGTTTTTATGCTTCTGGTGGCATTTTTCGTTATAACCTCCGCGCTTGGAGGCGTTTCGAAGATACTGGGCGGCGTGTCCGGGGCGATCGGTCTGCCCCTCGGGGCGCTTTTACTCGTGGGCGGAATTTCCCTTGTGGCGGGTGGAATACTCGCCGTCGTAGGATTTCTTTTCGGTCTTATGGTAAGCTCCATGCCCAGGGGAACAGGGGGCGGTTTTTCCGGCGGAGGTTTTGGAGGATTCGGTGGGGGCTCGGGCAGTTTCGGCGGAGGTGGCTTCTCCGGTGGCGGTGGCGGATTCGGAGGCGGCGGCGCCTCGGGCAGATGGTGAGGGGTGAGACGATGAACAGGAATGCGAAAAACTTCTTCAGCGAATCAGAGCGCAGGGCGATCGAGGAGGTGGTGCATGCCGCCGAATCGAAAACATCCGGCGAGATCGTCCTGATGGTGGCGGACGAAAGCGCTTTTTATCGTGAGGCAGCGATGCTCGGAGCGGTGGTTTTCGGCGTTTTCAGCGCGCTTATTTCCGAAATGCTTATAAGGGCGCTCATGCTCCATGAAGGTTTTTGGGCTGACGGCGAGTCCGGATTCGTGCTCCAGTTGCTGACGTCAAGTGCGACCATGGTATCGGTCTGGACGTTCATTCCGCTCCTCTCATTGTTCTATTATGTCTGGAAATACATTTTTCTGAAATTTCCGGGGATAAAACTCCTTTTCGTTTCAAAGACCAGGGTTTCCGAGGCGGTGCGAGAAGGGGCGGTGCGGGCATTTTACGAAAAAAGCTTGTACAGGACCAGGGATGAAACCGGCATTCTGATCTATATTTCGCTGCGTGAACACAGGGTATGGATACTTGGGGATCGGGGAATTAATACAAAAATACATTCTGGATTCTGGGAGGATCTTTCAGCCGAGCTCGCGACAGGAATACGTGAGGGGCGCGCGGGCGCTGTCGTCACCTCGGTGATAGAGAAATGCGGAGCGGAGCTTGCCAGTCATTTTCCTCGCAAGCCCGATGATACCAACGAGCTCGATAACCGGGTGATGTATTAGGCCCACCCCGCCGGTGGATGCGAGATGAATACCGTATCCTTACCCGTTTTGCTAATGGCGGCGGTGTGTTTTTATGTAGGTCTTTATTATCTCGTCATGTTTGTGCGCCTGAAAAACCAGAAAGAAAATCTGTTCTTCGCGCTCACCTGCCTCAGCATCGGCCTCTACGACGTGTTTTGCGCGGGACTCTACGGGGCCCGCTCGGTTGACGAGGGTATGAGCTGGCAGCGTCTGCAGTTCGCCAGCCTCTGCCTGTTTTCCGTTTCGATCGCCTGGTTTGTGTATTATTTCACCAGGTATCATTCGCGTCGTCTGTTTGTCCTGTCTACGATATGGTTTTTCATACTTTTCACCGCCGGGATGACCATTCGTGGTATGTTGACGCTCTCCGCCGGCAGGCCCTCGATAAAACACGTCTCATTCGCGGACCTGGCAAGGGTCAGCTATTTCGAAGCCACCCCCGGCCCTCTGTATACGCTGCAGTACGCCTCGATGATCGCGCTTTCGGTTTTCCTGATGGTCCTGCTCATTCGTCACTTCTCGGGAACGGGTGGCCGGCACCTACGTCCGACACTCATCGCCTTCGCGATCTTTTTTCTTTCCGCGATAAACGACGCGATGGTGGGCGCGGCCGTTTATTCCGGCCTTTATATTCTGGAGTACGCCTATTTGCTGATAATCCTCTCGATGAGCTACGGCCTGCTCAATACTTTTGTTGATCTGCACAACGAGGTCGGCGAGCTTAATGCCACGCTGGAAAAAAGGGTGGGGGAAAAAACGATCGACATCTTTTTCAGGGATGTTGGAATGAAACTTTGCGCTCAGACTCTGGCCGATCTTTCACCCTCTCAACGGACCGTACGTGGAACAGGCACCATGAAGCGCCTTGTAGAAGGAGGTAGCCGGGGAATAGCCGCCATGAGCAGGGATATAACCGTTCTCTCCAATCCCGACGAGCTACTGCGGCGGATAGTTGAGAGGGCGGTGGAGATATCCGGTTCCGTTGCGGGGCGTTTATATCTGGCCGTTGAAAAGGGCGCGCCGGCCATACTCGCCGAGTTCCGTTCGCCCGGAGAATCGCTCAAGGTATCTGAGCGGCTGGTGCGTGAGGCGGCGAAGAGAGAAAACAATGAAACGGGAAAGGATGCAAAATCCCCCGGTCCTCACGGACACGAGAAGTATATCCCGATCCGGGGAAGGGGGGGGTGCATCGGGGTCATGTATCTTCGAAAGGTAAAAGATGGCGGGGATTTCGAGGAAAACGATGTGTATTTGCTCAGGGCTTTCCTCGAGGCCACATCCATCGCCGTCGAAAACGCGCTCCTCTACCTGACGGTAAAGGAAACCATTCGTCCGGTGCGAAAGACGATCATCACCCCCGTTGTCGAGGAGAAGATTAAAAGGGCACTGGTGTATATCGCAGAAAATTTCACGTCCGACATCTCGCGCGAGGGACTTGCCGCTTCGCTTAGCATGCATCCCGACAGTCTCGGCAGGTTCTTCAGGCTGTACACCGGCAAAAAAATCAGCGAGTATATCAACGAGCTCCGTATAGGGAAAGTCGCGGCCGATTTGAGGAACGGTGATGAGAGCATTGTTCAGATCGCCTTTTCGGCCGGCTTCGAGAGCATCGCGACGTTTAACCGTGCGTTTTTCAAGGTAATGAAAACCACTCCGACCGATTACCGGGAGAGGCTTGTAAACGAGAGGTAAATATTCGCCTTTTCAATTTCTGATTTCTCTGAAATTGACGAGACAAAAAACGAAATCCCTGGTATAAAACCGACAGACAGTTGTCGTTGACGGTGGACGGGCCGTCCTGATGTCGGGCCGGGTCCACACCAAGAAACAGGAGCCGCCGGGGAAGCATAAGGCCGCTCCGGGGACGGCATGGTGAAAGAAAACGGCCTGTATATCCTTGCGCACGATCTCGGCACGACCGGCAACAAGTCCTGCATTTACCGTCTTGGCGACGCGATTGAACTTATTGACTCAAGCCTCGTTGAATACTCACTAATAACAACCCCTGACGGCGGCGCCGAGGAGCGGGCTGACGACTGGTGGAACGCCGTATGTACGGCGACCCGCACCATCATGGAACGATCCGGCATCAGGCCGGCACAGTTAAAGGGAATGGCCTTTTGCTGCCAGCTCCAGGGATCGGTGATGGTCGATGAAAACGGTACGGCGCTTCGAAATCCAATGGTCTATCTCGACGGACGTGCGACCCCGCAGATGGAGCGCTACCTTTATAACGGCCTGTTGAAGATCGATAAATGGAACGCGTACAAGACACTGCGGTCGCTGATCGTCACCGGGGGGCTTGCGGGTACGGCCAAGGACCCGCTCTGGAAGTATCACTGGGTGCGCGAGAACGAGCCCGAAATATTCCGGCGCGTTCATCGATGGATCGACGTAAAGGACTATCTTGTTCACCGCGCCACCGGCAATTTCGCAATGACCCATGATTCGGCCCACCTCACCTGGGTTTTTGATACCCGCCCGGGAAGATGGGTCCTATTACATTGGGAGTTACCTGGGATGGCCACATTGAGCCTAAGGTAATTGTAAATGTATCTTGATACCCGCCGGTATTATTAAC
>JALOTJ010000004.1 GCA_025457965.1 Spirochaetota bacterium | reverse complement strand
AAGATCGGAAAGTTCTGCGCGGAGCTCATCCGCGACGGCGACTGCCTGCAGCTCGGCATCGGCGCCGTACCCGACGCGGTGCTCTGTTTCCTGAAACACAAGAAGGACCTCGGAATACATACCGAGATGTTCTCGGATGGAGTGGTGGACCTGGTCAATTCCGGCGTCATCACCTGCGCCCGTAAAAACTACCATCCCGGCAAGATGGTCGCCACCTTCTTCATGGGCAGCGAGAAGCTCTACCGGTTCGTCAACAACAATCCCATGGTGGAAATGTATCCCGTCGACTACACCAATAATCCCGCCATCATAGCGCGAAACGACAACATGGTTTCAATCAATTCGGCGCTGCAGGTCGACCTTCTCGGGCAGGCCGTTTCCGACACCATCGGCTACCGACAGTTCAGCGGGTCTGGCGGCCAGGGAGATTTCATTCGCGGCGCCGCATGGTCCAGGGGAGGGCGGTCAATCCTCGCCTTTCACTCGACCGCCTCGGGCGGAAAAATATCCAAAATAGTGCCGCTTATAGACGAGGGGGCAACGGTGACCACGCCCCGTACGGACGTTCATTTCATCGTTACCGAATATGGAATCGCCGAACTGTACGGAAGGACGGTCAGACAGAGGGCCGAGGCACTGATCGCGATCGCACATCCGGATTTTCGGGAAGGGCTCTCAAAACGTTTTCAAGAGAGGTATAAACAATAAGGCGGTGATATCCGCTGAGAAGCGCTCCGTTAATGAACGGAAAAACACGTATTAAAAATGTCCGGGGAGCGGTCTCACTCACACGACCTGAAAGACATGATAAATAGACAGGAGGAGGATTGAGTATGAGCATCAAGAGAGAGTTCGGTGCGGTCCAACCCGGCATACCCCTGGGCCCGCTGATGCTGAGAGTGCCGTTTATTCATTATCGATTCGAATGGGCCGATTTTGCGCAGGGTCTTCTGATGTGCACCGTATGCCTCTCTATCATCACGGTGCTCACCGCCAAGCTCGGCATGTCCTTCGAGGTCGCACTGGCCATCGTCATTCTTAACGGGGCGTTGTACCTGGCGCATGTCACCTTCGGTGATCCCGTTGTACCTGGCTGGGTGACTCCGGCCATACCGCTCCTGATCGCCTACTGCGAGACCTTCCCCATGGGAGTCGAGCGAATGCAAGCCCTCATCGCCTTCGAGATGACATTCGGCGTCTTCTGCATCGTGCTTGGCCTCACAGGCCTCGCCCGGCGGTTCATCGCCCTCATACCGAACGCGGTGCAGTCGGCCATCCTTATAGGCGCGGGATTTGCCGCCGTGATGCTCATCTTCGATCCCGCGAAACAGGGTATACGGAGCTTCAGCACCAGCCCGATTACGATCAGTGTCTGTGTGGGGCTGGCCTTCTACCTCATTTTCTCCGAAAGCTTCAAGTCCTTTCGCCGTAAACACCGATGGGCCTACTATCTCGGGAACCTCGGCATGATGCCCGCGCTCGCGCTCGCCGTCATCCTGGGACCGCTGTTTGGCGAAATCCCCTGGCCGACCTATGACGGCAACATTTTCACCTCCCCTGATTTCTCGACACTATGGAGGGATTTCACGATACTGGGCTCCATACCCTTTCCACCGCTGGAAATGTTCCTCTCGGGCATACCGATGGTGATAAGCGCGTACATCGTCGTGTTCGGAGACGTCATCCAGAGCCAGGCGCTGCTTGACGACGCTCAGAAATACCGTCCGGATGAGAACGTCAACTACAACCCCAACAGGTCCCATATCATCTTCGGCGGACGCAACCTCGTAATGAGCATAGCGGGTCCAGATATCTCGATGTGCGGTCCCCTCTGGGCCGCCATGCAGGTGGTGGTATGTGAACGATACAAGCACGGCCCCAGGGCCATGGAATCGGTGAACAGCGGCGCGGGCTCATTCCGCTGGGGCACCTTCGCCGGTTATTTCTTCGCCCCCATCGTCTCCACGGTTAAGCCGATACTCGGCGTCGGGCTGGCCTCCACTATGCTGATACAGGGTTACGTGAGCGTACGCGTGGGCGTGCTCAAGTCACGTGCCTTCAACGACCTGGGGATCGCGGGCGTCGCAGGGGCAATCCTCGCGGTCCGCGGCGCCTCGTGGGGGCTCTCGGCCGCGTTGATACTCACCGCGCTCGTATACATCAGTAAAAACTGGAAGAAGGCATATGAGAAGGAAGAACCGGTATTCCCGTGCGATTCCCCCGAATGCATCGCCAGGGAAGTGAAGGAGACCATGGAGAAATCGCATTGATCGATCAACCGGGGGGAAGCCGCATGAAGAGGCGATACTCCCGGCTTCATGCAAACGATTCCGCCCGGCCTCTTACCTGATCATCGAATGCCGCGGAGGCCTGCGCCGCGGCATTCGCTACTTTTATTGGTGGACGGAATGAAAACACATGACATAATCGGACAGCACAAAAAGCGTACATACTGAAAATCAATGGGTCAGACACGAACACCGGAAACGGCTTAGTAAACGACAAAGCTGAGAATCAGGTCAATGGCATATATCGAAGGAAAAATGATGGGCGAAAGCGCCAATGCCGGTGCGAAACGGCTTGTCATACTCTCCCTTTCCGGCGCGCTGGTGGTGCTGCTCGTCTTCCTGTTCTCGACGACAAGGTGGACGGCTTTTTCAACCATGACGCTCGCGGTCGTTTTATGCCTCCTGATCGCCTTTATATATTTAAAAATGGATCCGTACGCATGGAAGCGAATCTTCGACAGGCAGGGCTATGAACGCCTGCGCGAGCTGGACCGGCGCGTGATTGAATCGCTCCGGCGGCTTGATGATACACACCTGGTACTGGCGAATACCACGGTGGAATTGTTCCACATCGAGTACCTGGTGATTTCCCGCCGGGGAGTATACCTGCTGTCAAAAATTGAAGGGACGGGTGCAACGGCGTGTGAAAATGGAATCCCACGGGTCGGCGACCATTCCCTTGAAAAGGAGGTGGCCTTGCTCTGGCGCACCTGCCATTTCCTGGGCATCCTCATGAAAAAAACGTACCAGGTTGATGTACTGCCGCGTCCCGTACTGGTTTTATCCGACACCGGGACCTTCATCATGGATAATTGCGCGGAAATCACCATGGCATCCTGCGAGAGCATCCCATCGGTCATCACGCGTCAATCCGGGCCGCCGCTTCCGGAAGGAGCGGCCGAGAATTTCGCGTATTTCATAAAAACCCGCTATGCATCCGCCGGATGAAATCCCGCAATACAATCGATCAATAAACCGGCACCACGTTAAGGCCGTCCCAATCCATTGAAACGAGGTGATCCATGAGTAACGACAGCAGTTGCCCCTCCCCCGGCGAACGAGCGCCCGATTTCCGCCTCCCCGACAAGGACGGCACGGAGACCAGTCTTGGCGACTACAGGGGGAAATGGATAGTACTGTATTTCTACCCGAAAGACAACACGAGCGCCTGCACGATGGAAGCGCTTGATTTCACCGCACGCATCCGGGATCTGACGCGCATGGGAGCGGTCGTGCTCGGCATAAGCCCCGATTCGCCCGAAAGCCACTGCCGGTTCAGCGACAAACACGCCCTCGATCTGACACTCCTCAGCGACTCGCAGCGGGAGGTCGCCAAGCTCTACGGGGCCTGGGGGAAAAAGACGATGTACGGGAAAGAGGTCGCGGGCATACTGCGAAGCACTTTTCTTATCGATCCCAACGGCAATATCGGTCACGTGTGGCGGAAGGTGAAAGTGCCGGGGCATGTGGAAGAAGTGATACTGAAGCTCGGCGAGTTACGGTAATTATCGCCCCGGGACGCACGACTGCGCGCCCCGGGATTTAATCGGTCATATTTCTTTTAACTTCACGTTCTTCTTGATAAGTTCGGCGATCAGATTTATGTTCGCCGTGTTGTCCCGTGTCAGCAGCGGCTCCATGGCGTCGATCTGCCGCGCGACGTTATAGATATCGTCTGAAACGAGGAGCAGCGGGATGTTGAGTTCCGACGCCTTCGCGATGATATTCGACGGAGGCAGCAGATTGTTCGTCAGCAGCACCCCGGAGGTCTTCGTTTCGAGCGCGGTGATGATCATGTCGCCGCGGTCACCCGTGGTTACGATGAGCTTGTTCTCGCGGTTGAAGAGCGGATTGCGCATCGCCTCGTTCGTTGACATCGCGCCGACGAAGATGTTTCTCACGAAATTAGCAAGCCCGCGCTCGCCGCTGATCACCTTCGCGAACAGGTATTCCGAAAGATAATCCATGGTGAACCCCGTTAGCTCGCTCTCGTAGGGGATTACGCCGAGAACCTTCACGCCAAGGTCGGTGATGCTTTTCAGGTATGTGCTGTTGAAATCGTCGATATCATGCACCTTGTTCACGATCACGCCCCGAAAATCGACTCCAGCCATATCAACGCTTTTCTTGACGAACGTAATATCGTCGATGACGGCGTCCTCATTGCCGCTGGCCACGAGCAGGAGCTTCGCCTTCAGATTTTTTGCCAGGGATATCGCATCGAGATACACCGACACGCCGTACTGTAAATCGCGCCCGCCCTCGATAAAAAGCAGGTCCCTCCCGGTGGAGGCCTTGCTCACCATGTCGTCGAGCTTGCCCTTTATGGTATCACCGCTGTACATGTATCTCAGCTTGGAATGCTCGAATCCGATCGTCACGTCCTCGGGATTGTCCCTGGCGTCGAGGATGTACGTTACAAGCCCCGCGTCGTAGTCCCACGAGCGTTTCTTACGATATACCAGCCGGTCGCCCAGCGGTTTGATGTACCCGTATTTTTTACCGAGAGCCTTGGCCAGGCCCACGACTATGCTGGTCTTCCCCGCGCTTCTCCTTGTTGAAGCAATTACTAATCTGTCCATCGGCCCCTCCTGCGTGAGTTTATCTATAGTAATTTCGCGCGCAATAGTACCTGAACATTACAGCCCCATGGAGCGTTTATCGCGCACACTCCCGGAGGCGCTTATCGTTATAATATAACGGCGATCAAAATCCCTGTAAAGCATTTATTTCTAGTTTTTTTTAAATAATAGGATTTTACCATTCATATACATAAAAAACAAATATGCACAATTGAACAGCAAACGGAAATACTCCCGGGCGCACATGGAAAAGGCGGGACTTCGTGTCCCGCCTTTTAACGGCGCTCATCAAAAAATTTTCCTGGACCCTCGACCCCGGAAACGATCCATCAGATTTCCTTGATCTTAACGTTTTTCCTTATAAGCTCCGTGAGAAGATTGATGTTTTCGGTATTGTCCCTGGTTAAAAGCGGCTCCATCGCATCGATCTGCCGCGCCACCTGGTAGGTATCGGAGGGCACCAGAAGCAGGGGTATGTTCATCTCGGACGCCTTCGAGATAATATTCGAAGGCGGCAGGATGTTATTGGTGAGCAGTATCCCGATGGTGCTCTTGTCGAGCGCGGCCAGCACCATATCACTGCGGTCTCCGCTGGTAACCACAAGGCGGTTTTCCTTGTTAAAAAGCGGATTGCGCATCGCTTCGTTAGTCGACATGGCACCGACGAAGATGGTCTTAACGACATTGTTCAAGCCGCCCTCTCCCGCGATCACCTTCGCGAACAGGCACTCCGAAAGATAGCCGACGGTGAAGTTCTTTAAATCAGGCTGCATCGGAACGATACCCAGCACTTTGACACCGGTCTTCTCTATGGCGGGCAGATAGGTCGCAATGAAGTCCTCGATATCGTGCACCTTGTTGATGATGACCCCGCGGAAATCGACCTTGCCCAGGCCGACATAATTCTTGATAAACATGATGTCGTCGACGATCGAATCATCGTTCCCGCTCACCACGACGATCAGTTTCCCGCCGATGTTCTGCGCGAGCGACACCGCGTCCAGGTGCACCGAAACCCCGTACGAGAGGTCTTTACCGCCTTCCACGAAAAGAAGGTCCTTGTTCTTGCTGGTGTTGGCGACAAGTTCCTTTACCTTCTCCCCGATGCGCACTTCATCGTACATGTAGCGCAGCTTGGAATGCTCGAAACCGATGGTAATATCCTCCGGGCTCTCATGAAGGCCGAGCACCTGCGTCACAAGGGCGGCATCGTAGTCCCACAACCTCTTTTTACGGTACAGCAGCCGATCACCAAAAGGTTTGATGTACCCGTAGGTCTTGCCCATGGCCTTCGCCAGGCCCACTATTATGCTGGTCTTGCCGGCGCTCTCCCTTGACGATGAAATCACTAACTTGTCCATAGACCACCCCTTTTCTGTACGTTAAATTCAAAATAATTTCGATAAATCAATATTATCATCAAAATAGAATATGTCAAGCTTTTACGCCTCCCTAACGGCAATACCCGCAACCGGCCGCGACACTCCATCTTCGCCGGTCTGATAACAGCCCTTCCTCCTGCCGCGGAAGAAGGGCTGTCGGCATACCGTGCGGCCCGGTATGCCGATCATCAAATCATCTTACTTCGTAATCAGAATACGAACATCGACCGCCTTTACTCCCTTGCCCTTCTCGTAAACAACGATCGGGTTGATCTCGATATCGGATATCCTCGAGACCTTCCGGATGATCGTCGACGCCTTGATGACCGAGTCGATGACCACGTCGATGTCCTTCTGGTCCTCGCCGCGCGCGCCCAGCAGCAGCGCGTACGACCTTGTCTCCGCTATCATCTTCAGGGCCTCGCCCCTGTTAAGGGCCGCCGAACGGAAGGCGACATCCTTCATGACTTCAACATAGATACCGCCCATGCCGGCCATGACGATGGGACCCATCTGCGGGTCCTTGCGGGCGCCGATGATGATCTCGGTTCCCTTCTTCACCATCTCGCAGACCTCGATGCCGTCGATCACCGCGTCGGCCTTGTAGGCCTTGCAGTTGCGCATGATCGCTTCATAGGCGTCCACCACCTCGTCCTTGTTCTCGATATTGAGCGCGACTCCTCCCGCGTCGCTCTTGTGGAGGATGTCGCGGGAAACGACTTTCATGACAACCGGGTAACCGATTTTTTCGGCGCACTTGACCGCGTCGTCGATCGATTTCGCGATAGCCGCGCCGGGGATCATGATGCCCGCCGCCCTCATGACGTCCTGACCTTCGTTGGCGAGAAGGAAGGTGCGTCCGTCGGCAAGCGCTTTGTCTATCACCTTTTCGATCGCGGCAAGGTCGATCTTGGACTCGTTGACCGAATCGTCGCGGCTCTTGTTGAAGTCGTGATGGCGATACAGCGCGCCCATGCACGAGATGGCGTCGTACGGGTCGGCGAAAACGGGAACGTTCTCATTGCTCAGCGTAACAATGGCGTTCTCAACGGCCGATCCGCCCACGATTGCGTAAACGACCGGCGTGCCGGTATCCATGTGCTTCTTGTAGGTGTTGCGGATCATCGGCGCCAGGTTCTCGGAATCGAAGGTCGCCGTTTCGCAGTAAAGGGCCATCGTGGCGTCCATCTTGTCGCTTACGGCCGGGGCGGAAAGCGCGAGGTCGTAGGCCGCCGAGTTCGCGCCGCCGGTTATGTCGATCGGATTCTTGAGCGAACCGAACTCCGGGGTTGCCGGCGCGAAAACATCTTTCAGAACGGCCTGGTCGTCATACAGCTCGACACCGTACTTCTCGCACGCGTCGGTCGCCATTACGCCGATACCGCCGCCGTTGGTGACGATGACGCCGCGATTCCCTTTGGGCTCCGGGGCGTTGGAAAGGAACTTGCACCAGTTAAAGGCCTCCTGCAGGCTCTCCGCGCGAAGCGCGCCGCACTGCTTCAGGATGGCGTCGGTTATCTCGTCGGCGCCGGCGAGCGAACCGGTGTGCGAAGCGGCGGCCGCGGCCCCCCGCTTCGAACGGCCCGATTTGAGAACGACAACCGGCTTCACCCTGGTCGCCGCCCCGAGGGCCTCGATAAAGCGCTCGCCGCCCTTGATGCCTTCCACGTACATTAAAATGACCTTGGTCAGCTCGCTCTTGACAACATATTCGAGGCAATCGGCCTCGTCGATGTCGGCCTTGTTTCCGATCGAGACGATGGCCGAAAGACCGATGTTATTGACCGCGGTCTTTCCGATCATGGCGATACCGAGCGCGCCGGACTGGGTAAGAATGGCCACGTGCCCGCGGGCTATTTCGGTGGCGGAGAAGGTCGAGTTGAAATTGGAGGTCGCCGAGAACACGCCGAAAATGTTGGGACCGAGTATGCGGGACCCCTTGGATTTCGCGTAATCGACGATCTTGTGCTCGAGCTCGACTTCGCCCACTTCCGAGAAGCCCGAGGTGATGATCTGGATGTGCTTTACGCCCTTGTCGGCACATTCCTTCACGGCCTCGAAGGCGAGTTTCGCCGGGACGATGATCGAAGCGACATCCACCTCTCCGGGGATGTCCTTGACGCTGTTATACACCTGCTCGCCGAGGATCTCTCCGCCCTGCGGGTTGATGGGATATATCTTTCCCTTGAATCCGCCCTGCTTGAGGTTGCGGACCACGCTGAAACCGATTTTCCCCGGCTTGGACGACGCGCCCACGACGGCGATCGACCTGGGCTCGAACAACAGATTCATGTTTGATTCTTCCTTCATAGCGTTTCTCCTCTGAATTGCATCTTTAACTCGTATACTCCCGCGCCACTTCTCTTCTCTATAATGAAGCCCATCTTTTCGAAAAGATGGAGCATGGGCCTGTTCTCCACCAGCACCTCCGCGGTGAATCCCAAAAGGCCCTCTTTTTTTGCAAGATATGTTACAAACGATAAAAGCTCCGTGCCCACACCCTTGTTCTGAAAGTCATCGCTGATAACAACCGCGACCTCGGCGGTGTGGGCGAATTCCTGCTTGCCGTACTGCGCGATCCCGACGACGCGGTCTTTCTGGAGCTGTTCGACCACGGCCAGGATCAGCATCTCCCGCGTGTAGTCGATGATCACGAATTCCTGCAGCCGTTCGTGATGCATATCCTTGCGCGTGGAGATAAAGCGCCGGTAAATGCTCCTGTCGGAAAGCGAATAGAAAAAATCCTTGAGCAGCGGCTCGTCGCTGATCCGCACGGGCCGAAGCAGAAGCTTCAGTCCCGCCTTGGTGGTCCGGTATACCTCAAGTGTTTCGGGATACTCGCCCTTTTTACCGGGGATGAACGCCTGGTCTTTGTAGATGAGGCCCACTTTTTTGGCCTCTTCGATCAGCCACGGCCTGAACCTGGGATGGGCGATGGCGATAAGGTCCATGGCACGCTCGCGGATGTTCTTTCCGTGCAGATAGGCGATACCGTATTCCGTAACGATGTAATGGACGTCCCCCCGGCCCAGGGTAACACCCGCGCCCTCGCTCAGGAACGGGACTATCCTCGACACCTCGCCATCGTTCGACGTGGAGCGCATCGTGAGGATGGTCTTGCCGCCGGGAGCGAGCACGGCACCGCGCATGAAATCGGCCTGGCCGCCGATGCCGCTGTAGAACGTCCTGCCGATGGACTCGGCCGTCGCCTGCCCGGTCAGATCGATCTGCAGGGACGCATTGATCGCCGTCATGTTTTTAATGCTGGCGATCGTCATGGGATTGTTGGTATACTCTATGGAACGAAACTCAACGCCCGGATTGTCGTGTATGAATTTATACGTGTCGGTATGCCCCATACAGAAGGAGGCCACCGTCTTGCCGCGGTCGATGCTCTTGTTCGAATTATCGACGGCACCGCATCTGATGAGCTCGACGATCCCGTCGGACAGAAGCTCCGTATGAACGCCGAGGTGTTTCTTGTTTTTCAGATTGGAGAGCACCGCGTTGGGGATGCTGCCGTAGCCGACCTGGATGGTATCACCGTCCTGTACGATCTTCGCAACGTGTCCGCCTATGCGGTCGGCGATGTCGTCGGGGACCTCCGAGGTGAACTCCAGGAGCGGCTCGTCGTACGGGATGATGTAATCGATATCATCGACATGGAGAAAACCGTCGCCATGGACCCGGGGCATGGACGAGTTCACCTGCGCGATTACGAGGTGCGCGTTTTCGACCGCCGCCTTTACGATATCGACGCTGATGCCAAGGCTCAGGTAGCCGTGATCATCGGGAGGCGAGGTTTGAATAAGCGCCACGTCGATCTCGACCAGTTTACGATGTATGAGGTCCGGGACCTCCGAGAGGAAAATGGGAGTATAATCCGCCAGGCCGGTGTTTACGGCATCACGCGTATTATCGCCCACGAAAAAGGAATTATGCCTGAAGTTGGCCTTGAATTTCGCGTCCGCGTAGGGAGCAACCCCCATGGTCCAGACGTGAATCACTTCCGCGTCGAAAAATGCCTTGGGATACGACGCCGCATAGTTGACGAGGGCATTGACCAGATACTGCGGCTCGCCGCAGCCGGTCCCGATAAAAATCCGGTC
Source organism: Spirochaetota bacterium (assembly GCA_025457965.1). GTDB lineage: Bacteria > Spirochaetota > UBA4802 > UBA4802 > UBA5368 > MVZN01. Next base: position 41,317 of record JALOTJ010000004.1, on the reverse strand, counting down.
TCCGCGGTTGATGCGACTGAAAACCTTCTCCTCGGGAAGAAATTTTTCAGGAAAAAGCTTTTTGATTTCATCAAGCTTTGTTTTTTTGCCTTCCTGGCTCATCCCCTTGTCTCTCCCGCAAACAGGTTCTTACCCGGCATCACTGAACATTATATCACTGTTTGACAATTCAAAAAAATTTGTACTCATTTTGCCTGACAAAACTGAACCAATAATGATGTTTTGATACTGCACTAATAGCCTTACGATAGTAGAAAGTGAGAAAAACATAAGTCAAATTATTTTTTTTAATTTTATTATTTTTTTTATTAAATTTTGAAGGCTTTTTATTTTTTTATCAAAAAAAGGCGGTAATGTGGGTTTTTTCGACATGCCTATTCCACCCTGATATGTCGACCGCCCGGGGTAAATCCGACCATCCGGTCGGCTGCGGGCGGCACTCCTCGGAAAAACGGCACCTGTCGATAAAACCGCTGGACGAACCGGCGCCGGGCCCCGTATTGTTGCAAATATCGAACAATGATGAAACCACGAATACTTGCCACATCCCTGACGATCATCCTTCTTCTGTGGACATCCGCGACAGCCGATGCCCGTAACAGCAGGCTCATCCTGCTGCCCGGGGGCTCGGCGGCATCACTCGGTCGGGGCGGGACCGGCGTTTCGGACACCGGTATTAACTCGTTCTTCCTGAACCCCGCATAGATCGCGCCGGCAGAGCGTATCGAAATGTTCCTGGGGCATGGAAGCATCGGAGGAGACTACAACAACACCGGATTCGCCGCGGCCTTCCCCTCATCATACGGGGCTTTCGGAATATCGTTTAACTCGATCTCCACGGCATCACGACCGGGGGCGCTGCGCACGGCACGCTACCTGTCGATCGGCGGGGCAAAGGAATTCACCGACCGCCTTTCGTTCGGGGCCGCCCTCGACGTGCTCCACGGAACCACCCCGGACGGCCCCGGTCATTTCATCGGCGCCGGCCTCGGGGCCAGGTATGCGACTGGATTTTCGTTCGCCCTCGGCAAAGGGTTCGGTATTTTCGATCCTTCATTCGGCCTCGCCGGCAGGGCGGGCATCACCCTGGGCAGCGAAAAAAAAACCTCGGACATCGACACGGCCTCCGCGGGGTACGACTTCACCTTCTATCGGGGGACGCGCCACAGCATCGTATTTCTCAACGAAATCGCCGCGGATGCAAAGGCCGGCGGCTACCCGGTTAAATTCGGGCTGGAATCGCGGCTTTTTGACACTTACGCGCTGCGGGCGGGGTGCACCGTGCCCGGCGCATACGGGCATAACGCGCTAAGCCTCGGCGCGGGATGGCGGATATCCCGCAGCGAATTTGACGCCCGGCTCGACTACTCCCTCGGCTATCATCGAAGCGAGGGCCTTTCGCATTTCCTCGGTCTCACCATGAATTACGGCGCGCTGGACCGCGACCCTCCTTTTATCACTATCGCGCCCGCCGAGACGCACATCTCCCCGAACTACGACGGAAAGCGGGACTATGTTATCTTTAAGACCACCGTCCGCGACGCCAGCCGGATCAGTGGATGGCGCCTGCAGATATTGGACCCCGACGGCGGTGTTGTCCGGGAGTACCGGCTTTCCGACCGGGACATGGTAGAGAGACTGACGCCATACTCATTTATCAAAAAGATAGCGTTGAGGAAGGAATCGACCGTCGTGCCCGAATCGGTGCTCTGGGACGGCACCGACGCAAGGGGGCGACTGGTTCCCGACGGACGCTATCGGTATTCATTTATTGTATGGGACGAGCGCGACAACATCTCGGCGGCGCGTACCGGGGTCGTGCACGTCGACATTACTTCGCCATCGGTGGAGCTTACGGTCGAGGACCTGCTGTTCTCGCCGAACAACGACCGCAAAAAGGATACCCTGACAATAGGGCAGCAGGTCGTCACCGCCCCGGATGATGAGTGGACGGCGGGATTCAGGGACGCCGCCGGAACTCCGGTAAAATATTTTCGGTGGAACGGCACCGAGGTTCCACGCAAAGTCGTCTGGGACGGCAAAACCGACGACGGCGGGGAGGCCCCCGAAGGGCTTTACTCCTATTTTATAGAGTGCACGGACAGGGCCGGGAACAGCGCCATGAAATCGATCGGCGAGATCACCCTCACGCGGCGCTACGAGACCGCCGATGCCACGGCCTCACGGCGTTATTTCTCGCCGGCGCTGCACCGGGAGCTCACGTTGATGCTTTCTCTTTCATCTATCTCGGGCCTGGAGGCGTGGAAACTCACCATCGAGAATGCCGACCGCAAAATCGTTCGCGAATTTTCAGGCGGCTCCGCGCTCGACCGCCTCGTCCAGTGGAACGGCACCGACGCCGCGGGAAAGGCGCTCCCTGACGGACCGTATTATTACACCCTCGCCACGCGATTCAACAGCGGTAATACCCCTTCGTCGTACCCGAAGGAGATTATTCTCGACGGCACCCCGCCGGAGCTTTCACTGCGTTTTTCGCCCTCGCTCTTTTCTCCCGATGGCGACGGGGCGAATGACATTCTTACACTGTACCCTTCTGCCTCGGACGGCTTCGGAATAGCGCGCTGGTCCATTTTGATTTATTCGAGCGCCGGAGATCTGTTCAAATCGTTCAGCGGGCATGCCGATCCGGCCCCCGAGATAAAATGGGACGGCCTGAGCGTAACCGGAGAGGTTGTCGAATCGGCCGCGGATTACTACATCGAGATGGATGCGGTGGATATCGCCGGAAACCACGCCAGAAGCGGGAGGTTGCGGCTCCCGATCGACATACTGGTGATGGTTACCGAGCGGGGCCTTAAGATACGAATCAGTAATATCGAGTTCGCATTCAACAGCGCCGGCCTCACCGAAAGGGCCTTTCCCATACTCGGGCGTGTAGCGGACATCCTGAACCGCTACCGGGCCTACGGCATTCGGATCGAAGGCCACACCGATGATATCGGCGAAGAGGAGTACAACCTGCGGCTTTCCGAGGAACGGGCAAAAGCGGTAATGGACTATCTGATAACGAGGGGCATTGCCCGCGAGCGGCTGAGCTTCAGAGGCATGGGAGAAACAGCCGCCTTTTTACCGAATACCGGCCCCGAAAACCGGCGCCGAAACCGGCGCGTGGAGTTCATCCTGATACGCGACGAGGCCCATGAATAGGCCCGCCTTTCACATCGTGTTCACCGATCTGGACGGCACCCTCCTCGACCACAACGATTACGGTTACGAACAATCACTGCCGGGTATACGGTTACTGAGGGAAATCGGCATACCGCTCATACTGGTTTCGAGTAAAACCGCTGCCGAAATGGAAATCCTGCATCACGAACTCGGGCTCGACGGGCCTTTTGTTTGCGAGAACGGCGGCGGGATAGTTTTTCCCGTAAGGCCGGGCGAACCCCCGCGCCTGGAAGCATACGGAATGGGAGTGAACGACCTGGCCGCGCGCATATGTCTGCTTGCGGAGGCGACCGGTAAAAGCGTACGGCTTTTCTCCGACATGAGCATCGAGGAGATCGCCGAACGGACGAAGCTCGACCGCGCCGCCGCCGCCCTTGCCCGTGAGCGCTCCTTCACCATCCCGTTTATTACGACTGACGGCTCCGCGATCGATCTGCACGCGGCGAACATGGCCCTCGCCAAGGACGGCCTCGGTGTCACCCGCGGCGGGAGGTTCTATCATTTCGGCGCCGCCGGAGTCGATAAAGGCCGCGCGGTTCGGAGAATTTGTGAGACATTCAGGCCGGCGGCGGGAGAAGCGGAGATCGTGACGACCGGGATTGGCGACAGCGAAAACGACCTGCCGATGCTCCATGCCGTAGAGCGTCCGGTGCTGGTAAGGAAGCCGGATGGAAGCGTTGTCGGTGCGGAAATTGACGCGATGATAACGGAGGGAATAGGGCCCGAAGGCTTCACCGAGGCGGTGATGCGTCTTTTCGCGTAAGGATCCTACTCCACGACCTCCATCCTCTCCTCAACGTATTTTTCGAACTCTTCTCGCGTCATCTTTCCCTCGTAAAGGGGCCACAGGCCCTCCTTGAGCTCTTCGACGCTCTGAAATTTCGCGCCATCGATTTTATACCGCGCCATCGCCTGCAACCCCGCTCTCCATATTATACTATCCTCCGTATGGCCGGGACTCCCCCGGCCATACGAAAAAAACCATGATATCAGCCAGAAACCAGCATAGCGCGGATTGGCGGTCCGTTCATCGAAAATCATGGTTTCGGGCCGGACTCACGGTGGCCGGAAACGGATTGTTCAGGTTTCAGCAGCCCTATTCTATAGTATACTTCTTCATCTTTTCGTAGAGTACGCTGCGGCTGATGCCGAGAAGCCGCGCGGCCTTGGCCTTGTTGTTCCGGGCAAGGCCGATAACGCGCTCAATATGCTCCTTCTCGAAGAAACTGACCGCCCGGGACAGGTCGGGCTCGAACGAAGCCGGCACGGACGCCCCCTCCTTGCCCTCCGGAAGGATGTGAAGGATCGTACTTGCCTCGATCCTGCTGCGGCTCTCCAGCACCAGGGCGTATTCGATGAGGTGCTCGAGCTCACGGACGTTTCCGTTCCACGGGCGCCGCTTGAGAATCTCCAGCGCCTCATCCTCGATAAAATCGATCTTTTTCCCAAGCTCGCGCGAGTACTTTCGTATAAAGTGATCGACAAGGTGCGGAATGTCGTCCACGCGGTCGCGAAGGGGCGGTACGACGAGCTCTATTCCCGACAGGCGGTAAAACAGGTCCTCGCGGAACGTGCCGTTTTCTATCTCCTTGCGCAGGTTCACGTTCGTCGCGCTGATGATGCGGACATTTATCTTCATCACCTTGCTCGAACCGACGGGCTTGATCTCGCGCTCCTGTAGAAAGCGCAAAAGCTTGCTCTGGGTCTGCCAGGTCAGATTTCCGATCTCGTCGAGGAAGACCGTGCCGCCGTTCGCCTCCTCGAAGAGGCCTTTCTTCGTCCTGTCGGCGCCCGTAAAGGCCCCGCGCACGTGCCCGAAAAGTTCCGATTCAATGATCGTCTCGCTCAGGGCGCTGCAATCAACCGGCAGAAAGAGTTTTTCCCTCCGTTCGCTCTCCTCGTGGATCGCCCGCGCAACGAGTTCTTTACCCGTTCCGCTCTCCCCGAACAGTATCACCGGCGCATTCGATTTCGCCACCTGCTTCATTGTGGCCCTGAGCTTCTTCATGGCGGGTCCCTCGCCCACTATTGCGACCCCTCCCCTGGCCGAACGGTCGCGCTTCAACCGCTCGATCTCCTTTTTAAGTCGGTAGTGCTCGAGGTTCTGTTCGACCTTTACCCTGAATTCCTGAGGCTGAAACGGCTTGATCACAAAATCGCTGGCGCCTTTTTTTATCGCCGTAACCGCCTCGTCGACGCCACCGACACCGGTTATAATGACAATCGGGATATCGGGATAAAGCACTCGTATCTCCGATACGAGTTCAAAACCGTCCATGCCGGGCATCGCGAGGTCGGAAACCACGAGGTCGAATGAATCCGAGTGAACGGCATCGATCGCGGACATTCCGTCGGCGCATTTGACGATGGTATGTCCGCTCGACTCCAGGATATCCTCAATATATTTAAGAATAGCGGGGTTATCATCGACAATTAATATGTTACCCATACCGATTGTGGTTTTTCCGGGAATATTTTCGTGACGACGGCCGCCGTACCAACCGGCACAACCCCGGCGGCGGGGAAGACTTCACCGAAGGTTCGAAATACGCGACAGGACCGATGTCCGATTGAAATCACGCATATGGTAAAAAATAAGTATGGACATTTCAATAAATTCTTTCTATGATGTAAAGAAAAAATACGGGACGCGCCCGGGCGAATCCGGCGTACCGTCCGGGAATGGTTGATTATGAGGATCCTCCTGACATCCGACCTCCACCTTGGAATCGACGAACGCTCCGCCGCGGCCCCCGGCCCCGCAAGAATGAACACGTTCCGTAAAATCTGCGCGCTTGCGACCGATCATGATCTTTTCATGATCGCCGGCGATCTTTTCCAGGACTCCGGCAACGCGGCGGCGATGGACGCAGTCGTGGGCATGGCATCGCAGGAGCTTGCGGCGCTGTGTGAGCGAGGGACGGCCGTTCTGTTCTCGCCGGGCGAGTGCGACCGCTCGCTGCTGGAGGCCCCCGGACGCATTCCACGCGACTGCTTTACCCACATTTTCTCTGATGATGACAACGCCGGTTATTCGATAACGCGCGGCGGCGAGACCGTCACGGTCTACGGTCTCCCGGCGGGCTCGGGGCAGGGCCTCGGGAACCTGAGAAGAAAAGACGCCGGCGGATTTCACATGGCCCTGTTGCATGCGGATTTCTGCAACGAAGATGCCACGACGAACGCGGAAATCACCAGCCTCGGCAAGGACGATCTACGCGCCCTCAATCTCGATTTCTATGCCCTTGGGCATAATCATAACTTCAGAATATTCAAATCCCGCAACAGGGTCATCGGCGCGTATCCTGGAAGCCCCGAAGCGGTCGGGACGGACGAAACAGGTGAACGGTACGTTCTGTCTATAATGATCGAAGACAGTGAAATAGTCCAGGTCAAACGCCTCGCCGTCAATACCGTCACCGTAAAACGGCTTTCCATCCCCTGCGGCGAGGTCAGATCCTCGCGCGAATTGGCGGATATTGTAGAACAAAACGCGGCGCCGCGGACCACGCTGACCGTCGTCCTGACCGGGGAACGGGGGTTTCCCCTCGACATCGACACCGTACTGGAACGCGGGCGCGCCTTTGAGCGGCTTGATGTTATCGATGAATCCTCACCAAAACTATCCCTCCTCGCCCACGAATATACCGGCGAAAACTCCCTGCGCGGGGCGTTTTTTGAACGTCTCAGGGAAATGATCGAAAGAAACGAGCTGCCGGACGATGTCGACCGCCAGGTGCTTGCCTCCATTATCTTCCGGATGACGGCAACGCCGGGCTCCCGGAAACCGGAGGACTGGCATTGCGTATAAAACGATGTGTCGCCTCCAGGCCGGGGCTCTTCAACAACCGCACTCTCGAATTCAACGAGGGCCTGACGATCGTATACGGGCGCAACGGCTCGGGCAAGAGCGTACTCGCGCGCGCCATGATCGAACTCGTATGGGGGAGCGCTTACCCGATAACCCTGCTGAAGAAAGAAATCTGGGAGAACTTCTATCTCGAAGTTCACCTGGCCACGTCGTTCAATTATTCGTTTATACGCAACAGTGACAGGCTCCTCTCCATACTGGGCGGCGACGGGAAGCCCGGGGCCGAGTTGTTCCGGGGTGATCCCGCCACGCCTCCGGAATCCGTGCGAAGCGCGCTTTTCGACCGGCTCACGTCGACCGTTAATGATCCCGCACTGCGCGGCATGTACTCCTCCCTGAACGCCGACGCGTTCAGCGCCATATCGTTCATTGCATCGCCCACCGACGCCCCGGAAACACCGCCACTTGCCTACGACATTGTACGGTACATGCTTCTGCAAGATGCCTCCGGCTTCTACGGCATTTACCGTGCGGCCTATGGTGCCACGGCGGAGCGCAGGCCGGGGGACCGGCTTCTCGATGAATTCCTCAATGCCGAAGCCGAACTGAGGGAGATCGAGAAAAAAACGCGCATAATCGAGATTCAGCAATCGCGGGGAGATAAAATCCTGAAGGAACGCAGGCAGGTGGAAAACGAGATCGCCCGTATCGACAACCGGATCGCTGCGCTCAGGGTGGAGCACATGCTCGCGGGCAAGCTCATCATGATGGTCGACAATCTTGGATCGGTCGAAAAACGAATCGACGACATAGGCGCGGAATTACTGGACTCGGATGAGCTGATAAAAACAATAGCCGCCCGTGAGGCCTCCATCGAAAGCAGGTTTCCACAGTTCAGGGACTTCACCGACCAGAAAAAACAGAACCTCAAGCGCCTCCAGGAAACCTACCGCGAGATCAGGGACATACACGTGGCGCTCGACAACTATACCTCGGCGAGAAAAGCCCGTTTTCAAAAGGCCACGGGGATCCTCGCGCTTACCGGTTCCGGCGGAATTGCGCTCATTTACTTCCTTGTGAGCAGGGGCTTGCTCGCGCTCCCGGTCAGGGTCAGGATGTACCTGCTTACCGGCCTCATGGGGCTGCTTGTCCTCATGGCGGCCGTACTGTACCTGCCCCTCGTAATACCCCGAAGACCGCGCGAACTGGCGGCCCTCCTCGACTCGAGAAATGTAATAGAAACAAAGCTCCAGGAGATACTAAAAGAGAATGAGATAGAATTATTCGACTACAAGCTGGAAGCGGTGTACGGATTTCTGCTCCAGTACTTTGAGGAATACGGGGAATATGCGGACGGCCTCCTTGAGCTTTTCAGGCTCCGCGAAGGTCTTAAAAGCCCCGATTACCTGAGCGCCCTGCAGGATGAACGGCAGGAGTTGTCACGTGCCGCCAGCTTGAAGAGGGAGGAGGTGCTGGCCAACCTGCCCAGGCTCGCGCGGTACGGCTCCCGCGAAATCGACGAGGTTCGTATTCGTTCCGTCATGGAGGATATCGACAGGGAAATCGCCAGGCTTGATGGCGAGCGGCAGACCGAGGGAAAAATACTCGAACAGCTGGCCGGCGAGGTCGATACCGCCGGAAATTATGAAGACGAACTCAGGCTATTGGGAGAGAAGCGCGCGATGGCCGAGCAACGCTACGAACGACTTACGGCCCGAAAGAAAACGATGAATCTGATCGGCTCCATCTTCGAAGAGGTCATCGGTCGTAGAGAAGCCCGCCAGATCGCGAGGCTTGCCCGCTCAACCAGGGAGAAGTTCAACACCATTACCGAGAACCGGCATATAACCGAGATCGACGACGACGCGATAATCCGATTCATCAGGGCGGGTGGTCGCCTCGACGACCTCAACCCGGCGCTCGCGCACCTCCTGCTGCTGGCCGTAAAAATAGCACTGGCCGATTTTATCCTCGAGTGGGGGATCGCGCCACCGCTGATCGTCGACGACCCATTTATCTTCATGGACGACCGTCGGGGCGAAAACCTGGAACGGATGCTCGCCGAGGCGGCGCGGGAGCGGCAGATAATCGTATTCACCCAGCACGGATCGCTTTCCGACCGTTCTGCGAGAATAGAGTTATAATCGATGGACCGCGACGGACAGCTAACATTTTCCGACGACCCTCTCCTGGTCGGCGTCAATGCCGCACACCAGCTCATCGAGGAGGGAGATTTTACCGGAGCGGTTAACAAAATAGACGAGCTGCTTTCGGTAAACCCGGAATATCCGGGGCTGGCGGAAGGCTACCGCACGGCGAAATTCTGGAACAACCGCCAGCGTGAGATCGCGCGGCTCGATCGCGGCAAACAGACGGCCGATTTTCTGATGACGCAGTGGGAGATATTCAAGGCCTACGCACAGGAAAAAAATTTACAGAACTCCAGCGCCTACAAGTCGGCGATGCGCTACATTTTCTTCACCGCATCCGAGAACTACAAGACGGCGTTCCAGAGCCAGGAGAGCACCGCCGACAACTTCGATCTGCTGCTCAACCTGGGCCTCTGCTTTCTGACCCTCGGCGAATACCGCCAGACCGTGGAAACTCTTGAATACGCACGCAGCTCATACCGTTCCAGCGCGCGCCTGCTCTCCCTTCTCGCGGAGGCATATTACCACACGAACGAAATCCCGAAATCCCTGCTGCTTTTCCGCGAGGCGTTCTCGATAAATCCCGCCGAGATAGAAATGGGACTTCTCAAGGCCAAACCCATACAGGAAACACTGGTCGCCGTGGCGGAGAAAAAGCCTTCGGCGGCCGATGCGCGCGAATGGGTCCCGGTCATCGGCTTCATCGAGGACATCTTTTTCGTAAAGCGCCAGCTGAACATGCAACAGGTCGAGGGGATCCGCAGGGAGATTTACAGCCTCGAGAAGAGTTACCAGACCCTCGGCAGGGAACGCATCGAGAACTCGAACATCGCCCCACGTCTCATCAACAAGTACCTATGGATGCTCGACTATTTCGAGTTCCAGCAGTACAATTTCGAGAGCCTGAGCGAAATCCGTTCACGCCTCATGCAGATCGACAGGCAACTCTTCGAGGAATTTTTCAAAAAGAACCGGAAGGAGCCGAAAGCTCCCCGCTAAAAATATATTGACACTCCGTCTCGGTCCATAGAGATAATCCCTTGTGCCGGAATCGTCGATAATCACTCTGTTTTAATCATTTAAGAGATTTCGCCGCGCATTCCGGGCCCGCTCTTTCCGGGACCGGCTGTACAGGGAAGATCGCGCGGGTGAAACAACCCGGTCTCACCGGGCATTCGCGCATTATTACGCATACAGGACCGAGCCATGGAACTCCCGTCATCGTACAATCCCAAGGAAGTCGAGGACAGATGGTACAGCACGTGGGAGGAGGAAGGCCACTTCCACGCCCGCGAAGACGACGGAAGAGAGCCGTATTCCATCGTCATACCGCCGCCCAATGTAACGGGCAGCCTGCACATGGGCCATGCGCTCAACAATACGCTTCAGGACATCCTCTCCCGATGGCAGCGCATGCGGGGCAAATCCGTGCTCTGGATGCCGGGCATGGACCACGCCGGCATCGCGACGCAGAACGTCGTCGAGCGTCTTCTTCGGGAGGAGGGAAAGACCAAAAACGATCTCGGGCGCGAGTCCTTCGTCGAGCGCGTATGGGACTGGAAGAAACACTACGGTGGACAGATCAAGGGACAGCTCAAGCGCCTGGGCTGTTCGCTCGACTGGCCGCGCGAGCGCTTTACGCTCGACGAGGGTCTTTCGCGCGCGGTACGGAAGGTCTTCGTCAGCCTGTACGAGGAGGGCCTCATCTACCGCGGCTATCGCATCATCAACTGGTGCCCGCGCTGCGAGACCGCGCTCTCTGACATCGAGACCGAATACAGGGACCTGAAGGGTAAGCTCTATCATATAAAATATCCGATCGACGCCGGCAACGGCTTCATCGTCGTGGCCACCACACGGCCCGAGACCATGCTGGGCGATACCGGCGTCGCGGTAAATCCCGACGACGAACGCTACACGAATCTTATCGGCAGGCAGGTCGTTCTGCCACTCATGAACAGAAAGATTCCGGTATTCGCCGACGATTACGTCGACAAGAGTTTCGGCACGGGCCTGGTCAAGGTCACGCCTGGCCACGATCCCAACGACTTCGAGATGGGCAAGCGTCATGGGCTTGAGGAGATCAACATCCTCGATCCGCGCGGCAACATCAACGAAAACGGCGGCGCCTACAAGGGGCTTTCCCGCTTCGAGGCGCGCGAGAAAGTGATCGAGGACCTCCAGGAGCAGGGGCTTCTCGAGAAAATCGAGGACCACGACCATTCGGTCGGCCACTGTTACCGCTGCAATACCGTCATCGAGCCCTATCTCTCGAAACAGTGGTTCGTTAAAATCAAACCGCTCGCCGACGAGGGAATACTGGCCGTAAAAAACGGGCGCATCCGCTTCGTCCCGGCGACCTGGGAGAAGACCTACTTCGAGTGGATGTACAACGTGCGCGACTGGTGCATCTCGCGTCAGCTGTGGTGGGGACACCGCATACCCGCCTTCTACTGCGAATCGTGCGAACATGTTACCGTCGGGATGGACGATCCGACTTCGTGTGAAAAATGCGGTTCGGCCTCGATCAGACAGGACGAGGACGTACTCGACACGTGGTTCTCGTCGGCGCTGTGGCCCTTTTCCACGCTGGGCTGGCCCGAATCCACCGCGGCGCTGAAGAAGTACTATCCCACCAGCGTCCTGGTCACCGGTTTCGACATCATCTTCTTCTGGGTCGCGCGTATGATCATGATGGGCCTGAAGTTCATGAACGACGCGCCCTTCCGCGACGTCTACATCCACGCCCTGGTGCGCGACGAGCACGGACACAAGATGAGCAAATCGCGCGGCAACGTGATCGACCCGCTCACCATCATGGACAGGTACGGCACCGATGCGTTCCGTTTCACCCTCGCGATTTTCGCCGCCCAGGGACGCGACGTCGTACTCTCTGAAAAACGAATAGAAGGCTACAGCGCATTCTGCAACAAGATATGGAACGCCACGCGCTTTATCCTCATGAACCTCGGCGACGGCTTCGTGCCCCGGAATATTAAAATTGAAGAGCTCGAACGCTTCGACCGCTGGATTCTTCACCGCCTTAATCTGGTCATCACCGATGTGGGCAGGGCGCTCGAGGAATACCGCTTCAACGAGGCGGCACAGGCGATCTACGAGTTCTGGTGGCACGAGTTCTGCGACTGGTACTTGGAGCTCACCAAGCCCCGCGTCTACGCGACCGGCGAGGAAGGCCGCCCGTCTTCCGATGCGGCAAAGCAGGTGCTGTACCATGTCCTGAAAACCTGCATGATACTCATGCATCCCTTCATGCCCTTCATAACCGAGGAGATCTGGGACCGCATCAAGGGCGAAGGCGACGGCCGTCTCATCGTGGCGAGGTGGCCCGAACCCGAGGGCGGGTTCTCATTCCCCGCTGAAGCAGGGCAGACCGAGCTTTTCAAGGAGATCGTCTACAAGATACGGAATATCCGGGGCGAGATGAATATCCCGCCCGATAAAAAAGCCGACGTCATCGTCAAGACCACCGACCCGATGCTCGGCAGGCTCGTCGAGACCGAGGCGGTGCACATACGAACGAACGCCAAAGTTGAACGGATCACGGTCGACGGCGCCTATTCCCCGGCGAAGACCGACGCCTCGGCCGTATTCGCCGGCGGCGAGCTCTTCGTTCCGCTCGAGGGGCTCATCGACATGGACCGTGAGCGCGCGCGCCTCGAGAAGGAGATCGCGCGGATACGGGGAGACCTCGCCAGGACCGAGGCCAAGCTCGGAAACGAGTCATTCACCTCGCGGGCGCCCCGCGAGGTCATTGATAAAGAGGGAGCCAAACGAGACGAGCTAGCCGCGATGCTGGAGATGCTGAAAAAAAACCTCGCCAAGCTCTCCTGACGCGGCGCGGGACGCGAAAAGCGATCGGGGGAACTTGCCCCGGGCCTCCTCCCGTGGTATACTTATACAAGGCCTTAACAAAGTCACCGGGGTGCCGAAGATGATCTCATTCGACCTTGAGTGCGGGAACGAACACCGCTTTGAGGGAATTTTCAGGGATTACGACTCTTTCATCGACCAGATGGCCAGGGGAATGGTGACCTGCCCGTTCTGCGATAGCGGCGACGTCAGGCGTCTCTTCAGAGGCTGTTCCATACATGCCCGCCCTTCGACCGTCACGGTCATCGACCGAAAGACTCCCAATCTTTTCGAGGTTATGCGGCAGATAGAAAGCCACGTCAGGGCGAATTTCGACAACGTGGGAAACGATTTCGCCGAGACCGCCCGCGCCATATATTACGGCATCGAGGAAGAGAGGAACATCTACGGTCAATCCACGCAGGAGGAGATAAAGGAGCTCATTGAAGAAGGCATCCGCGTGCTTCCGCTGCCCCCGGCCGGAACCCTGGAGAACTGAGTACCGCCCGCTTCACCGCTCGTCGAAGAGATAGGTGACCAGCGACGCCCCCATGTACACCACCGGAACGACAATATTGAGGTAGTACCCGAAGCGCAGCGTATGCGGATCGGCCTTCGTGAGCTCCCCGGCAAGGGGAAGATACACCACCCATGCCAGATAGTAGGCGTTGAGCAGAAGCCGGGCGAGGAACTTGACCGGTCCCTCGAAAAAGACCGAGACCAGCATACCGAAAACGATCACAATGAGGTACACCGCCAGCGGATTGTTGATATAGAACCATGTCTCGAAGATGTAATACTGAGCCACGGAAAGTATGATCGCGAAAAACGCGGGGACGCTGTTGAGAACCACCACCTTTTCCGCTATGCCCGCATCGCGAAACCGCCCCAGCGCCAGATCGACGAGCCGGTAAAGCTGATCGACCACATACAGCAGGAGGTCCCTGAGCTTCTGTACACTATAAACGACCAGGTCCATTATTTCGGCAAGTATCTTCATCTTCAATCCTCCGGCGCACAGGAATCAATCATCCAGCCGCCGCACAAACGGTTAACGAAGCGTCACCCCCGTCCGGGAAAAGGCCGCGCATGCATCCAACCTTATCAGCCACCCCCGATACAACAATGGCGGCACGGTGTCCCATGCCGCCACGCGTATCGCTTCACTCTACGACCGGAACCGCTATTTCGTCTTGAACTGGTCCTTGTCGATCTTCATTTTCTCGATGGTCGGCTTCATGGCTTCCTTCTGGCGGTTGGCCTCATCCTTCGCCGCGTCTTTGTCCACGTTCTTGGCGTCGGCCATCTGGTCCTTCGCAAGGCCCTTCGCCGCTTCGCCCAGGCTCTTCGTCTCGTCCTTGATGTTTCCGATCATCTCCTGGTCGCGGCGCTTCTGGTCCTCGACCAGCGCCTTGTCTCCCTCGCGCTGTTTTTCCAGCATCTCCTTGTTCACCTGGCGCTGATCCTCAACCGCCTTGCGGATCTCCTCGCGCTGCATGCGCATCTTGTTCCATATTTCCTCGCGCATGGCCTTGATCTCCAGGAGGATGGCAAGCGCCCGCATGCGGTCCTCGGAAAGCTGTTTCTTCACCATGTCCTGACCGGAGAGCACGTCGACCTCTTCCTTGTCGTTGACCACAATGGGCTCCTTGCCCGCGAGCGAGTTGTTCAGCACTTCAACGCTTCCCTCGAGCACGGCGATATTTGCCTTGCCCTCTTCTTCGCTGATGAGAAAATCCGTGCCGCGCACACCCGCCGTGGTCGTCTGGCTCTTCACCGTGTACCTGTCGTCCTTCGCGAGCTTCTTTCCCACCTTGGAGAAAAACTGCCCCTTCTCCACGTAAAAGGCCGACTCTTCGCCGTTGGTGGTGACATTCGTCACCAGCGTCTGCACCTCGACGACCGTGTCTCCGAGGACCTTGACGGCGTTTTCTCCGAAATAGATGTCGGCGAAGGATTTCTTGCCGACGGTCTTTATCTTCATACCCTGCTTCACCTCGTTGCCCACGGCGGCCTTTGCCTCTTTGCCGTCCTTTCCGACCAGGAACACATCGCCGCTGATAAAATTCACGAGGCCGGTGCGTTCAACGGTTACATCCTTGTCCTTCTTGCAGCCGTATGCCGCGAACATAAAAGCAACGACGGCGAGCAGTGTAACAATGCGTCTCATAAGATCCTCCCGTATGATTTGAATAGGCTTGTTGCGAATACATGAACCATCAGTGTCGCCCCCTCCACAGGCAGGAGTCGTCCCTTATTATTCAATCATGCCACAAGTCAGATGACGATTCGCAGTATCTGTTCAATAACCACAATAAACGCCGAAAATGCCCGGTCGTCAAGCATTTATTGCCGATTAGTTACCTGGCCTCGCGAAAGGGAAGGCGCAGGAAATCCACCGGAAACGATGAGCAGAGCTCTGCGACTCCGGCCCTGACGCGCGCGAGAACGACGTCGTCGGCCATGCCGTCGATGATGTCGCAGATGAGCGTACCTACCCGCCTGAATTCTTCCTCCTTCAACCCGCGGGTGGTAAGCGCCGGGCTGCCGAGGCGAATGCCGCTGGTAACCATCGGCGACTTATCGTCGAAGGGTACTCCGTTTTTATTGCAGGTGATGCCCGCGGAGTCCAGGCGGTTGGCGACGTCGCGGCCGGTAAGGTTTTTATTACGGAGGTCCACCAGCATAAGGTGATTGTCCGTGCCGTCCGATACGAGTTTGAGGCCCCGCGAGAGGAGCGTCTGGGCGAGCGCGCCCGCGTTTTTAACGACCTGTTTCGAGTACGCGCCGAATGCCGGTTCGAGCGCCTCGCCGAAGGCGACGGCCTTCGCGGCGACGGTGTTCATGAGCGGCCCGCCCTGGATGCCGGGGAAGATATACTTGTTCATGACGGCCTCGTGGTCCTTCTTCGCCAGGATCACGCCGCCGCGCGGTCCCCTGAGGGTCTTGTGCGTGGTCATGGTCACGTAATCGGCGATGCCGACCGGGGAGGGATGGTCGCCGGTCGCCACGAGCCCCGCGATGTGCGCGATGTCAGCCACCAGGAGAGCGCCGACCGAATCGGCGATCTCCCTGAATTTGGCGAAGTCGATGAGGCGCGGATACGCAGAGGCGCCGGTGATGATGACCTTCGGCCTGAACTCCCTTGCGGTCGACGCCGCGGCGTCATAGTCGATGCGGCCGGTGTCCTGCTTCACCCCGTATGAGACCACGCGGTAATACAGGCCCGAAAAGTTGACCGGCGAACCATGAGAGAGGTGTCCGCCGTGGGCCAGGTTCATGCCCATGAAGGTGTCGCCGGGCGAGAGCAACGACATCAGCACGGCCATGTTCGCCTGCGTGCCGCTGTGCGGCTGGACGTTGGCGACGTCCGCGCTGAAGAGCTTTTTAATGCGCTCGATCGCGAGGACCTCTACCTCGTCGACGAACGCGCATCCGTTGTAATAGCGTTTCCCTGGATAGCCCTCGGCATATTTGTTGGTCATCACGCAGGCCGAGGCCTCGAGGACCGCCTGGGACGTGTAGTTCTCGGAGGCGATCAGGATGAGTGAATCCTCCTGCCGTTCGTTCTCGCGGCGGAGAATCGCGGCCACCTCGGGATCATTTTGGGCAAGATATCTGTATCGGGAAGATGAAGCTGCCATTGCTAACCTCGCACAACATAGATATTGCGGATGGTCGGCCCGGGGAGGGCCTCCGCGCGCATAGCTTCATGGGATGCCACGCATCGTGTCAACAGAAAATATTCACAATCGGGTGTTTTCATGTGCGTAGGCGGGGGCGGACAGGCCGGCCGGCATTTGCCTTGACGGAACGTTATAAATGATGTATACGTCGACCGGTCCCGGGGAATCCTCCCCGGCTCTTATGACCGAATCACGACACGCGGAGGAGTGCCATGACTGCTGGCGGGCTTGTTTTTCTCGGACTGTGCGTCATCATCGGCGCGTTCATCATCATGTCGGTTCGCATTTACCAGGTGCGGCCCGACCTCGTTAAAAAGCTCCTGCGCTACGCGATTATCGCGGGCATAGGGCTGGTGTTCAGCGTGGTCGCGGTCGCCATCGGCCTGCGCATCGACAGCCGGCACAACGAATCGTACAGCCGCAGCCTTAAATCGGTAAGTGAGATATGGGGCGGCGCGATCGAACAGGCGCCGCCGGAGTTCTCGTACGAGGGCTACTCAACGGAACAGTATGAGGACAAGAACTCCGGCCAGATGCAGTTCCGCAAACGGCTCATTTCGACCGATATGGGCTTCGAATCGCAACGCCTCGGAATAAAGATCGAACCCAGTGTCCGCACCAAGGGCCTGCTGAAATTCCCGGGCTACATGCTGCGCTTCACCGGCTCCTACGAGATAAAAAACCTTCACAACGCCAGGAAGAAGGTGTACTTCCGTTTCGCGCTCCCCTCGGGGGCGGGCAACATCACCGACATCGCCGTGACCGTCGACGGCGTCGCCTACACCGGCGACGCCAGCCTCGCCGACGGCATCGACTGGCAGAGCGAAATGAACCCCGGCGAGAAACGCACCTTCACGATATCCTACAGCGCACAGGGGACCTCAATATTCAGCTACGCGCTCGGGCAGCGGCAGATGCAGATACGGAAACTTGACGTGGAGCTCTCTACCGGCTTTGCCGACACCGTCGTTCCCGACGGTGCGATGGTCCCCACAAAACAGGACACCGACGGCGCCACGACCCGCGTGACCTGGAAGGGAGAGAACCTGGTGACGGGACAGAACATCGCCATGAAGTTCGACATCCCGGGCAATTACGGCAAGATCGTCTCGAAGCTCTTCTTCTATGCGCCGCTGGCCATCTTCCTGTTTCTCGGCTTCCTGATTGTGATGACGGCCGCACGGCGGATACAACTGCATCCCATGAACCACCTCTTCATCGTCACCGGGTTCTTCATCTTCTACCTGCTCGGCTCGTACCTCATCAGCTACCTGCACATCGTCGCGGCGGTTTTCGCTTCGCTCGCCGTATCGACCGGAATCGTGTCATATTACTGCTCTCTGATGGGAAAGGACCGCGCGCTGCTTCGCATCATCCTCGCGGGAGCTGGGATATTCCAGTGGGTATTCTCGACGGCGTTCTTCTTTCCCGAGCACACTGGTTTTCTCATAACGGTGGCGAGTATCATCGCGTTCATCGGGCTCATGCGCGCGACCGCCGGCGTGGACTGGGAGGACCGGCTGTAATCACTCCTTGCGCCAGGTGAACAGGAGCGAGCCCGCCAGGAGAAACAGCGCGGACATCGCGGCCATGGCCAGAAGCCGGGGGCCGACCTCGACGAGCCCGGCGCCGTCATTCATGACGCGCCGCGCCGCGTCGATCATGGGCGTGAGCGGAAACAACTTCGCGAGTTTCTGCACCCAGGGACGCGCGCCCTCCAGGGAAAACCATACCTCGGAAAGAAACATCATCGGCCAGCTAAGTAAATTCAGCACGCCCCCGGCGAACTCCTCGCTCGAGCTGCGCGAGGCCACCAGGAGTCCCAGCGCGACCATGCTGAAGCCTCCGACGGCAAAGACCAGGAAGAGCGTGGCGTACGACCCCCTGCAGCTGAAACCGTACAGCGCCGCGCAACCCGCGTAGACCACCGCCGTGGTGATGAGAATCAGAAACATTCGCGAGAGCACCTGAGCGGTCAGGAACTCGTGCGGACGCACCGGCGTCACGCTCATGCGTTTGAGCGCCCCGTTTTTACGGTATCGCACCACCGTGTATCCCACCCCGAAGAGCGCGCTGAACATGATGTTCATTCCGAGGATGCCGGGGAAGAGCCACTCCACATAGGGGATTTCTCTCCCTACAACGCTCTGCTTTTCGAAGCCGTCCGGGCGCGTCGCTCCCGATGAGGCGAGCAGACGCTCGCTCACATAACCCTTCGGAGAGGTCGAACTCATCCAGTACCGTTTCAATAATGGCTGCACCAGGAGGTCGATACGGTGATGTCTTAGTTTCTCCAGCCCTTCCTCAACGGATGAAAATTCCACGAATTCGACGTGCCTGGTTTTTCTAAATTCGGCGAATTGCGGGGGGAGGAGTTTCGCGGCAGCGCTCGATTCGACCACGACACCGACCTTGTAGAGCGCCTGGCCGTTCCCGCCGAAGAGAAAGCTGTACCCTATAATGATGAGGAAGGGGAAGAGCAGGTTCCATCCCAGGGCCGAGCGGTCGCGGTAGAACTCCTTGTTGCGCGCGATAAACAGAATCCTGATCCGCTTCCACATGGACCGTCCCCCCTCTAGCTTCGAAGCTGCGACCCGGTGAGTTTCAAAAACAGGTCCTCGAGGTTCTGCGAACGAACACTCATCCCCGAAAGATCGACCCCCCGCCCCACAAGCGCGTGGATGCAGTCGTTCAGCGAATCGGTCTGTATCTCGATCCCGTCCTCGACCTCGAACCACCTGCACGAAACACCCTCGAGCTTTCCCGCATCGAGTTTGCCGGGCAAAAGGATCGACGCCCCCCCTCCGTGAATGGCGAGGAGCTCCTCGGGCGCTCCCATGGCGATCACCCTGCCGCGGTCCATTATCGCGATCGTATCACAGAGAATCTGCGCCTCCTCCATGTAGTGCGTGGTGAGGACGATGGTCTTGTTTTCGGACTTGATCCTCGCCACGATCTCCCACAGGTGGCGGCGGGCCTGGGGATCGAGGCCGGTGGTCGGCTCGTCGAGAAACACGAGCTCGGGATCGTTTGCAAGCGCCATCGCGAGGAGGAGCCGCTGCCGCTGTCCGCCGGAGATCTTACGGTTGTCGCGGTCGAGGATCTCTTCCAGACGGCATATCTCTATCAGATACTCCAGGTTCGCTTTCTTGTCGTACAGGGTGCGGAAAAACTGGAGCGTTTCACGAACGCTGAGGTACTGAGGCAGCTCGGTGTTCTGAAATTGAATCCCGACCTCTTCGCGAAAGCCCGCCGTGCGGGGCGCTCCTTTGTAGAGCACATCGCCCGCGGTGGGCCGTAAAATACCCTCGACCACTTCGATCGTGGTGGTCTTCCCCGCGCCGTTGGGCCCCAGCAGACCGAAGCAGGTCCCCCGCCCGATCGCGAAACTGACATCATCGACGGCGCGCACCTCGGGGAAATCCTTGACCAGCGCGCGCACTTCGAGCACCGGACCCGTAAGATCAACCCCCATGGCTTCGCTCCTCAAGGCGCTTGCGAAGCCGCTCGGACACGACCATGAGCGTATTTTTAAAGAGCTTCGCCTGCGCCTCAACGGGAAGCGTCGCGATCTTTTTCTCGTCTATCGCCAGAAGCACCACGTCGCCGTTCGCCTCCATGGTCGCCGAGCGCTTCTCCCCGGAAAGCGCACCCATCTCGCCGAAACACTCGCCCGAGCGGACGACGTCGATTATGCGGCCGTCCTTTTTCACCCTGACCGAGCCGGAAACGATGATGAAGAGCTCGGTCCCGTTCGAGTCCTCGCGGAATATGACCTCGCCGTCCTTGTGAGACCTGCTGGTGCACCGCTTCAGGAAATCCATCATCTCCTCTTCGCCGAAGGCGTGGAAGAAGCGGCTGTTGGCGGTAAGCACCCTGATTATCTTTTCTATTTCCATTTTCTTGTTGCACTATGCTGCTCGATCCGGCCATGATATGCAAGGATTTTTCGAAAAGCGGGGGGAGCACGATGGCACCGGTCGATTACATGAAGGCGATTGCATGCATCACAAAAGCATTCGATGGAAAGCGTGACGTCGAGATAAAGGCCGCCCATAAAACCATCGATATCTTCGAGGTGACCATGCAGCTATCCATGGGAGAAGTCTCTTACGAACTCCAGTCGAACGGCCGCACACTCGACCTGGTGATCGGCCGGAAGCATTTCGAATCAATCCGGTTTGAGCGCTGGATATCAAAGCTGGAATTCGAGCTGGAACAGACCTTTCTGTCGAACATCAGGCTCGAGGTCAAGGAAACGGCCACGGAGTATGTTATAACGATTGCCAACTGACACCCGCCCCGCTGGCCCCCGGTGACCGTTTCGCCGTTAAGCACCACGGAATACCTTAACGGACATATCCGCTTTGCCATTATCGAAACGCTGCAGTAGATCCCCTGCGACAGTTCCACCGCCTTGATGAGCTTCTCCCGTTCCGTGCCCCCGCGCACGTCATAGACGGGCTCGATCGATGTGAATACCTTCGGATCCGTTTCAGCGCTTACGGCCGAAACCTGCATAGAAAAAGACTGCGGCTCGGATCCTCCGGCGGAGATAAAATTGATTCTTATATTCCATACCATCCCGTCTCCTGCGACAATTATTTTTTGACTTGTTCATAATCGCTCAGTATTATTTTTCAGCGGGCCGCGTTCATCAGGGATTCAGGCTTGTAACGGCCCAGGGCTATATTCTACAAACCGCGTGGAGGAAGGACATGAGGAAAAACATGGGCACCATAGACAGATTATTGCGCGTGACGGTCGCGGTAATAATTGGGGTTTTATACCTGACCGGCAATATCAGCGGACTCGCCGCCGTGGTTCTCGGGATCATCGCGATAATATTCATCGCGACCAGTATAGTCTCGACCTGCCCGCTGTACGTGCCGCTGGGAATCAACACCAGGAAAGACTGACCCCCCGAACGCGCGGTGACAACGCATCGCCGCGCGGTCATCATTCATTTTATATTGACAATACCGGATCCACGCGTCCATTGTGTGAGCGAAGAGGGACGGCCATGGAATTCAAGGAAAAACGACCGCTCTACGCGCTCGAAGAGCTGGCATCGATACTGCGCGCCGATAACGGGTGCGCCTGGGACAGGGAGCAGACCTCGCGGACCCTGAAGCCCTATCTGATTGAAGAGGCGTACGAGGTGTACGAGGCGATCGACAGCGGCGATCCCGAAAACCTCAGGGAAGAACTGGGCGATCTGCTCTACCAGGTCTACGCCCATGCCCAGATAGCCCGCGAAGAGAACCGGTTTACGATTGATGACGTGGCGCGGGGAATCCTCGATAAGCTGGTCTTTCGCCATCCCCACGTCTTCGGCGGTGAGAAGGCGTCGAGCGCAAACGAGGTTATAGAGCGCTGGGAAAGGATTAAGAAAAAGGAGAAGGCGCACAGGGAATCGATACTCGACGGCGTCCCGGCGCACCTGCCGTCGCTCCTCAAGGCCTACCGGGTACAGCAGAAGGTGTCGCGGGTCGGTTTCGACTGGGAGAAAACCGAGGACGTGATCGCCAAGCTCGATGAAGAGGTCGCCGAATTCAAGGAAGCGCTGTCGGCAACTCCTGATGCGGACAGGACGTCCCGCGTTGAGGATGAGATGGGCGACATCCTCTTCACCATGGTAAATATCGCGCGCTTCCTCGGCATCAACGCGGAAGACGCGCTTAACCGCACCGTGAAAAAGTTTATTGACCGCTTCAGGACCCTCGAGAAAGAGGCCTCGGCGCGGGGCATGAAGCTGGAAGACATGGCTCTCTCCGAAATGGATGAGATGTGGGAGTCGGCGAAATTGCGTTAGACGAATACTTTATGCGGCGGCTCATCCTCATCGGAATATTTCCCTGAACCGTCGATAAAGCTCATCCATCTCCCGGTCCGCAAGGGCCCTACCGGCGTACCGGTGCTGGTAAACCCGCCGCTTCAGATCATCGACGCTTTGCCTTACCGAATCTTCCGCCGCTCCGTACCATGTGGCGGTGCACGTTTCATCGAGCATAAGAGCGGCCGTTTTCAGAAATAACCCGGGATCCCGCCGGCGTGCGGCATTTGCGAGCTCCGCCCGCCGGTCTTTCGGCCGCGCCGGCACCGGCGCGGCCGACGATTCCATCCTCGGACCCGATTTCGGCGAAACGGAAAAAACACGGCGCCTCCACCACATGGCCGCCGCGACGCCCCCGGCTGCGAGCAGGATGATCCCCAGCACCGCCAGCGGATCGAACTCCAGTCCCTGCGACGTTACTCCGGTGCCGTCTTTCCCCGGGCCCTTCCGCATTGCGGCGCCCGGGGCCGCCTCGAAGGCATGGTCGGCGGTTCGGGCCACCTCATAGCGCCCCGAGATCGGATTGAAATAGCCGAGACTGAGGCCCGGCAGAACAAACGGTCCCGGTCTCTGCGGTATGGCCGTATAGATAAATTCCCGTTCGCCCTCAATAAATCCGTTTGCGACAGTGAGCCTGACCTCTCCATCGCTACCAATTATCGAAAGCGCCTCGACTTTCGCGAACTCGGGCCGCGAGAGCGAAAGAAGGTTTCCCCTGCCGGCGACCTTCACCTTCAGGCGAAACTCCGTGAAGACGGGAAAGGACCGGTCGGGGAATTCCATCTTTACCGTGAAGACGCCGACATCACCCCGGAAACCGGCCGGTTTCCCGGCGGCCGGCAAGGGATTCACCGTAACCGGTATGGTATCAAAATCGATGCGCCGTGTCGACGGCACCAGAAAGGGAAAAAACGACCCGGAATCGGACTCGGCAACCGTGACACTGACCGAACCGCCCCCGATGGAAAAGCTCCCGCTCTCCAGAGGCACGGCCGCAAAGGTGGCGATATGCGACTTGATGAATTCGCCCCTCTCAGTGCGCATACTTCCATCCGGCTGCGTTTCGTCGATCTGTTTAAGGATAAAACCCCGTACGGCGGGTATTTTATCGAAAACCGGGGCCCGGGCAAACTCGACTCCCGGGTGTACCAGATAAAAACGCAGAAGTATGGGCTCCCCCGCCACCACGTTCCGTGTCGATGCGCGCACCAGTCCCCCGACCGGGCCCGTGCCGCGCGGGGAGGGCGTGCCTTCCGCGTGCGCAAGAAATGTTACGGCATTGGAGCGGATTGTTTCCCCGCCGCGCTTCAGCGTGATGGGCGGGACGGTAAAGCTTCCGCTTCGATCCGGAACCACGCGGAAGGTCAATGCCGTTTCCGAGCGGCCCTTCCCGTTAATGAACTGGAAGCTCCGCCGCGTGCCCGTAAACGCGATCGAAAGCCCCTCCACTTCGGGAACTGAAACCGGCTCGGGAGCGTCGGCACCGTCGATTTTGATGGAAAGCGTCGCCGCCTCCCCCACCCGCACGCGGGCGGGCTCGATGCCCGTCTCGGCAGTCAGGCCGAACGCGGCTGGAACCGCGATCAAAAGCGTAATCATCGTCAAGACTATCGCCTTCATCACGCCGATCAGCTTTCCCGCATTACCATTGCTTATCAAGCTCCCGCCTTCCATCGCCCGTTCCCTTCTCCCTGCGCACCGGCTTGTTCTTCATCGATTCCAGGAGGTTTCGCGCCTGCTCGGCGCTGATCCGGCCGCCGGCCTTCTTCGAGTCGCCGGCATCCTGTTTTCGAGCGCCGCTTCGCCCGTCGCCCCCGCCGCCTTCCCTGTTCTTTCCGATCCCACCACTCCCGTTGCGGTCACCCGCCTCGCGCTGCTTGCCCTGTTCCTTTTTATTCATGCGCATCAGATGTTCAAGGTTTTTCTTCGCCGGAAGGTATTCAGGGTCTATCTTGAGCGCGTCGATGTACGCTCCCGACGCGGCGCGGTAATCTTCTTTTTTCAAATACGCGTTGCCCGCGTTGAAGAGAGCCTTCTTCTGGGTCTCGGGGTCGCCCGAGCGCAGGGAGCCCCTGAAATGGTCCAGCGCGCCATCATAGTCTCCCTGCATATAACGGGCATCTCCATGGTTGAAGCGCAGCCTGTCCCTGTCCCTCTCGCGCGGCGCATATCTCTCGGCCGCGCGGTAGCGCTCACCGGCCCCGGGATAATCCTTTTCACCGAAGAGCCGGTTTCCCTCCCGAACTTCGTCCCGGTACGGATCGATCCATGAGATAAAAAGCAAACATGCCGCAAGCACGATTGCGGGCGCCGCCCGAACGCGTCCATCCCGCGAACGGGCGGAGATCCCCGATCGTTTGTAACGCGGGACGAGGGATCTTTCGGGAAGCATGAGTTCAAGTAGCATAAGCACTATGAGCGCCAGCACGAAAAGCTGATAACGCTCGACTTTTTCTTTTACAATGCGGCTGCCATGGCTCAGCTTTTCCTGGTCGCCCGCCAGTCGGATGAGCCGGTAAACGCCGGAGAGGTCAGCGGTAATATCGAAATGCTCTCCGCCCGTCTCGCGGGCGATCCGCTCGAGCACCCCGGAATTTTTACCGCTCATGACCGTTCCACCGCTCTCGTCGCGCAGGTATTCGTCCGAGCCCTCGTCAAGCGGCACCGCGTCGCCGGTGGCCGTTCCGATAGCGACCGTATGCACCGAAACGCCGTGTTCCCGCAGGCGACGCGCCGCATCCGCCGCGCGGCCCTCGTGATCCTCGCCGTCGGTGATGAGAACGAGCATTTTTGAGGTCATGCGCTTCGACGCGAAGACCTTTTCCGCCGTCTCGAGGGCTCTGCCGATATCCGTTCCCTGCCTGCGCACCGAACCGACTCCGGCCGAATCCAGGAACATCATGAAAGCGCCGGCATCCTCCGTGAGCGGGCACTGCAAAAAAGCGTCGCCCGCGAAGAGTACCATTCCCGCCCTTCCGCCTCCCAGCGAATTGGCCATCAGGCGCACGGCGTCTTTGGCGCGCTCAAGCCGCGACGGGGGGACATCTCGCGCAAGCATGCTCCTCGAGACGTCGAGCGCGACAAGCAGGTCCACGCCCTCGCTTCGGGCCTCACGCACGGTTTCGCCCCATCGCGGCCTGAGAACGGCCGCGGAGAACAGCACAACGCACAGCACGATCAGCACTGTTTTGAGCGCGCGCACAACCGGCGATCCTGCAAGCAATGCCGCCCGCATGTCGGCTCGCGGCGCCAGGGAACGCAGTACGCGTTGTTTCCATGCACTATAGACCGCATAAAACGCGAGAACAATCGCTCCCGCAAGCAGCACGTACACCAGATACCGGTAGTTCGCAAAATCCATCATGGCACCTTCCGGTAAAAGACCGAACGCAGCATTATTTCGAGAAAAAACAACAGCATCGCCGCCGCGAGGAAATACTGGAATCCGTCATGGAATTCCCGGTATACTTTTGTCTCGATATCGCTTTTCTCGAGCCGGTCGATATCCCGCACGTTCTCCCACAGGACGCCTCCCGATTCGGCGCGGTAGAACTTTCCGCCCGTAACTTCGGCGACGCCGCGAAGCGTCTTTTCGTCGAAGTGGTTCAGGATAAACTGTCTGGAACGGAATATTCCGCCGCCGGCGGGATAGGGGACGCGCCCCTCCCTGCCGATCCCAACGGGATACACCTTGATGCCGGCTTCGGCGCACAACGCGGCCGCCGTTTCGGGATCGATACTCCCGCGGTTGTTCATGCCGTCGGTGAGAAGCAGGATGATCCGGCTCTTCGCGGGGCTGGCGATCATCCGGGACGCCGCAAGTGCGATCGCCTCGCCGATGGCGGTCCCCTCCTCCTCGACCGTGTCGAAATCGAGCTCGTCGATGAGCTCCCCCACCACGGCGTGGTCCACGGTCAGCGGGCAGTGCAGATACGCGTCGCCCGAGAATACTACCAGGCCAAGACGGTCGTTCGACCTGCGCGCGATGAAATCCTTCACGACCCGTCTGGCGACCCCCAGGCGGTTATCCGGTTCGAAATCTTCGCCCATCATGGAGTCGGAAACGTCAAGCGCGATCATGATATCGATGCCGGGGTTTTTGATACTGGTCAGATCGACGCTTTTGCCCGGCCTCGCAAGTGCGACGATGAGCACGAAGATCGAGGCGAAGCGCAGAACGGGAAGAAAACGGTATGTGGCCACCCGGATCGATCCGCGCAACCCGACGACCATCGCGGAAGAGACGGCAATCGCCGCGCCGCGTTCACCGATGCGCCGGTACACATACCAGGCGACCATCGCCGCGAACGGTATCAACAGTAACAGATACAGCGGATCTTTGAAGTCAGGACCTGCCACTGCGTTCCTCCCGGGCGATCCTTCTGCCGAGGTCCATCGCCAGTTCCAGGTTGTCCCCGAGCGCCGCGGAAGAGGGCGCGAACTCCGCGAATTTCGCGAGGTCCCAGAGCCCCGTTACGCGCGAGAGGTCGCCGCGCAATCGGGAATAGACGGCCTGACCGAGATACCGCTCCAGGGCGTCGGCAAGCTCAAGACCGGTCATCTCCATGGCATCGATGCCGATGAGGCGGGAAAGAAACATTCGAAAAAAACGGGAGGCCTCCACGACATACTCCTCGCGCCTCCCCTCTTCAACCAGTCCCCGCGCGCGAAGGGTCTGCATTCGCGCCAGAAATTCATCGATCGCCGGGATTTCGTACGGGACGGGAGTATCATTTTTCCGACGACTTTCGTAACGGCGCAGGACCAGGTAAGCGGCAGCCGCAAGGGCTCCCATGATCGAAACGACTATCAACAGCCTGTAATAATTGCCACCCAGATCGAGCGGTGGCTCTATCTCCTGCAAATCCCCGGATGGATTGCTCGCTTCTATCATCACCTCGGGCACACGGTATCCGATAGCCACGCCGTCCGCGCCGCGCACCTCTACCGTGGGAAGCGGATGCCTTCCGGTGCGGTAATATGCGACGCTCATCACGAGAGAAACCGAGTTTCCCCGGCCCGGGCCGCTCTCTCTCCTCTCGGCCGAGTGAATTATGTAGAGAGGAAGCACTCCCGCCGCCGGAGAGGGCTCTTCCGCCGCGTCGTGCGGCGGCGGAATAAATTCTCGCGTCTCCGGAGGTGAGATTTCTATACCCGCGACATTTCCTTCGCCGACCGTAATGATATATTCCAGCCGGCTGCCTACCGTGGCTTTTTCGGGCCGCACCGCGGCCGTCACCACCGGGTATTCTTCCGTTGCGCGCGCGATACCCGCCGACGCGCAGGCCAGCGTCAGAACGACCATGCCGGTGGCGATCAGTCCGCGCATGGCGTGATTACCGGGACGCCGCGCGACGGGCGCGGCTTCGTTTTCGTAAAAATTCGAGTACCGGCTTTTCAACCGGCCCGTCGGTGCTCAGGCGGACGGTATCGAATCCCCGAAAATCCGGAGCGGAAATTCCCTCCGGCACGGTCTCGGTGAGAATGTTTTCCCCCGTTTCGAGATCGACATATTCCGCAAGGCCCAGAAAACCCGCCCCCCGCTCCGCGGGGTCCGCAAGGACGACCGGAATGACGTCATGCCTCCTGCCGAGAAGGCGAAGTCCCGTAAGATAGTCGCTGTCAAGAAAATCGGAGAGCATGAAAATAACGCTTCTTTTTTTTAACACTTTGCGAAGGAAGTCGACCGCAACGGAAATATCGGTCCTCCTGGCGACGGGCTCGAAGCGCGCGATCTCGTCGTGCAACGCGTACATGAGGCCCCGCCCCTTTCGCGGGGGTATATATTTCTCGATCCTGTCGGTGAAGATCAGCACCGATATCCGGTCGTTGTTCACGCGCGCGAGATACAGTAAAAGCGCCGCCGCCTCCAGGAGCAGGTCCCGCTTGCTGAGCGCGGTCCCGTAATCGATCGATGCCGACATGTCAACGGCCAGCACGATGGAAAGCTCGCGCTCCTCTATGTACTCCTTCACATACAGGTGGTTCGCCCGCGCCGAGACGTTCCAGTCGATATTGCGGACATCGTCTCCGTACAGGTACTCGCGCACTCCGTCGAACAGGAGTCCGTAGCCCCGGAACGCCGAGTGGTATTCCCCGGCGAAGAGGGCGTCCACCCTCCTGCGTACCTTTATACGGAGCTTTCTGAAAAGCGCCCGTTCGGCAGGCTCCATCTACGGCACCTCCACCGAGTCGAAAACGGTCTTCACGATGTCGTCCGCGCTCGTGCGGGCGGCCTCGGCCTCGTAACTCAGCACCACGCGGTGGCGCAGCACATCGGCTCCCACCTCCTTGACATCATCGGGCGTAACATACCCTCGCCCCCGCAGAAACGCCATGCAGCGCGCCGCCTTCATGAGCGCGATAGATGCCCGCGGGCTCGCCCCGAACTCCACAAGCCCCGCCAGCGCTGCGCTCGCGGGGTTCCTGGTCTCGCGTACGATGTTCACGATATAGTCGATGAGCCGCTCGTCGATATAGATGCCGCCGACAAGCGCGGCGACTTCCGAAAGCGCGGCGGCGTCGGTCACCACCCCGACCCTTGACAGATCGATGTCACCGTAGCGACGCAGCAGCTCCTTCTCTTCGCCGTCCGCGGGATAGCCCACAAGGCATTTCATGAAGAAGCGGTCCACCTGGGCCTCGGGAAGCGGGTAGGTCCCTTCCTGTTCGATGGGATTCTGCGTGGCAAGCACCATGAAGGGCGCGGGAAGGACATGCGTTTCCCCGCCGATGGTTACGGCGTGCTCCTCCATCGCCTGCAAAAGAGCCGACTGGACTTTCGCCGGCGCGCGGTTCACCTCGTCCGCGAGGAGGATGTTGGTAAAAACGGGCCCCTTGCGCGTGAAAAAATCGAGCTCCTTCGGATTGTAAATTCGCGTGCCGATGAGATCGGCCGGGAGCAGGTCCGGCGTAAACTGGATGCGGCTGAATCCGGCGTCGACACTGCGCGCGAAGGCGCGAACGGTAAGCGTTTTCGCGAGGCCCGGCAGTCCCTCGAGCAAAACATGCCCGCCCGAGATAAACGCGATGATGATGCGCTCCACGAGCCGCTCCTGCCCGATGATGATCTTTCCGATCTCTTCCCTGATACGCGCGGCGAAGACACTCGCCTCCTTGACTCGCTCCGAAAGCTTCTCTATTTCCGCATAATCCATCCGCCTACCCCTGTACCCTGATAACATTGTCGAACAAAACATATATGCGCGCAAGCGCCTCCGGATACGGAGAAATCCCTCCCCCCGAAATCGCATCGTATCTGATTAGAAAATGCACCTCGAAACGCCCACATGTTTTAAGTAGATAAACCGCCGGGAACTCTGATATCTGGTTTTCCACCGGTCGATTTGTTACAGGTATAAAAATCCCCCGCCATGGCGGGGGATTGCATGCGTACCTGGTATATCAAACCTACATCTGCTCGTCGAGCGGAACGCCTTCACCTGTTTCGTCCGATGGCACTTCTTCTTCCGGCTCATCGTCCGAGGGTGCTTCGTCAAGTCCGGGATCCTCTTCGGGATCCTTTTCCTCGGGCGCGGCCTCCATGCGGATCGCGCTCTGCTCGACCACTTTCTCTTCTGACGATTTAAGATTCCCCTTCGCCGGTTTGAGAATCGGAATTCTCAGCGTCTGCCCCGGCTTGATGAAATGGGGGTTCCGTATATTGTCCCGGTTGGCCGCGTAGATGCGGGTCCACAGGCGCGGATTGCCGTAGTATCGCTCGGCTATCCGCCACAGGCAATCGCGGCGGGCAGGGTTGTATTTGACACGGTAGCTCTTATATTCCTTCCCATCCCTCTCCAGGTCCCCGGCCACTCCGGCGTCCCTGTCTTTCCCACCTGCGAGCGTACCGGCCTTTTTCGCGCCCTCGGCCGACGCGGCAAGCCGGGCCGCCTCGGCCGAGAGGACCATCGATTCGCGGTAGCGGCCCCCCTCGTGCGCTTCCTTCGCGCGGACAAGCGATTCCTTCGAGGCCGCAAACTCGTCCCTGGCAAGGCTCGCCCCTTCGGACTTCCCGGCCCGTGCGACGGCGGCCTCCGCAGCGGCGAGGTCATCGGCGGAAGAGCCCTTCAGCGCGTCGAGGTAGGCCTCGTCCGCGCTGGTCTTCGCGATGGCGACGGCCGCGAACCCCTTTTTAAGCTGGAGACCGTCAAGCGACTCCGATGCCGTTTTGTTGTTCTCCTCCGCGGTCTGCAGCTTCTCCGGGGAGTGTCTGCGCGCGTTGTGCTTTACCGCCTCGGCTATTACGGAATCGACCTCGGCTATCGCCTCTTTCAATATGGCCCGTTTGCCGAGCGCGGAATTCCGCGCGCTCTTCGCCAGCTTGTCGGCTTCGAGGGCCGCCTGGTAGGACTCGTAATATTTCTTGCTTTCGAAGTTTTCACCGGCACTCTTGTACGCGGCCTGGGCGCGATCGAACTCGTCCTTCGCGAGCATGTCGGCGCCGGCCTCGCCCGCCTCACCCAGGCTCTTCTCGGCTATCTCCATTGTGTCCCGGGCGAGCAGCGGCAGTGATTTTTCATACGCCTCGCGCGCCTTTTTGAACGAATCGAGAGCGCCCTGCTTCGTTTTGTCCAACTCGTCATTCTTAATGTATTCGTGCGTTCCCAAAAGGAGCTTCCTGGCCTCCGACATCTCCGCGGGAGCGTACTTGTCG
The DNA here is from genome assembly GCA_025457965.1 of Spirochaetota bacterium. Lineage (GTDB taxonomy): Bacteria > Spirochaetota > UBA4802 > UBA4802 > UBA5368 > MVZN01. The sequence goes on along the minus strand of JALOTJ010000004.1, from coordinate 10,119 downwards.
GCCCGGACGGATTCCGCCCTTGTAATCTCCATCCTGGCCAGCGACATCTCGCGGACCGGTATCGGCTCGCCGCAGCCGAGCGCAAGCGCGGCCATTATAATAATGCCGATGACGGCTGCCGTCTTTCGTGGTCTGTTCATTTCCGGTCCCCAATCATTATTATTACCCGATCCGCCCGCGCGGGCGGCGGTCCATGCGGAAGCCCGGCCCGCGGCCGGGTTATGCGAACTACTTATTGAACGAGTCGAGAGCGTCCTCTTCGGAATCGTAAATATCGAAGAAAGAGGTGAGCTTGGTAAGTTCGAACACCTTTCTTACGGAGGCGTAGACGTTGATTATCTTCAATCCGCCCTGGTATTTTTTTAGATTGGACAGGCTCGAAATCAGGGCGCCGATGCCGGATGAATCGATATAGGAAACCTTTTCCAGATTGATGATCACGTTATATCTCTGCTCTTCGATGAGCTTGTTTATAATATCTTTTATCTCCGGCGCGTTGTACAGGTCTATTTCGCCCGCGATATCCAGCACGACGACTTCGCCCTTCGTACGCTTGGTTATGTCCATGTGCGCTCTCTCCTTCCTGAGATTACCGTTAATGACGCCGGAACCGGGACAGCCTTAAATACTATTTGCTTTTCATGCGCCTGTCAATAGAAATAATTTTGGTGCAAAACAATTTATTTGTTTAGCTCCGATTAAAGGCGGCCCGCCATTTACGCGCGGTCTCCGGGAATCCCCCGGAGCCGATGGAGGATTGAATTTCATCCATGAAATTTTTCATGAAATAGAGGTTATGGTAAGTATTATAGATAAGTGCCGCGATCTCACCCGCGCGGTAGATATGCCTGAGATACGCCCGGCTGAAATTTTTACAGACATAACAGGAGCACAGCGGATCAAGCGGGGCGAAATCATCCTCGTACCGCGCGGCCTTTATGTTCAGTCTGCCCTCCGAGGTGTAGAGCGTGCCGTTTCGAGCGATTCGCGTGGGCATAACGCAGTCGAACATGTCCACGCCGCACTCTATGGCGTCCAGTATCTCAAGGGGGCTGCCCACCCCCATCATGTACCGTGGCTTGTTGTCGGGAAGTCGGGCAAGCGTCACCGCGGTCATCTCCCGGTAGAGCTCTTTCGGCTCGCCGACCGAGAGCCCCCCTACCGCAAAACCCGGGAAGTCCATTTCGCAGAGACGCTCGGCGCACTCCACGCGAAGACCTCCGTACACGCTTCCCTGCACAATCGCGAAAAGCGCCTGCTTTTCCGTGTCGAAGCCGGCGCGCCAGTAGTCATAGGATTCCCTGGCCCAATCGACAGTTCGCTCCACCGCCGAGCGCGCCTCTTCTTCCGGGACGGGATACTCGGCGCAGTGGTCGAGCACCATCATGATATCGGAACCTATGACGCGCTGGATATCCAGCACCGTCCGCGGCGTAAACAAATGGCGCGATCCGTCGATGTGCGACCTGAACTCTACACCGTGGTCATAGAGTTTTCTGAGTGATGAAAGGGAAAAGACCTGGAAACCGCCCGAATCGGTCAAAATGGGGCGGTCATAGCTCATAAACCTGTGGAGGCCGCCCGCCTTTTTCAGAACGCCGACCCCCGGACGCATGTAAAGGTGATAGGTATTCGAAAGGATGATGTCGAAACCGATCTCCCTGATGTCCCGAATTCCAAGCGCCCGAACGGCGGCCCGCGTCGCCACCGGCATGAACACCGGCGTGAGCACGGCGCCGCGCGAGGTGATGAGTTCGCCCCTGCGCGCGTTCGTGAGCGCATCGCGCCCGAGTACCCTGAACTCCATACCATGCTTTCTCCACGCCGGGTACCCTTTGTCAATAAGTTTACACGGGCGGTATCAACGACCACCCGGTGTTGTTTCTCACCTTCAGACCTTCTTCCGGGCATAACGGACGGTAGACCTTGCTCGTCACGCCGAACGGGGGTTTAAGATTTTTCAAAAAATTGCAAGAAAAGGTTGACACAATTCATTTTTTGTTGGTGTACTAATAATAACTTATGTTAACAATGTTAAATTATGATAACGGCATTAATTTTCTTCCACTCTGAATTATTCGGATGTATGATCGAAACGAGCGGCGCCTCCTTACCCGGGAGACGGTACATTAATTTCGCGACGGTCCCGAGTGGGGTTTTTGGGAGATGCATGTTTTCCGCTCCAGCCTGACAGCGGTGCAAAAAAGGGGATGACGGGTCGAGGCGGGCCGCTCCTGAAAGGGGCGGAACATCCTTGATCTTCATCATAGAAACAAAATCATAAAAAACGGAGGTTGGCTATGAAGAGGTCTCTACTGGCGTTTCTTTTAGGCTGCGCAATGCTCATGCCGTGTACACCTGAATCCGTGGCGGCGGAAAAGGGGGTAACGGATACCGAGGTAACAATCGGGATGACCTGTCCGATGTCAGGACCGGCCGCGCTGTGGAGCGCCATGGCGCTCGGCAATTCGGCATGGGCCAAGTATATCAACGATAAGGGCGGCATCCACGGTCGCAAGATCAATTTCGTCGTAAAGGACGATGGCTACAATCCAAGCCGGGCCCTGGCAAATCTTACCGAGATGAAAAACGAGGTGTTTGCCATCGGCTGCGTCATAGGCTCGGCCACGGCCAATGCCAGCAAGGATTTCCTGCTTAAGAGCAAGATCCCCGTGGTGCACATCCATGCCAACCCGCGCATATGGGAGAAGGTTCCCAAAAACCAGCTGCGCTACCTGTTCATCGCCTATCCGGACTATATTGACGAGGCCGACGCCATCGTCACCTACGCGGTCAACAAGCTGGGCGTGAAGAACGTCGCGCTGTTCGGCCAGAACGACGACTGGGGCAAATCCGCCCAGGTCGGCATCAAGCGCGGGATGCAGAAGCTCGGCGGCAAGGCCAAATACGCGGGCATGGTTTCGTTCGAGCTTACGGATCGCGCCCTGGGCGGACACGCCGTCAAGCTCAAAGAGACCGGCGCCGACGCAGTGGTGATCTATGGTTCCCCGACCCACGCCTCACTCATCATCAAGGAGATGGCCAAGATCGGTTACCAGCCCAAGATCTTCACCGCCAATCCGCTCGGCGATCCGCTGATGTACAAGATCACCGGCGAGTTGTGGGAAGGCGCCTACCCCGCGGTATCGGGTAACGTTTCGATGCCGTATGTCGAGGCCGAGGCGAACAAGGTCGTCGACATTCTCCTCAAGTACGAGCCGGCGCTCAAGGGCCGCGAATTCCTCGGAATCACCGGCGCCACGACCATGATGCTGATCGCCGAGGGCCTGCAGAAGGCCGGCAAGAACCTGACCCGTGAGAGCTTCATCACCGGCATGGAAAGCATCAACGGCTTCAAATCGGCCGGAATGGGCGCTCCGATCACCTTCTCCGCCAAGCAGCACTACGGCCTGAACGCGATCCGCATCTGTGAGGCGAAAAAGGGCAAGCACATACCGATTTCAGACTACATCATCTTCGAGCCTCTGTACTAAAACGCCATGCAGTTACTCACGGTTGATGCACTCACAGTAAGGTTCGGTGGAATTTCCGCCCTTTCGGACGTCGGGTTCACGATGGACGATCGGGAAATACTCTCGATTATCGGCCCGAACGGTGCGGGTAAAACCACCCTCTTCAATTGCATCTCGGGAGTGTATCAGCCTACCCGTGGAGAAATTCTGTTTCAGGGGGAGAGCCTCTTGGGGCTCTCTCCCGACAGGATCGCCGTGAAAGGGATAGGACGTACCTTCCAGAACATCCGGCTCTTCAACAACATGACGGTGCTCGACAACCTGATGCTTGGCCGGCATATCAGGTTCCGGCGCAATCCGCTGCAGGCGTATCTGCGTATCCGCACGGAGGAGCTCAGGCATCGTGAAAAAGTTGAGGAGGTCATCGGCTTCCTCGACCTCCAGGCCTATCGCAAGATGAGGGTCATGGATTGTCCCTACGGGGTGCAGAAGCGGGTCGAGCTCGGCCGGGCCATCGTCATGGAGCCCAAGCTCCTGCTCCTGGATGAACCGGTGGCCGGCCTGACCGCAGAGGAAAAGAACCGTGTCGCCTATCTGGTGACGGAAATTCGCGGTCGCTTCGGTCTCTCCATTCTGCTGATCGAACACGATCTGCGCATTGTCTCCCGGCTGGCGGATCGCATGGTAGTTTTGAACTTCGGCCAGAAATTGACCGAAGGCACGCCCGCGGAAGTCCAGAAAAATCCCGAAGTCATACGCGCCTATGTTGGGGAAGAAGCATGAGCCTTTTGAAAATAACCAGTATCGAAACATTATATTTTGATCGAATCTATGCCCTGCAGGGAATATCGCTCGAGATCAGGGAGCACGAGATATTTACCGTACTGGGGCCGAACGGCGCCGGCAAGACCACCCTGCTCAAGACTATTGCCGGGCTGCTTAAAGACCAGCCGAAGAAAGGAACTATAGAGTTCAACGGCCGCAGGATCAGCGGCATGTCGCCCGAGCGGATATCGTCCCGGGGAATCGTTTATGTTCCCGAGGATCGAGGGCTCTTCAGGGAACTGTCCGTATGGGAGAATCTCGAGCTGGGATGTTGGGGCCGGCGCGACAGGGAACTGAAGAGCGACCTGGAGTATGTGTATTCGCTCTTTCCCATCCTGGCGGAGCGTCGCGACCAGCAGGCGGACAAGCTCTCGGGGGGCGAGCAGCAAATGCTGGCGATCGCCCGGGGCATTCTGCGGCGGCCGAAGCTGCTGATGCTCGACGAGCCTTCCCTGGGGCTCTCCCCGAAACTGGCGCGCAGTGTCTATGACACCCTGCGCGCCGTCAGCAAACGCGACATGACCATCCTTCTGGTCGAGCAGAACGCGAAGATGGCCCTGGATATCTGTCATTACGGCTACATCATGGAAGCCGGCCGCATCGTACTGAAGGGCACCGCCCAAGAACTGAAAGAAAACGATGATGTCAGGGAACTGTATCTCGGTGTGGACCAGGAGACGTCAGGCGAGAAAGGCTATCGCTACTACACGAAGCGGAGGAAATGGTAATGCGGATTAATTCCAAAGCGATCCCCCACGCCTTTTTCGAACAGGTCGATAAATTTCCCCGGCGCATCGCGCAGCGACATAAAAAAAACGGGATATGGCACAAGGTCACCTGGAGTGAATACGGACGGATGGTGCGGGAAGTGACCGCCGCCATCCTTTCCCTGGGGCTGCCGAAGGGTCAGGTGGTTTGCATCCTGGGCGACAACCGTCCGGAATGGTCGATGTGCCATATGGCCACCATGTCGGCCGGTCTTTGCACCTGCGGCATCTATCCCACCTCATCCACGGACGAGATCAACTATGTCATCAGCCACTCCGAGGCCAGACTGCTCTTTGTTGAGAACGAGGAGCAGCTCGATAAGATCCTCGATATCCTTCCCGACCTGGCCCTGGATCTCATCGTGGTCTGGGACGAGAAGGGCCTCTTCGGCTATTCCCATCCCATGGTAGTCTTCTTCCAGGACTTCCTCAAACGGGCCCAAACCGTGACGGCCGAAACGGTCGATCAGAGAATCAGTGACATAAGGGATGATGATACGGCCATAGTCATCTACACCTCGGGCACGACCGGGCGGCCCAAGGGGGCGCTGCTCAGCCATTATAACATATCGATGGTGACCCAGTCCTTCCTCCAGATCATCCCGGTCAGCGAGGAGGACGAAGTGGTCTCCTATCTTCCGCTTGCGCATATCTATGAGAATCTCGTATCCATCTTCATGCCGGTTTTTACCGGCGTGACGGTCAATTTTGTCGAGAGCATGGATACCCTGGCCGCCAACCTGCGCGAAATCTCGCCGACCATCTTCGGAAGCGTGCCACGCCTGTGGGAGAAATTCGCCTCCAACATCAACATTAAAATGGACGATTCCACCTGGTTGAAACGGCAGCTTTACAGGTTGAGCTTCACGATCGGGCGGCGCTATCTGGAGGCCAGGTCGGGCGGCGGCGCCGGTGTGACCGGGTGGCGGATGCTTTATCAACTGGCGTACTGGGGTGTGCTCTACCATTTAAAGCGCCAGCTCGGTTTCGAGCGCATCCGCTGGGCGCTCTGTTCCGCGGCGGCCGCGTCCAAGGAGCTGTTCCAGTTCTTCAACATCCTCGGCATTCCCCTGCGCGACGGATACGGGCTGACGGAATCGACCGGAATCATCGCCCTCCAGCGCCTGGAGAAGGAGCCGCGCTATGGCTTTGTGGGCGAGGCCCTGCCGGGACTGGAGATGAAGATCACCGACGAAGGAGAAATCATTGCCAGAGGTCCCGGTGTTTTCAAGGGCTATTTCAAAAATGACGACCTGACCGCCGAAACCATCCGCGACGGCTGGCTGTATACCGGCGACATGGGCATGATCGACGACGGCTGGCTCAAGATCGTCGGGCGCATAAAGGACATCATCATAACCTCCGGCGGCAAGAATATCACCCCGGAATTTATCGAGAACAAGCTGAAATTCAGCACGTATATCCAGGATGCCGTCATCATCGGCGATGGGCGGGCCTATCTGACCTGCCTCATCCTGATCGATGAGGACAATGTGATGCAGTACGCCCAGGACAACCGCATTCCCTTCACCACCTATGAGGATCTGACGCAGAATGCGGAAATCATCAAACTGATCGACGCCGAGGTCCGCGAGGTGAACAAGACCGTCGCCCGGGTGGAGACAATTAAAAAGTTCCGCCTCATTCCGCGGCGTTTCTATGCCGAAGACGGTGACGTAACCCCGACCCAGAAGGTAAAGCGGCGCAACATCGCCGTAATGTACAAAGACCTCATCGACGGCATGTACCGGGGAGGGGAATGATGGCCGACAGGGCAAATCCACTTCCACCTTCCGGATCGGCACCTAAACCTGAAATCGAGGGCGCACTTCCATGAATCTTGTTGAAAGCTATAAGGACGATCTCAAACTCATTGAAAAACCGTGGACGCGATGCTGGGTCGCGCTGCTGATCGTCGGCGTGATTCTGTTTCCCCTGTTCGGGAGCGAACACTTTGTCTATCTCGCCACGCTCATTTTCATTTTCTCCATCGGTATTCTCGGCCAGAATATTCTGATCGGGTATACCGGACAGATATCCCTGGGGCAGGCCGGTTTTCTGGCCATCGGGGCCTTCACCTTCGGCCATCTGACCAAGATGGGCGTGCCGCTCGGGCTGTGTCTGATCGGTGCAGGTTGTATGGCGGCTGTTTTCGGGGTGCTGGTGGGCTTCCCCTCACTGCGCCTGAAAGGCCCCTATCTGGCCATTGTTACGCTCGGGTTCGGGATCGCGATCTATCAGGTGTTCACCAGCTATGAAGTTCTTTCCGGCGGCCGAATGGGCATGGTCGTGCCGAAATTCCCGGCCCTTTTCGGACTGACGAGCGAGGTTTCGATGTATTATTTCGTATTCCTCCTGTGCGTCATTTTCCTGGCCGCTACCTATAATCTCATTTCTTCTTATATCGGCAGGGCCTTCGTGGCCATAAGGGACAACGACATCGCCGCCGAGGTGCTCGGGGTGAACCTTACCAATTACAAACTCCTGTCTTTTGCCATCAGCTCGTTTTACACCGGCGTTAGCGGCGCCCTGTACGGCATGTTCATGGGATTTTTGGATCCGCAGATGTTCAATTTCTCCGAGACACTCCTCATTTTCGTGGCGGTGATCATAGGAGGATTGGCCTCGGTGGAAGGCGCCCTCTTCGGCGCCGCTTTCGTCATCCTCATCCCCCAGCTTCTCAGCGGATATAATGAGCTGACTCCGGTCATCCTCGGCGTCACCGTGGTTATAATCATGATCTTCGAGCCTCTCGGCCTGGCGGGCCGCTGGTTCAAGATGCGCCTCTACTGGCGCAACTGGCCGTTTCGTTAAGCATCATACAGGAGACACCTATGGTTACCTTTTTCCAATATTTGATATCGGGGCTTTCGGCCGGCAGCCTGTATGCCCTGGTGGCGCTGGGCATCGTACTCATCTACCGTTCGACACGCATCCTGAATTTCGCGCATGGTGACAAGGCCACCGTTGGAACCTTCGTGGCATTCACACTCCTGTCCAGGGATTTGCCCTTCTATCTGGCCCTGCCGATCAGCCTGGTATTCGGGGCGCTTCTTGCCATGTTCTTTTATTTCGCGATCATCGTCCCGGCGCAGCGCCGCGATGCGACCATCCTCGGCCAGATCACCATCACGGTAGGATTGAGCATGGTTTTACAGGGAGCGCTCCTCTTCTTCTGGGGAACGGAATCGCAGATCATGCCCTTCCCGCTCTCCGACACCAGGGTCTGGACTGTCGGTCCGTTCTACTTCAATCAACTGAGCATAGGGACTTTCCTCGTCGGCATCACCGGCAGTATCCTGCTGTACTTTCTCATCCAAAAGACCCGCCTGGGGCTTGCAATGAAGGCCACCAGTGAGAACCTGGCCGCCGCCCAGACGCTGGGAATCCCTACCCGGACCGTCCTGGCAACCTCATGGGGCCTGGCGGCCCTGTTCGGTGTACTGGCCGGCATGTTCCTTGCTCCGGCCCTGATCCTCGATCCGTTCTTCATGCTCGAGCCGTTCCTGAAGGGCTTCTCGGGGGCAATTCTTGGCGGTCTGAACAGCCTGGTAGGCGCCGTGGTCGGCGGATTGATCATCGGCATCGTAGAGAACCTGAGCGGCGGGTACATATCACTGGAATTCAAAAACACGGTACCGTTTTTAATCATCATCCTGGTACTGCTGGTCAGGCCCGAAGGCCTGTTCGGCAAGGAATTTAAGGAAAGAATTTAATCAATCAACGAGCATGAGGCAGTAATCGTTGTGCGTCTCTGACTTCTCGCGCAGGGGCTCGATAAAGAATCCGTTGTTCCGCGCCGTCTGATAGACGTCGATACCGCAGGCCTCCATGGCCGGCCGCGCGCTTTCCATGTGTACGCAGGGGGTCCCCTCCAGTTTTCCGCATTTTTTGCACTTGAGGCAGGGCCCGGCGAGAAAAACGAATGCCTTGTAATACCCGTCCTTGAACATCTCCCCTTCCAGACGAACGAGCATGTCCATATAGGCGCGGTAGCGTGGTAGCGTTTACCACGATCCTCTGTTTTCGGCGCCTCGATATGAAACAGTATCGCCCGCTGGTACGCGTCCAGGACGCTCCTCGTCTCTTCGTGGGTGGGCGTGTGGGGCGGACAGCAATAGCCCTTCCCGTATCCGGGGCATCCGAACTGGCATTTCAACCGCACCCACGGCGCCGTCACGACGCTGTCCGGGCGGATGGGGACGGCATGGGTGGCCCCGCCCTCTATGGCCATCGCGCAATATTTCTCCAGATCATTCACCTGCATGTCATGCCCTCCCGCGGCGCGCCGCGCCGTTCCGTATGAGTGCATACCCGCCCCGGGGCGGGCTGTCAATTGAATTCGCGCCTCGCCGCGGGAATCGCCGTTTTTCCGCCGCGCCGCCCCCCCCGTTCGCTCCGCGGGGAACCCACGGGGCCGGGTGTCACTCGCACCCGGGCTCCGCCATGGCCAGAAGTTCGGCACGGAGCGCGCCCTCGACCGGAAGCGCTTTCCCGAGGCGCGTATCGAAGACCACGAAGGTGACATCCGCATCGATGATCAGGTCGCCGGTCCCGCGACGAAACACGTCCTGGTGGATGACGCCGCTCCTGGCTCCGGCCCTGATTATGCCGGACCGGATTTCCAGGACTTCCCCCAGGAATGAGGGGCTGCGGTAATTGATGGTGATTTTAACGACGAACAGCGTTATGCCGCGATCGTTCCAGGCTTCCATCTGCCCGGCGTGTTTGTCCAGAAAGACGTAACGCCCTTCCTCCAGGAATTCCATGTAGCGCGTATTATTTACATGGCCATGCTGGTCGAGATGGTAACCGCGCACAGTAATCTCACATTTCTCCATGGTCGTTTCCTCGCCCGGTTGTTATATATCGACTCGATGTCCCTGTGGCCAAAGAGAACCCGGACCGGTCGCTGTACAGTCATAACTCATTCGTCAACCCCTGCTCCCTCAGGCACCGGAATCTGTCCCAGTCCATAATAAAGGAAAACTGAGCTGCGGCCCTCTCGGCTGCCCCCCTGTACTGGGCATGGTCAAAATATTTGTGGAGCTTTT
>JALOTJ010000135.1 GCA_025457965.1 Spirochaetota bacterium | reverse complement strand
TGTAAAACTTTACTGTCCATCATGCTTCCTCATCCCATAATACATCTGTTGATAACCGGTCAAGGCGGTCAATTACTATTTCAGCTGCTGATAATGAGTCTGCACTGTTCGTAGTAGTCACCGCCAGGCAGCGCATACCCGCTCGATGAGCGGCCTCTACACCGGTTACTGCGTCTTCGATAACCCAACAAGATTCTGGGGGAACGACTATTTGTTGAGCTGCTTGTAAGAACACCCAGGGATCTGGTTTGCTAGGTTTTCCATTAGCAGAAACCAATGCTTTAAAGTATGACCGGATGCTTCCCTCTAATTCGCTTCGGAACTCGAGGTCCTGGTTGAGCATGTCCTCGACGGGAGCGATTACCCGGTAATTGACGGGCCGGCATATCGAACGGTAGGCGACGAATCGCTGGAGGGTCTCGCACTCATAGTCCCGTTCCAGAATACTGCGTTCCACCGAATTAAGATCGATACAATCGACGATCTCGAAGCTGTATTCGCCGCCGAGCGCCTCGCCGAGCAGTCCTCGCGCGCTCTTGTAATTATCGCACGAATGCAGGTCGCTGTCGCACTCCAGGTCGCACCTGAGGTACAGAACAAAATCGATGTCGGAGCTTGGCTGGGACATCCCCACGTTCACCGAGCCGACTATATCCATGGCGATGTTCTCGTTGAGCCTGCCCTCTATCAGCCTCGCGACCTGCTCCAGCCTGTCGACGCGTTCGTCGGTTTCGGGCGTCTGAAACATCCGGAAAAACTGCTTTATCTCGTTGAATAGGCGTATCTCGGGTATATGTGAATACTTCTGTATCTTGCTGTCGAAGTTCTCCCGCCTCAGCAGGGCCTCATGCCGCGCACTGTCGATCACCTTGTTCCGCCACCCGTCACGGTGGAGCATGTGATCGATGATATCGTAGATTCGCCCGTCGGCCATTTTCCTGAAGCCGATCCTGGTTACCGTTTTATTCTCAATTTCGATCTGATAGAAAAAGCCACCCTCGAGCACGTCCCCGGTGATCCCCGTCACCTCGCCGAACGGGGAAGGATTAAGATGGATCGTCCCCTCGCTGATTTCCATGCCCCAGTCGTTGTGGATATGGCCCGTCAGGCACAGTAGTACCGGGTTGTTGTCGCAATAGGTGCGAAGCGCGGGCGATCCCGATGGACCGACGAAGCTTATCCTGTCATGGATGCCATGGGCCGGCTGGTGCGTAACGATGATATCCGGCCGCACCTCGCTGAAAAAGCGATGCATCTCGTTTTCACTGTCGTCGGTTCCGATTCCGGCCTGGTAACGGACGATGTAGCGTTCCGGTATGCCCGCCGTCCAGATATCGGCGCCGCCGTAACCGGCAATCGTAAGACCGTCCGGGGAATAATGATGCAGGTGAAGGTCACGCTCGTGCAGGGGGGTGTATTTCAGGTCCATGTCGTAGTTACCGGGAAGGCAGAGCACCTCCGCGCTTTGCTTGAGCGAAACGATATTCTCGAGGACCTTGTATTTCTGCTGCATCACGCGGCGCGCCCGTATGCTGTACTGCTGGTACTTGGTCCCTTTTTTCTGTATATCCTCGGGAACGTCGGGCATCTCCAGCAGCTGGTCCACAAAATCCTCGATGATCACGTCGTCGTGCTCCATGCGTCTGCGCAGTGCGTGAAAATATGACTGTATATCGTGGTACCTGATGGCGGTGTCCATGCTGTAGAACGGTATATCGATGAGATCCCCCGATACGATGTACAGATCCGCCACGGTCTCGAAGAGCAGGTCCTTCACCTGCTCGAATGCGCCGTGAATGTCGGTAAGATAGATTATCTTCATCGACCGGCTTCCTCTACCGCCCGCGCATCCGTTGTTTGATCAGAACCGCACCCAGGACGGCGAGCAGGAGCATTGATGCATAGAGCACCAGGTCCCCCGCCGCAGAATAAAAGGTATGTCGATTCATGGAGAAGTCAACCTCCCCCGCCAGGTAGCCCTTTTTTAAAATGGGGATTGATGAGGTCACCCGGCCCAGTGGATCAACAAGCGCCGTATAGCCGGTGTTCCCGGCGCTTACGAACCAGATGCCATTCTCCGCCGCCCTGAAGACGGCGCTCGCAAATCCCTGCAGGTGACCCTTGTACGTTTGCGTCCATCCAAGGTTGGTGATATTTATGAAAAAATCGGCCCCCATGACGCGATACCGGCGGCAGAGCCTCAGGAAGATGCCCTCGTAGCAGATCAGTGCTCCGAACCGCCGGCCCTTCAGCTCGAAAAGACTCGGGGCCGAACCGGGAACGAAGCTCGATGCGCCGAAGCTTTCGGTGATTCGCTTGATGAACGGAAACCATTTCTCGTACGGGAACCACTCACCGAACGGAACGAGATTGATCTTGGGATACGTCTGTACCGGCTCCCCATCCTCGCTTATCAGCACCGCGTTGTTCTGCGGATAAATTCTCCGCCCGTAACGGTCCTCCAGTATCCCGATCTCCCCGGTCAACAGCGGCGTTTTGTTTTCGCGCGCGATGTTAAGCACCTCGCCCGTAAACGGGTTCATGTTTCCGGTAGTGAAGTTATACGAGATGAACTCGAGCGTGGCCGATTCGGACCAGACGATGAAATCGGGCGCTTCCTCCATCGCCGCGTCGGTGAGCCTCTCGAGCTCCGCCAGGTACGTGAACTTGTTGCTGTTCCATGCCTTCCATGGATCGATGCAGGACTGCACCATCGCCAGTTTCAGCCTGCCGTTCTCGCCACCCTCCGGGGCCGTCGCCAAGCGGAGCGCGCCAAAGACGACCGATGCGGCAACGAGCGCCGCCACCAGAAAAAGGCGCCTGAAGGCCGGTATCGACAGCATCCCGCGGAATGAAAGTGGCCGAGTGAACGCCGAGCCAAGGTAATCGGCGACGACCGTCGAGGCGATGATCATGATGAAGGTCACGCCGAAAATGCCCAGCACCGAGGAGACCTGTACGAATGCCGTGAACGGATACTGCGAGTATCCCCAGTACGTCCACGGAAAGGCGAGAAATCCTATGGACTGGATACCGTCGACGACGATCCAGACCGAAGGATATATGAGCGGTCGCAGTCGCTCGGACCGTCGGGAAAGGAATTCCGCCGCGAGTATTTTCGTAGCGAAAACGACCGCGAGCACGGAAATCGCAAAGGAAAGGATAATGATATCGCCGCCGGGCACCTCGTTGCCGAAATCGCCGATCCAGTGATACGTCAGGAAAATACCGAGCGCTCCGGCCAGAAAAGAAGCGGTGTACACCCGGCGGAAATCCCCTTTACGAACATAGATCAGAAGCGGAACGAGCGCGAACCAGGCGAACAGCGGGAACCCTTTTAAAAACCACACATCGTACGAGGGGAACGAAAAGAACATTAAAATGCCGGTGGCAAGATAGTAATTCCGGCGGCTCCATTCCGTTATTTTTCTGATCATTGTTCACCGCCGATCAATTTCTGAAATTCATCTTCCGTAAGCACCCTGACCCCGAGCTGTCGTGCTTTATCAAGCTTCGAGCCGGCCTCCCCGCCCGCCACCACGTAGTCGGTCTTTTTGCTCACGGAACCCGCGGCGCGTCCTCCGAGCCGCTCGACCAGGGCCTCGGCCTCCGTGCGGGACATACCTTCCAGCGTACCCGTGAACACAAAGCTTTTACCGGCCACGCCTTCGATCACCCGGGTTTCCACAAGCTCTCCGGTCACGACCAGCCCCGCCGCGAGCATTTCCTCAATGAGCTTCCGGTTTTCCTGTGAGCGGAAGAACTCCATGACCGATTCCGCGACCCCCGTACCGATCTCGTCGATCGCCATGAGCTCGTCCGCGCTAATATCAAACAATCTTTCGAGCGAACCGACGCTCCTGGCCAACACCTTCGCCACGTGCTCACCGACGTTCCTGATGCCGAGCGCGCGCAGGAAAAATGAAAGCGGAATCATTTTCCTTTTTTCTATAGACGCGAGAATCTTCTCCGCCAGCTTCTCGCCCATCCGCTCGACCGCAAGCAGCTCCGCGGCACGAAGTCGCAGGATGTCTGCAACGCTTCGCACGCTGCCCGCGTCGTAAAGACGCTGCACGAGCTCGGGTCCGAAAAATTCTATGTCGAGCCCGTCCCTGGATACAAAGAAGCGCAGCCGCTCCTGGAGCTTCGCCTCACAGTCGTCGTTGACGCACCGGACGTAAATTTCCTCACGATTGAGAGCGGACCCGCACGACGGGCATTTCTCCGGAGTCTCGATCGGCCGCTCCGCGCCTGTCCGGCTTTCCGCCAGCACCGCGAGCACCTTTGGAATAACGTCTCCGGCGCGTATAACTTTAACGGTATCCCCGATCCTCAGATCGAGCCTGGCGATCTCGTCGAAATTATGAAGCGTCGCCCGCTTCACGAGCACCCCGCCGATATTGATCGGGTCAAGGTTGCCAACCGGGGTGATTACCCCCGTGCGTCCCACCTGGTAATCGACCGAGTTTAGCACCGTGATCGCTTCGCGCGCGGGGAACTTCCACGCCACCGCCCAGCGCGGCGCTTTGCTTGTCGAACCGATTTTTTCGCGCATTTTAAAATCATTTACCTTCACGACAACACCGTCAATGTCGTAGCCGAGCGAGTGCCTGTTCCGTACCCAGTAATCGTAGAACTCCCGTATCTTGACTAGACCTCCAATGTCCGCATTCTCCGGGCAGGGAAGTCCCGTTTTTTTAAAGAATTGGAACATCGTTTGCTGGTCTGGCAATGCGGGCCCTCCGGAAATCTTTCCAATTCCGTAGAGGGCGATACTCAGCTCACGTTCGGCGGTGACACGGGGATTGAGCTGACGGAGTGAGCCGGCCGCGGCGTTGCGCGGATTGGCGAACAGCTGCTCCCCTCCCTCCTCCCGCCGGCGGTTGATCCTCTCGAATTCGTGGTGCGTCATGTATACCTCACCGCGTACCGTGAGGGATTCCGGCACCGCGTCTCCGCCAAGCCGCTCCGGAATGGCCCGGAGAGTAGAAAGATTCGCCGTAACATCTTCCCCGATTTCCCCGTTTCCTCGCGTCGAACCACGGATTAATCGGCCGTCTTCATACAGAAGTTCCACCGCAAGCCCGTCGAATTTCAGTTCAACCGAATAAACGATGCTTTCCTCAATCTCGAGGATTTTCCTGATCCGCGCATCGAATTCCGAAAGCTCGGCGTCCGAGAATACATTGCCCAGGCTCAGCATCGGTGGGTCGTGATGGACTTCTGCAAAGCTGCTCGAAACGACATCGCCGACCCTGGAGGTTGGAGAATCATGGTTCTTCAACTCGGGATTGCCGTTTTCCATCGAAACGAGCTCGCGCATGAGCTCGTCGTAGGAGGCATCATCGACGAGAGGGGCATCGAGGGTGTAATAGTGATAGTTATATTTCTCAATGAGCGCGAGGAGCTCGTTATAGCGCTTCCTGATCGTGGGTTTAGCCTTCATGTACCATTTCCCTGCAAAGCCATGGATACTATTTACTTACGAGGAAGACCTAACTCTGGCCTTGTCGGACTCCAAAGTCAAATCCTTTTGATGCTAGTCCTCCAGACGAAACCGTATCGGCAGCCGTATACGGCAGCGCATGGGCACGCGCTCCTTCGTGAGCGCGGGGCGGAAGCGTATGCCCCGCGCCCAGTCGATCACCGCCGCGTCGAAC
>JALOTJ010000054.1 GCA_025457965.1 Spirochaetota bacterium | reverse complement strand
CCGAAGCCTGAAGCCGCCCCGAAGAAAGCCGACGAGAAGAAGGCTGACGTGAAGAAGGACGACAAGGCCGCGAAGAAAGACGAGAAGAAGACGACCAAGTAAGATAAATAATTATTGCTATTAATTTGCAGTTATTATTAGACTCATTGCAGGCCTTGAAATAGCGACTTTTCCCCCCGCGCAGGCGGGGGGAAAAAACCGCTCTATTTGTCGGTTATGCAGCCGCTTTAACGAAGGTCTTATAAAACAATAAAAAATAAGGAGATTCACATGAAGAAGTTTGCAAGTCTTATCGTTCTTGTTTTCGCGCTCGGACTGGTTTTCACCAGCTGCGCAAAGAAGGAAGAGGCTGTTGATCCCAACGCGCCGGCCGCAACTGAAGAGACGAAGGACGCAGCTGCTGTTGCCGACGCCGCGAAGGATGCCGTTAAGGATGCCGCTCCTTCCAAAGACGCTCTTAAAGATGCCGCGAAAGGCGTAGCGAAAGACGTCGCCACCAAGAAGGGCGCGGACATGCTGAAGAAGTAAATTTTTTCCTTTCAGTAAACTGAAAAAGGAGTATCCGCTGACGCGGGTATTCCTTTTTTATTGTTTAATAAAGCTGTACAATGTTTCCCGTGGACTCGCGGGTGATGCCGCCGGCGAAGCCATCGTTGCTTGTAAACGCGGAATAATCGAATGAAATTTTATGATAAGATATACGCCGCCGAGTATGACCGGAGGCTGAGCGCCGAGGGATATCCGGGCAACCTGCTTGATCACGTCGAGCGTGAGCTCGGCGGTGCGCGGCGTGTCATCGATGTGGGGGCCGGCACAGGTTTTTTCGCCATTCCGCTTGCGGCACGGGGGCATTATATGGAGGCGATAGAGCCTTCAATGCACATGCTCGATATCCTGAAAAGCAAGCTTGATGATGAAACGGCATCGCGCGTACGAATCCATCAATCGACCTGGGAAAACTGGTCGGGTGAACGAGCTGACGCGCTCGTCTGTCTGCATTCGATCTATCCCATGCCCGATGCAGGCGCCGCGATTGAGAAGATGATCCGCTATGCCGATCGACGCATACTGCTCGTGCGCAGTGACGAGGGATCGCGCAACCTGACCGGAATTTTGCGGGAGAAAACCGGAATGACGCGCAATCCCGTCGCCTTTTTTGAAGGGATAGTGCGTTCCTTGCGCAAACTCGGGGTGGGATACGTTGCGAGTCCTGTGGAGCAGCGCCGCGTCACTTCATTCGAAAATCTCGACGATGAAGCGGCCTACTATTGCCGGCATCTCGGGCTTGCAGATGACAGATTCGAAGATGTTCGGCGAATAATCGAGGAGCATGCCGTACGCCGCGGGGAGGTGTTCGAATTCGAGGGAGTATATCGCGATATCATCGTGGTTTTTTAACGGTTACCGCCCGAATAAAGGCGGGATCGATTGAAAGATAATATCGTCGCCATATCACGTATTTTCTTTTTACCGCGTCATGCCCGTTCACAATCCCGGCAAACTCTTCACCCGCTCCGAAAACCATTTCGGAATAAACGCAGAAATCCTCCTCGGGCGAGGACATCGCGTATTCGGCGAGGAATCCCATCCTGTAGAGCCGCTCCTCCCCGACGAGGGAATCCGCTCCTTTCCTGATCGCCTCGATACCGCCGTCGTTAGCTCCCAGATAGGCAAATCCCGCGGGATTGCATGCGCTCCATTCACTCAAAGGAAACGCGTGTCTGGCGTACAGGATGTGGGCGAATTCATGATGAAAGGCGCGCAGTATGTATTGGTCGGTGTATCCGTTCGCGGTGCCGGCATTACACAGGTATATGCAATCGTCGGTGCTCGTGGCCCCGAAATTAAGACCATAGAATTCAAGGCCGCCGCTGAGATGGACCGCCCGAAGGCTGTTTTTGACGACGGTGTCGGGATAGAGGCGCAGGGCCCCCGTTATCAGCGATACTGTGCGCTTAATCTCGTTTCCGGGGATGGCCGTGGCACGGGCCGATATCGGAGCATCCAGCCACTCCCCCGGAAAGAAGCCCTGACCGATTGTATACCGTACGCTCAGGCCGTAGCGTTTTTCAATGTGTACGAGCTGACTTGAGAGATCGAGTTTTTCGGCCGATGCGGAGGCTGCCGGAAAAAGCGATACCAGCACTAGAAGCGCGGCGGTGCGTATCAGCGTTTTAACACCTCCGGGGCATCGTGTTCAATCAGCCGGAGGGCGGTGAAAAGCTTCGCCGCGTCCAGCACGTAAAGCTTATCGTCATGTTCGACCAGTGCCGAGAAGCCCGCCTGCCCGGCAAGCCTCCAGCCGAAAGGAAGCGTGCGCGGCGTGTCCGTGCCGCGGGGAAGAGCACGGATGGTCTCGTTTTCCTCGTACAGTATGCCCCGTGGGAACAGGGCTATATCTGAAAGGTCTGACAGCTTCAGGAGCGTGCGCGTGGATTTTCCATCGAGCGAGGTTTCGGCCACGGTCCATGCTCCGGGTGTACCGGTTACGTAAATGACGCCGCTTTCAGTAAAGGCGAGCCTCGGCGAGGCGACCTGCCGATTCTTGAAGATAACGGAGGGACCGGTTGTGGAGATGAGGCTCATATTATAGCGGCCGGCGATCCCGGTGACAACGAGAACGCGATCCCGGGATGGTATGAGCGACGCGCGGTAAAATCCTCCCTGGAACGGTGGCGGGAATTTATCCCCCGCCAGGAAGGGCTCGGCAGTGTCTTTCGAGCGGGAATAGCGAAACAATCCGTTGCCGGTCAGAAACAGTATACCGTCCTCATCGAGCCTGCCGGCGGCCCGGACAGGGCTCATCGGAGAATGGACGATGCTCTTGCCGCTTCGCCCGGTGTACAGGACAAGCCCATCCGCTACGGCGGCTGCTACGGTCCGGTCCGGAAGGGACGCCATGAGTATCGCGGTATCCTCTCCGCCGTCAATCGTTCGGTTGAAGGGGAAAACAATCGAGGTACCGCTTTTATCGCGAAGGATCAGGGTGTCAGCCGACTCGGCAGGGAAAGGACGTTTGAACGACCCGGACTCCGACATCGTGAGTATCGCATTGCCGATGCCGGCGATCGTGGAGGACGACGGGCCCTTCTTGTACAACACTACGGCCCTTCTAAGCGATTCTTCCCCGCTATCCGCGCAGGAAAAGGCGATCATGCCGGAGAGCACGGATGCGATCATCGAAGCGATGGCCGGCCTTTTCACCGGTATCACCCTCCCGGTTTGGAGCGCTTCAACATCACCCGTTCCACCGCCTTGTTGAGGAACGTGGAATCCATGAGCTCGGCCATCATGGACGAAGCGGCATTCTTCGCGCGTATGCTGAATTTCGCCGTGGTCAGGTAGATGCCGCTCTTGCAGTTCTCGGCGTTCATCCGCTGGTAGAAGTCGTTGATCTGGGACTCGGTGATATCCCTCGTGGTCCTGTTAAAATAGATGGCCAGTGGGGGTTCGTTGATGCGCTTGATGTTAAAGGCCTTGTAGAAATACTCGTTAATATTGACCGGGTTTTTTGAAATTATATT
The DNA here is from genome assembly GCA_025457965.1 of Spirochaetota bacterium. Taxonomy (GTDB): domain Bacteria; phylum Spirochaetota; class UBA4802; order UBA4802; family UBA5368; genus MVZN01. Next base: position 32,751 of record JALOTJ010000054.1, on the reverse strand, counting down.
ATAGTTGAGCCTGGCGATGACTTCGGTGATGAGCGGCTGCAGTTCCTCGAGCGAGGCGGTGAAAAGAACCCTCTGGTTGTCGTTGTCCAGTATGCCGCGGTAGTCGTCGAGTTTCGTTTTTGTGTTACGATACGACGAGTTGGCTTCGGATATCTTCTGCCAGTGGTAGACCGCCTCGGTGATCTTGTTGGCCCGCTCGTAACACTCGGCCAGAAGGTAACGGTACGAAAGCGACTCTTCGTCTTTTCCGGAGAGGCCGCCCAGTCCCTCCTCGAGCCTCTCGATCGCCTCGTCGTACATCTCCTGCTCGGCATAAATTTCTCCAAGTGCGCGCATGCTGCCCACCAGGAAGCGCCGGTCCTTGCGGACGGCATTGTACATTCGCATGGCGGTCTCGTAATCCTTTTTCGATTTGTACAAGGCTCCCAGGTAGTATTGCGCCTCAGAGGGATCCGAAGCCGCTTCGAGGGACTTTAAAAGGTATTGTTCGGCGTTCGTGTGATCGGCAGAATGGAAGCACGAGACGCCCAGAGGGAGCAGGCAGTCGCCGAGGGACGGGTCCTGGGTGTATGCCTTGAGCAGGTGCTCGCGGGCATCTCCGTAATTTTTTTGGCGGTATAATACGTGCCCTATGCGGTGGTTCGCCCGGATGTCATCGGGATTGAAATTCAATATGGCTTTGTATTCCTCGACCTCCTTCTGCCACTGCTGGGTGTCGCGATAGAGATTGGCGAGATGGTAATGCACATCGACCTCGCTCACGAAGTCGGCGAATCCGGCGATTCCCAGAACGCCGTTCAGCTCGGATATTGCCAGGAGGTATTGCTTTTGCTTTATTAAAATCCGTGCGCGCAGATAGCGGGCGGGGGCATAATCCGGGTATTTGTTGAGTATTTTTTTGACTATTTCGCTGGCCTTCTGAATGTCCTCGTTTTCGAGGAATTCTTCCGCTTTTTTGATTCGGCCGGGCAGATGTGTCTTGCGTGCAACGAAGGCCGCGATGAGGACCAGGCAGAGCGTGAAGACGGCAGCGAGTATTTTAATCGTTGTCATCGTGTATTCATCCGATCAGTGATTGTCGGGGCAGGCACCGTCCGGCGAGGTGCGTGCCGTGCTCATCCCGCTTTTGCACACTCCCGATTTCCACTTAGCGCGCAGACCAGAGGGGCGGCATAACGTGCACATACAGGGCGACCGGGGTACTGGAGCCCGACCCTTATAGAAGAGGACACCGGGCCGATAGCGTCAAGAATAATACCGTTTGCGCGGCGCCGGGCATAAAATTCTTTACAATATAAAGAACGGCGCGTCAATGTGTATCGTCCCCATTGCGTCCATCATTTAATAGAGGAGGTTTTGCATGCCGCTTGTTTCAGTGGTACTGGGAAGCGATTCCGATCTCCCCAAGGTAAAAAGCTGTTTCGATCTGCTCGAAGAATTTGGCGTTTCGTTCGAGGTTGTAGTTTCCTCCGCGCATCGCACTCCGGAGAAAACCAAAGAGTGGGCCGCGTCGCTGCGCACCCGCGGGGTTAAGGCCGTTATCGCCGTGGCGGGCGGCGCCGCGCATCTCCCCGGTGTGGTCGCCGCGTTTACCACGCTTCCCGTAATAGGGGTTCCCATAGAGACTTCAATCGGGGGCGGACTTGATTCGATATTCTCAATTTTACAGATGCCCGCGGGCATCCCCGTGGCCACCATGCCCGCCGGCGGCGCCGGCGGGGCCAATGCGGCCCTGTTCGCGATAGCGCTGCTGGCGGCAACCGACTCGTCGCTGGAGACGAAACTGGATTCCTACCGGGAGAAAATGGCGGAAGGAGTCATCGGAAAAAACGAGAGGCTGCAGAAGATCGGGTACAGGGAATATATAAAGGGTTTAGAGGCAAAGTAATGATCGAGCATTTACCGGGGATCCCCACGGAGAAGGTGATGATACTGGATTTCGGGTCCCAGTACACGCAACTCATCGCGCGTCGAATCCGCGAGCTGAACGTCTATGCGGAAATCGTACCCTACCGTATATCGTTCGAGGAAATCAGGAGGGAGAAACCGTCGGCGATTATCCTGTCGGGCGGGCCGTCGTCGCTGTACGAAAAGAACGCCCCGCGCACAGGTGCGGAAATCTTCGGGCTGGGCGTACCGGTGCTTGGAATCTGTTACGGCCTGTACGTGGTGGTTGACGCCTTCAAAGGTAAAATTAAGGGGTCCAGTCACAAGGAATACGGGCGTGCTGAAATAACGATACGCGAAAAGTCGAAGCTCTTCAAGGGCCTGAAAAAGAGCCAAACCGTCTGGATGAGCCACGGGGACAAGGTCACCACGCCGCCTCCGGGTTTCAGGGTTGTCGCGAGTTCGGTCAATGCCGAGACCGCCGCGATCGAGAACAGCGAGAAGAGGATATACGGAGTACAGTTCCATCCCGAGGTGTATCACACGGTTCACGGCAGTGCGATCTTGAGAAACTTTCTGTTCGATATATGTGGGCTCAAGCCCTCCTGGAACATGAAATCGTTCATCGCCTCGTCGGTCGAAGCGATCCGTGCCGAGGTCGGGGACGGGACGGTTCTTTTGGGACTCTCCGGCGGCGTGGATTCCACGGTGACCGCGGTGCTCCTGGACCGGGCCATCGGTAAAAGGCTGTTCTGCGTTTTCGTCAACAACGGTGTATTAAGAAAGAACGAGGCCGAACAGGTGATCGAGCGGTTCAAACGCCATCTTAAGCTCAACCTGATTTATGTTGACGCCTCGAACCGCTTCTTGCGAAAGCTCAAAGGCGTCGGGAACCCGGAAAAAAAGCGCCAGATCATCGGCCGGGAGTTCATCAGGGTATTCATGGAAGAGGCCCGGAAAATCGGCCGATTCGATTTCCTGGCCCAGGGAACGCTCTATCCCGACGTAATCGAGTCGGTTTCCACGAAAGGTCCGTCAGATACCATCAAGAGTCATCACAACCGCGTACCCGAGGTCCTGAAGCTCATCAAGTCGGGCAGGGTCATCGAGCCGCTCAAGGAGCTCTTCAAGGACGAGGTGCGGGTTCTCGGGAAGGAGTTGGGACTGGCGGACGAACTGGTCCACCGCCATCCGTTCCCCGGTCCGGGACTCGCCATCCGCATTGTCGGCGAGGTCACCAGAGAGCGCGTGGCGACGCTCCAGGAGGCGGACGCCATACTGATAGAGGAGATCCGTGCGGCGGGGCTTTACCGCAAGCTCTGGCAGATGTTCGCGGTATTTCTGCCGGTCAAATCGGTCGGTGTAATGGGAGACAAGCGCACCTACGAAAACGTCATCGCCCTGCGCGGCGTCACCTCGGTCGATGCCATGACCGCCGACTGGGCGTACCTTCCGGAAGAGGTGATGCGAAAGATTTCCAACAGGATCATCAACGAGGTGCGCGGGATAAACCGCGTAGTGTTGGACATCTCCTCGAAGCCTCCCTCGACCATAGAGTGGGAATAGGCGGTAGGGTCTACTCCTTCTCCAGTTTCTCTTCCACTGGTTGTTCCGTCGTGCCTTTGGGCGCCTGCTTTTCGAGGTGAATCGCGTCCCCGCGATCCGTGACGCAGGGCGAATAGTGGTTCGCCATGGAAAGGCACTTCTTGGGGCACACCTCCACGCAGTATCCGCAGAAAATGCAGCGCAACCGGTCGATCTCCCATTCCTTCCGGTCCTTTGCCACGGTGAGCGCTCCGGTAGGGCAGCGTTTCGAGCACAGGCCGCAGAAGATGCACGCCTCGATATCGATGCCGATCATGCCGCGCGATTTAGGTTCGTAGTAGCGCTTAACGGCCGGATAGCGGCGCGTCGACGGCCCCTCGAAGAGGTTCTGCGCGATGTTTCTGGTCATCGATAAAAATCCCATCTTGCACCTCTATCGCTCGATACAGCTTATACAGGGATCCACGGTAAGGATGATGTTCGGCACGTCGGCGATGCTCGCCCCTTTGAGCATCCTTACCATGGCCGGCAGGTTTGCGAAGGTAGGCGTCCTGACGCGGAAGCGTTGCAGGTTCTTCGTTCCGTTCGCCTTGACGTAGTAGATCACCTCGCCGCGGGGCTGCTCCACGCGGCTGAAGTATTCTCCACTCGGGGCGCCCGTCACCTTGACCGCGATTTCTCCTTCCGGCATCTTCCGTGCCGCCTGGCCGATCAGGTCGATCGATTGGAATATCTCACGAACGCGGACACGGCAGCGCGCATGGCAGTCGCCGGACTTTTCGACAACCGGTTCGAACTTCAGATTCCGGTAGGCGGCGTAGCCGATCTTCCTGGCGTCCATGGCCACGCCGCTCGCGCGGAGGACGGGCCCCACAGTGCCGAGGGCGTAAGCCTCCTCACCGGACATAACGCCGACCTCTTTAAGACGGTGCTGGACCGAGTAATCGTTCAGAAACACGTCGGTGGTGTGCCTGATCTCGGCGGCAATCCTGTCGAGTTTTTCCACGATGCCCTTCATGGTGTCGCCGTCGATATCGCGCCTCACTCCGCCGATTTTACAGCTTCCGAATATCACGCGTCCGCCGGTGGTCGCTTCGATGATGTCGAGGATGCCCTCGCGGAGCTTCCAGCAGTTCATGAAAAGGCTCTCGAAGCCGAAGGCGTCCGCCGCCAGCCCCAGCCACATGAGATGGCTGTGCACGCGCGAGAGCTCCGCCCAGACGGTGCGCAGGTACAGCGCGCGTTCGGGCACGGCGATACCCATGACCTCCTCTACCGCCTGGCAGTAGGTCATTCCGTGCATGAAGCTGCAGATACCGCAAATGCGCTCGGCCACGTAGACGAAGTCCTGATAGTCCTTTTTCTCGACAAGCTTTTCGAGCCCCCGGTGGACGAAACCGATGGACGGAATGGCCTCGACGACGGTTTCATCCTCGGTCACGAGATCGAGGTGGATCGGCTCGGGGAGCACCGGGTGCTGCGGGCCGAATGGTATGACGTTTCTCTGGGACATTAAGCGTGCCTATTCCTTTCCCGTGTCGTTTTTCTCGTCCGTTTCGGTTGCGACAAACGGGGTCGCCACCGCTGTGCGGTAAAAGTGGCCCTTGTAATCGACGACGATATTCCTGATTTTGACGCCGAAGAGCTCGCTCATTTCATTTTCGTAGGCGAAGGCGCTCCAGTAGATGATGCTTACGCTCTGTATCTCCTCTCCGGGCTTTACGGTGAGGCGCAGGTTGGTGAAGCGGTAGTCCTTATCGAAAGAGTAATGTATCTCGATCGTATCGCCCAGCGCGGTGCAGCAGATCTGTACAAGCCGGTACCCCTGCGAGTGGAAATCGGACACGGTCCCTAGCAGCTCGTCCTTGCCCACCGCGATGGTCGTCTGTTCCTCAATCATTCAGGTGGTACCTCCTCAGCTTTTTCTCCTGGCGGCGCGCCTCTGTTTTCGCTTTCCTGAACTCCACAAGCCGCCTTTCAAGAATGTCGAGTGCCTTGATTATGCCGTCGATAATCGACTCCGGCCGGGCGGCACACCCGGGTACATACACATCGACGGGTATAACCGTGTCGACGCCGCCGAGTACATTATAGCACTCCCTGAATATTCCGCCCGAGGTCGCGCAGATGCCGACCGCGACGACCACTTTCGGGTTGGGCATCTGGTCGTAGATGTTTTTTACGACCTGGTGGCTGCTCTCGTTCACCGATCCGGTGACGACGAAAATGTCCGCGTGTTTGGGGTTTCCGGTGTTGATGATGCCGAAGCGCTCCAAATCGTACATCGGGGTGAGGCTCGCGATCACCTCGATATCGCAACCGTTGCAACTGGTGGCGTCGTAGTGGATGATCCATGGAGATTTTTTAAAAAACATGCCGGTTTCTCCTATGCCCGCCGACTTACGGCTGCATCGCGTAATACAGGATTATAATGTTGGCCGCGCCGAAGAGCGCCGTTACGAGCCATGTGCTCTTGAACGTCAACTCCCATTTGAAGCGCGCGTAGGTGTTGTCGATGATGATCTCGAAAAAATACAGCACAAGCATCGCCGCGACCCCGAGGAAGGAGTTGAAAGCGAAAAACAGGTAGATGATCCCCAGAAGCAGTACATTTTCGTACCAGTGCCCGATCTCGATCAGGGCCAGCGTGGTGCCCGAGAACTCGGTTTTGAGTCCGCTCACCAGCTCCTGGTGGGCATGCGCCGACATCGCAAGATCAAAGGGAGACTTGCGAAGCTTGATGGTAAGCACGTGCAGGTACCCCAGAAAGACACCGGGAAGGTAGAGGATAAGCGGCCCATCGTACATCGCGATCGCGTCGACCCGGAACGTGCCGGTTACCTGGTACATGCCCACGGCCACCAGTATGATCATGGGATCGTAGGACATCATCTGGATGAGCTCGCGTTCGGCCCCGATGTGACAGTATGGCGAGTTGACCGAAAACCCGGCAAGCGCGAAGAAGACGCCGGCGAGCGTGAGCGCGAAGATCACCAGGAGCAGATCCCCCCCCAGGAAAAAGAGGGAACCCGTGAAGACCATGAAGACGAAGAAGAGGATCACGTTGAAGTTCTGGAATTTATTGACGATGATCTTTTCCTTGCTGAAAAGCTTGAAGACGTCGTAAAAGGGCTGGAGGATCGGGGGGCCGATCCTGCCCTGCATGCGCGCGCTTATCTTCCGGTCGACACCGGCGAGCAGTCCCCCGAGTATGGGGGCGAGCACAACGTAGATGACGGCCTTCAGATAGATGTTGTCCAGGTGGATGAAATAGTCGATCGGCGTCATATGACCACCACCCCGAGCATAAGGATAACGAGGAACACGGCCGTTACCAATCCATAATTGTAAAGTTTCTTCTCGCTGAAAAAGCCGTCGAGGTAATAGTTGCGGATATCGGCCGTTCTCTGCGCGCCGAGCGATCCGAGAAAGCGGACGTTGTCGACATTCGCGCCCCCGAGATAGGTGCCGACGCGCTTGTAGTCCTTGTCGAGCCAGGCGTAGTACATCAGCGCGATCGGCAGGATCGTGAGCAGCCCCAGCATGATGATCATTATGATGATTATATTGAACCTGTCCATCGAGGGGCTTACCCCGAAGAGCTCGATGATGTACGGCTCTATGAGCGCCGAAGACAGTAGCGGAAAGATGATGCACACTCCGATCGTCATGAACGAGAGCACCGCTAGCGTCGTCCATTCCCAGGGGCTCACCACTTTCTCGCGGTTTTTCAGCCCGTACTTGATGGTGATGATCTTGCCCATCCACTTGGTCCAGAAGAAGAGCGTGGCGGCGCTGCCGTAGGCGAGGATGATCGCCATTACGGGGTTGAAATCGATAAAGGCCTTGAGCGTGGCCCACTTGCTGATGAGCATGCCGAAGGGCGCGAGAAACATGCCCGATATTCCGATGATCATGGCGGCGGACACCTTTGGCATCTCCATGATCAGGAAGTCCATGTTCTCGATCTCCTTGCTGCTCAGCTTGTTTTCGATGAGCCCGACACACAGGAACATGAGCGATTTGGCAACGGCGTGAAAAACGATGAGGAGGATGGCGCTCCAGATCGCCTCGTTGGTGCCGATGCCCGCGCAGGCGACGACCAGCCCGAGGTTCGCGATGGTCGAGTATGCCAGAACCTTTTTGGCGTTGCTCTGCGATATCGCGATGAAAGAGGCGACGAGAAAGGTGAGCCCGCCGATGTACGAGAGCATGGCGGCCGCCAGGGTGCCTTTCAGCGCCGGGGCGACCTTGATGATGATATACACGCCGGCCTTCACCATGGTGCTCGAATGTAAAAGGGCCGATACCGGCGTCGGCGCCACCATGGCCTTGGTGAGCCATGACGAGAAGGGAAGCTGCGCCGACTTGGCCAGTCCCGCGAAAGCGATCAGCGCAGCGGGAATCACGGCATAGGCCCCGCCTTCGGCGATGAGCCGGTCGAGCTCCAGTGTTCCCGCGTATATGCCGGCGTACGAGATCCCCGCGGCGAATGCGAGCCCTCCCATGAGGTTTATGGTGAGCGCCGAGAAGGCGCTATCGATGGATTCCTCGTCCTCGTGGTACTTGATGAGCAGAAATGAGCAGATTGTGGTGATCTCCCAGAAAAAATAGATCCACTTGAGGTTGTTGGAAAACACAATCCCGAACATGGCCGAGAGGAACAGGTACATCAGGAAGAAAAAGAACCTCCTGTTGTCCTCGGATTCCTTGTGCCGCTCGTGGTATTCCTCGATGTAGCCTATGGCATAGAGACAAATAAAACTTCCGATGATGCCGATTATGAGGGCCAGGATGATGGAGAAGTTGTCCACGAAAAGGTTGTGCGCCACGGGTACCGCCGGTATCGCGAACGCTTCAAAATGGACAAGAAGGGCGAGCTGAAGCAGGGTGAAAAAAACGACCAGATAGCGCCTGAATCGAATGCCCATATAGAGTATGTAGATTGACAGCGTCACCTCGAGCGTCAGCATCGCGCGTTCGATCCAGACGTTCTCGAGTTCGTAGCGGATCGTCTCCCCGGCCGATCCGTACAAAAGGTGGATCGTCCCGGCGATGAGGGCGATGTTCGCGATTACCGCAATAAGCCTGCGCACCGATTTAACTGGGATTGATAGCAGCACGAGCGAAATCGCGGCGGGGAAGATTATCAGAAAGATGATGGTTTCCACGTTACCTTCCGACCTCTTAGATTTTTACATCTTCAGAGGATTTGCAATTTACGGGGACGCCGGGTTTCCTCCGCCTTCGGCGGGGGAATTTTTCCATCATACCGGGTTCGCACAAACTCTCGCGCCTGACTCGGCCCGGACGTGCGGAAGGAACTGTCCGGCGACCCGCCCCGTCGGTGAAGATTGCCGCCGTTTCCCGCCCGGGCAACAATTATGATACTATCACCGTCCGCTCCAAAGTCAATGTAAAAGTCAGCGATATTTTTTCAAAGCCCGCTGGATCTCGCGATCGCCTTCGCGCTTCTGGATCGATTTGCGTTTATCGTACTGGGCCTTCCCTTTGGCGAGGCCGAGCAGGACCTTGACCCTGCCGTTTTTAAAATACATCTTGAGCGGTACGAGCGTCAGCCCCTTCTCCTTCAATTTTCCGATCAGGCGCTTGATCTCGTGCTTGTGCAGCAGAAGCTTGCGTTCCCTGGCGGGTTCGTGATTGAACCGGTTTCCCATCTCGTAAACGGCGATATTGAGTCCGAGGATGAAGGGTTCGCCGTTTTTAACCCTGGCGAACGACTCGTTGATGCTAACCTTTTTTTGCCTGACCGATTTAACCTCGGTACCGACCAGGACGATACCCGCCTCGAAAGTCTCGAGTATCTCATACTCGAACCTGGCCTTTTTGTTTTTTGCGATGTCCGCAAACTTGTCTTCCACTGCAGCCCCTCGATAATAGCTGTTCCGCCGGCAATTTTATACTACGCACGGGGTGTCCGGCGCGGTCAAATCTTTTTAACGGAGGATATTAATATTTGACTCGACCATCTGCGGCGCATATTCTACGGCCGGGGAAGGGACGCTCCGTGCCACCCGGGGGTTCGCCTGCCATATCAGAGCGGGTGACGGTTTTCTGCCAGCGTGGCATTTTGATTCAACCGCCGGATCTACATGAAAGAGAATATGAAGAACAGGAAGACCAAAGGGCGGGCGGCCACCCGCGGGGCGTCGCCTGCGATGACATCCGGCCCTAACCGGCCGGGTCCGGGAATGAACGAGGTTATGCGTACTCTTCGCGGGCGCGAGTATTTTTTACGCCTGGTCGCAGACAACGTGCGGGACGCCATCTGGGTGCTCGATATACGCAACCTTTGTTATATCTATGCGAATTCATACTCCGAAGAGATCTTCGGCATTCCGCCCGAGCGGTATATCGGATCTCCGGTCGGCATCAACATGGACGCAAAAACCCGAAGGGAGGCCAGGCGTATAATCGCCGACGAACTGGCGAACGACCACCTGCGCGATCCCGGCAGGTCGCTCCTCTTCGTCGGGATGGAGACCGAGAAAAGACAGGGGCGCGGGGTGTGGACCGAAACGAAGGCCTCGTTCGTCAGGGACGATTCGGGTAAGCCGGTCGCGATCCTCGGTGTTACGCGCGACATCACCGAGAGGAAGCGAATGGAGGAGGCCCTTCGGGAGCGCTACGAGTTCGAGAACCTGGTCACCGCAATCGCGACGCGTTTCATAAACATTCCGTCCGATGAAATCGACGGGGGAATCAGGCACGCCCTCAGGATGATCGGCGCCTTCGCGCGCGTGGACCGCTGCCATATCGTGCTTTTCTCGGACGACATGCGCACCATCACCGGCGCGTATGAATGGCGCGCGCGGGGTATCGCTCCCGGGATGGGCGCGCTGAAGGGAGCGTCCGCTCGCCCGCTGCGCTGGCTCCTCGGGCGTCATGCCAGGTTCGAGACGGTACATGTTCCGCGTGTGGACGATCTGCCCGTGCAGGCCAGGGGCTTTCGGTGTTTCGTTGGCGGGATGGAGGCGAAATCGCTGGTTTCGGTGCCGTTGGTGTTGAGCGGTAGACTCATAGGGTTCTTCGGCTTCGATTCGGTGCGGGAATATAAATCATGGTCCGATGATATCATCGCGCTGCTCAGGATAGTCGGTGAGATTTTCGTAAACCTTTTTGAACGCCGGAAGGCCGATCAGGAGCTTTCGCTCTACCGCCGCATTGTGGCGCATACAAAAGACCAGATGGTGTTTGCGGATTCGTCGATGGTGGTGCGCGCGGCCAACGAGGAATTTATTCGGGCCTTCGATCTGCGGAAAGAGGATGCCGTCGGGCGCCCGCTCGCGGAGCTTTTCGGGTCGGGCTGGTCCGATGAGGTATTCGGACTCTCATTTCAGTCATGTCTTTCGGGGGGGGAGATTTTTTTCGAGCAGCTGTGCGAGTATCCGGTGCCGGGATTGCGCTATATGGAAATCTCCATGTATCCTTTCAGGGGTGCCCGCGGGAGAGAGGTCGAGGGGGTCATCATCAACCTGAGAGACATCACCGAGCGGCTCAAGGTCGAGGGCACTGTGCTGGCAGCCGCCCAGCGGGAGCGGCAGCGGATCGGCATGGACCTGCACGACGGGGTGAGCCACAATTTGCTGGGGGTAGCAATCCGCTGCCGACTCCTGTACGCGCGCCTGAAAGAGCGCTCTATCGGTGAAGAGGAGGAGGCGCTTGCCGTGGAAAACGGAATAAACCGGGCGATACAGGACGTGCGAACACTCGCCCGGGGACTGCTGCCGCTGGTCGGGGAAAAGGAAAATTTTCGAGCGCTGCTCGAGGAGATGGCACGGGAGATGAAGGAACGGTACTCGATCGACTGCGTCATAGCGGCACCCCGGTCTTTCCAGATAGACGATGCAACGGTTTCGACACAGCTGTATTATATCATCAGCGAGGCGCTTGCCAATGTCGTAAAGCATGCCGGGGCCCGGCGGGTGGTGATAACGTTCCATCGGAGAAAGGATCTGCTCGCCCTGGAGGTCAGTGATGACGGCGCCGGCATGAGTGCCGGGACGCGGGAGTCGGCCGGGCTGGGCTTGTCTCTCATGAAGCACCGGGCGCGGCTTATCGGCGGGACACTGTCGGTGCGGAAGGGGCGCGGGGGAGGCACGGAGGTCGCGTGCAAATTCAGGTTAAAGGGACCGGGCGGATATGAACAAAAAGGCGGCGGAAAAAATAAAAGAGCCCAGGGCGGCCAAGATCCTGGTGGTTGACGATCACCCCATCGTCTACGAGGGGCTCGAAAAGCTGTTCAGCCGGGAAAAGGACCTGCGCATAGCCGGGTACGCGGAGGACTCTGACGGGGCCATCCGCGCCGTCGAGAAGATAAGGCCGGAGCTCGTGATCGTGGACATATCCCTCGCGGAAGGCGTAAGCGGCCTCGAGCTCATCAAGGTGCTGCGACGTCGTTATCCCAAGCTTCCGGTGCTGGTGCTTTCGATGCACGAGGAGTCCCTGTACGCCGAGCGCGTAATCCGCTCGGGCGCACGTGGATACGTGATGAAGAACGAGCTTACCGCCAAGGTTGTGGATGCCGCACGCGCCGTGCTTGACGGGAAAGTGTACCTGAGCGGCGCTATGTCATCCCGCCTTCTTGACGATCTGATGTGTCATCGCCAGAATAAAAACATTAACCCCGTGGACCGTCTTTCGGACCGCGAGATCGAGGTCCTGCGGCTTGTCGGAAGCGGCAATTCGAGTTCGGATATCGCGGGTAAACTCAAAATTAGCATAAAGACCGTTGAGACCCACCGTCTTCGAATACGCGAAAAGCTCCACCTGAAGAACAGCGTACAGCTGGTAAAGTATGCGATCGAGTGGACGCACGGTCGGCGGTGAACACCGTTATTTATTATCTTGACTTGTCCCCGTTTCCGCCTATCATCTCCGACGAGATCATCCACGCGGAGTAAAAAAAGGCCGGCCGCACGAATATTTTCATGAGGATGTAAAGCGGAAGCCGGTGGAGCTGGTCTTCGGAACCATCGCCGCCGCACCACCGGGCTTCGGCGATATAAGCGGGCGCAAACAGGCGGAAGACAAGCTCGCCGGAACCGCGCGCATCTCGAGTAAAGGGCTGGCGATGGAAGAGAATGACTGATTGCGCCCCGGGGGAGGTACATGGGAACAGGCGAAATTTACCGTGAGCTTTCGAGAAGGCTTATGATGGAAAACTCGGAGATCCTGCCGCGGATCTGGCAAGCCGTGTGCACCGAGGACGAGGCCCGCGTTGTGGCGATGCTCCCCGGAACGGCTTCCGAGCTTGCCGGCAGGGCGGAGAGGCCCCTGGCGGAAATGGAGAAGATGCTCGATTCCCTTTTTAAAAAGGGTGCAGTTTTCGAATCGGTCCGCGACGGCGAGACCGTGTACCGCATGCCGCGACACATCGTGCAGTTCCACGATGCCAGTCTTCTCTGGGACGGCGCTCCGGAGGAAATGAACGGGCTGTGGGTAAATTTTATGGACACCGAGTATGTGGCGCTTCTGGAGCTCGTGACCCAGGTGAAGATGCCCTCTTTTATGAGGGTGATCCCCATCAACCGCACGCTGGACTCGCAGAGCCGCGTTCTCGTTTACGAAGACGCGGCGCGCCTTATCGAGGAGGCGCGATCGATTGCAGTGGTCCCCTGCGTATGCCGGAAATCGCAGAAGCTGTGTGACAGGCCGCTCGAGGTGTGCATTCAGCTCAACCGGGGTGCCGAGTACACGCTGAAACGGGGCACGGGAAGGGAAATAGGGAAGGAGGAGGCGCTCGAGCTATTAAAGAAGGCCGAGGAGGCCGGCCTGGTGCATATGGTCGAGAACAGGGCGGGAATGGGGAACGCCATATGCAACTGCTGTTCCTGCTGCTGCGAAATGCTGCGCTACGCCTCGAACGCGAAAACCGCCGGAGTGCTGGCCCCCAGCCGCTTTATCGCGCGCGTTGACGCGGCCGTATGCACCTGGTGCGGTGCGTGCATCGGGGTCTGCCCGGTGAGGGCGATCGATATGACCGACGGTCCCGCGCATGTCAAAGAGGGGTGCATAGGCTGCGGTCTCTGCGCCGCGTCATGCCCGCTCGAAGCCATTACGCTTCACGAGGCGCGGCCGGCGGAACACATCCCGGCGTAGAAGGGCGCTGTCGCGCCTCCCACCGGGACGTTCAACCCGCACGGCGTATGGCGAAGGCCCCGCCCAGCGCTATGAACACCGTCCCCAGCCATACGAACCAGATGAGCCGCTTGAACGACACTTCGACGACCGCCAAATCCGGCGGAACCGCCGCTCCTTTCGGCGCCTCCACGAACAGGTAGACCGTTCCGTCGCTCACGTTGAAGTCGAGGAGGCGCACCTGCTGTCCCGTAAAGGGAATCCTTGCCGCGATTGATTCGCGGCTGTCCCCGCCCCGGAGCTCAAGGCCGGGCCGTATCGATGCGGAGTGGGGGCCGCGCTCGAGCGTGAGTTTAGCGAAGAGCTTCATGTCACCGCCCGCCATCATGTGCTGCCGGTCGACATCGAAGCCCGTGAAGGTGATCTTGATCCCCTGTGACTCGACGCTCGAACCCTTCTCGAGGACGAACCTGGTCAGCGAATCCAGACCCGAGCGGTATTCCACCGGCGAGATGTAGACGTCGTGAGCGAATCCATAGCTGATGTACGGCTCGCGATACAGCGAGTGCGTTCGCCCATCCATGTAATACGGGGTTTCGATCTCTTTGACCGAACGGCCCCGTGCGAAGGTAAAGGCGAGGGCGGATTTTTCGGCACCGGTAAGGCCCCTGAAGGTGAGCGCGGCCGATTCGATGACCGTGTATTTGCCCAGCGGCAGTTCGCGGTGTTCGGTCTGCGAGTGCAGTGACGAGGCGACGATCCCGAGCACCATCACCGCGACGCCGATATGCGCGAGCCGCGAAGAGAGGACGGCCGCGGGTTTGAATGTAAGCAGGTCCATGACGCCCCAGACCGCCACGAAGAAAGCGGCCGCGGAAAAGGCATAGGCGGCGGGCTTCGCGGTGTGGTTGACATTGAAAAGCAGGGCGAGAACAACCACGGCAACACCGGTCATCGCGAGCTTCCATATGGATGGCTTTTTCTGAAACTGGAATATCCCGGCAAGCCCGATGGTTCCCAGGATAAGCAGGCCCATGGGGACCGAAATGCCGTTATAGTAGCCGGGCTGCAGGGAGAAGGGGTTCGAGAAGATCGATGAGACGATCGGCATCGACGTTCCGGCCAGGATCAGGAAGGAGTAGAGGCAGAGCGTGATGATGCCGTAGGCCACGAGGGTGTCCCAGGCGACCGCCGATTCGCCGAGTTTCGCCGAACGCATGTCTCCGAAGCGCTTCGCGAATAGAAATACCGAAATGACGACATAGAACAGCATGAAAAATATAAGGTGCCGCGAAAGGCCGAGGTCGGAGAAGGAGTGTACCGAAAAATCCGAGAGCACGCCGCTTCGGGTGAGGAAGGTGCTGTAAAACACCAGGATGAACGAGAGGAGCGCCAGCGCGATGTTCGTGCGCACGAGCGCGCCCCTGCGCCGCTGCACGATCATCCCGTGCATGAGCGCGACCAGCACGATCCAGGGGATCAGCGATGAGTTTTCCACCGGGTCCCACCCCCAGTAACCGCCCCATCCGAGGACCTTGTACGCCCAGTATCCGCCCAGGAATATGCCGATGCCCAGCGAGGTCATGGTGAAGAGCGTCCATCGGTAGCTCCTGACGATCCAGGTTGAAAAATCGTTTCGCAGCAGCGCGGCTGCAGAAGGGGATTGAGCCCCGCACCGTCCGGCGGGATCGAGCCGACGGCGAACTGTTCCGGATGCGCCTGCCAGACATAGCGGAAGGGACTGTAGATTACGAGCACGAGCAGAAGAAAAATCTGGCTGATGGTGACGATCGATACCACCAGGCACTCGTCACGGTCATTCGACCGAATTATGAAAAAACCGAGGACGTACAGTATGAAGACCCACAGAAGAAAAGTTCCCTCCTGCCCGGCCCAGAATCCCGCGACAAGGTACGCAAGCGGCAGTTCGCGCGAGGAATAGCTGTATACGTAGTTGAACTGAAAGCTGTGACTGATGAAGGAGAAGAAAAGCAGGATTACGGCGAAGGTGATTGAAATGCCGGATAGATAGAATATCCGCCGTGCGGTGATTTTCGCAAAAACGTTACCCGCCGCGCCCCGCGCCAGAAAATAGAGCGATACGAGCGAAAGGACGAGCGAGACCAGGATAAGCACTGTGCCGGTGTTCATTGCTGTTTCTCTCCCGTGTATTTCGATGGACACTTGACCAGCAGCCTGTCTGCAGCGAAAATGCCGCCCCGTGGGTCATAGGTGCCGAGCGCGACGATTCGGTCGGCATGCTCGAAGTTCTGAGGCCTGACGCCCCTGTGGACCACCCGCAGCGACGCTCCATTCTCATCGCGCAGCGTGAACGCGAAGCTACCCTTCATGTTTTCGACCGGGGCCGACTTCGGACGCATGCCGATGATCTGGACATATTCGCCGGACTTCATCGCGTCGGCGAACGATACATAGGGCGTAAGCATGCCGCGCATTGAGAAGGCGGCGACCGAGACGCAGGCGGCGACGATGAGTATGCCGACGATCCTTTTAGCGCTCATCGATCTTTCTCTCCAGCCGGGCGATGCTCCGATCGATTTTGAAAAGATAGGCTCCAATGCCGAGCCAGACGAAGAGCACCACCCACATTACGCGTGAAGGAGCGCTGTCGGCCGCGGTATCGGACGGCGCGGCCTCCTCCGATACCGTTTCGGCGGCATATGCCATGGCCGACGTTATGCCGGAAGCGGTCAAGGCGGTGAGCCCGAGCAGGAACGCGAGAGTAAGTGCCGAAAGGGCCGGGCGCAGTCGTTTATTCATGGTGTTGAACCTCCACGGCGTTACGAATTCTTGACAGCCTGTTCAGGATTTCAAGGAGGTAAAAGTAGAGCAGGGAAAAGGCGACGACCGAGATCAGCAGCGTAAGCTTCATCTCGATCTCGAGATGTATTTTCATGTCCGGATTGATGACGGGGTCGGGGTGCAGCGACGGGAAGACGCGCGGCACGACGAAGACGAAAAACGGCATGGCGGTCATTGCGATGATAAGGTAGGCCGCGGAGAGCCGCCCCCGCGCGGGCTTGCCCTCGAGCGCGGAGCGGAGGCTGAAATAGGCTGAATAGATAAGGAGCAGAATGACGATCGATGTCTGGCGCGGGTCCCAGTTCCAGTAGCTCCCCCACATGAGCTTCGCCCAGACCGATCCGCTTGCGGTGGCAAGCACGGCGGTGAGTGTGCCGAGCGATGCGGAATTGTGGAAAGAGTCTTCCATGTAGGTAAAGCGGCTTTTCTTATCAGCCAGAAACAGCATCGCCGCAACACCTGACACGGCAAAGGCCATGACCGAAATCCATGCGAGCGGCACATGGAAGTAGAGCAGCCTGCTCGTCTCGCCCAGGACCGCGGCCGCTGGCGCGTAGCAGAATGCCATTATGACGGCGGTGGGCATGAAAATATAAACAAGTCGCGTGATCAACATGTCGGTTGCGCCGCCGGGGATTATTCTTCGATCCAGATGTGCCCGAAAAGCATATACGATACAGCGACGAGCGCACCCGAAAATGCAAGTAAAAAAATCACGCCCTCGGTCGACGCGCTGCCTGAGATCGAGGCCCGGGTGGCCCCGACGGCCACCCAGAGCGGGGGAAGCACCACGGGGAACGAGATGATCGTAAAGAGCGAGCCCCTCCCTCCCGCCCTGGCGACGATGGCGGCGAGCACCGTCGCCGAGGACGCGATGGCGAGTGAACCGGCGCAGACCGCGGCCGCGAACGCGGACGGGGCGACGAGGTCGACGTTCAGAAAAAACACGTAGAGCGGGCTTATTACGGCGGCGATGATGAAAATGACGGCGATGTTGAAAGCGAGTTTCGCGGTGTACACCGCTGCGGCCGGGGAGGTGACCCTGAGAAAAAGCGCGGTGCCTTCCTCCTCCTCGCGCGTGAAGACATGCGCCAGGCCGTTCATGGCGCTGAAAAACAGGATGATCCAGAAGAGCATGGCCTGCGTCTGCGAGCCCAATCGCACGCCCCCCGCGGTGAGGCTTACCGCGAGCGTCGTTATTGCAGCGAACGACAGCGCGATGTTCACCGCGAAGCGACGCCTGAACTCGATGCGGAAGTCCTTGACGATGTTGCTTAGTATCGCGTTAAGCAAGGCTCACCGCCCCACAGCAGAGGCGGGCCTCTTCCATGTCGTTGGTGGCGATGATGATGGCGGTGCGTGTACGGAGCGAGTCGATATACGCGGCGAACTGCCTTCTGCCCTCGGCATCGAGGTTCGATCCCGGTTCGTCGAGTATGAGCAGGGCGGGATGGTGCAGCACCGCGAGAATCAGTTTAAGGCGCTGCCGCATGCCCGAGGAGTAATGACGGAGGGACTTGCCGCGATGACGGTGGAGTCCGAACGATTCAAACAACGGCAGGGTCGAAGACATGTCTATTCCACGCGCCCGTGCGGCGAATTCGACGTTTTCCATGCCCGTCAGCGCTTCGTAGGGATTGATCCTGGGGCTCGCGATTCCTGTGACGCTTAACAGCCCGTCCCCGCACAGCGGTTGCCGGTTAAGAGTATACTCAATCGATCCGCCCGTTGGTCGACGGATGCCGGCGACGATCTCACACAGTGTTGATTTTCCCGAACCGTTGGGCCCGGTGACGGCAATCGACTCACCCGTAACGAGTGAGAAGGAAATGCCTTCAAAAATCCTTGCGGGGCCGAAGGATTTCGATATGGATTGTGCCGTTACGGTTATTGCAGAATTTTCCATGGGATCATCAATCCATAATGAATCGTGTCAGATTGTTGAATTGTCAAATATTTTAAACGCCGGGATTGGTGTATCCCCGTGCCGTCCTTCGATTTATGCAGTCTTCAATATCCTGCAGGCCGCGAGAGCACGGAGAATGCCCCGCTTAATCCCACCGGCCGCGGCAGAAGTGAATCCCGCCGGGGGCGACAAAAAATCCCCCGGATTGCTCGTTGACGAGCCCTTCTTCCTTCAGATCTTCGAGAATAGGGCGAAGACGCGAACCCGTGAGTGCCGTGTTTACCTCGATTTCGTGCAGGGAAACGAATCCGCCCTCCCGCGTGCGGACAAAAATGTCATGGAGAATGTCAAGTTTAGTGTTTTCCATGGGAAATTCCCGGCGAACGACGGTACGATGGCATCATCAGGCCGCGCCGCTGTCAAAGAAATAATCGTGGAAGCAGTGCGGCAATTAACTATTTACGATGCGCGCGGTCGACATCCGGGTCAATTTTGAAATGCGTACGGTTTTTTTATGACCGGATGCGTTTTTCATCATATATTTGCCTTTATTTCCGGTGCGGGTGATAGTATCTGGTAGTGACAGCGTCCGGTTGCCGAATACAGACGCGGTGGCGGAAGGGTAAGGGTGTTATACTAGATGTCTCTTCAGTTTCTCCCCATATCGCGCGAAGAGGTCGAGCGCCTCGGATGGCGCTCCGTGGACGCGGTCATCATTACGGGCGACGCGTACGTTGATCATCCGTCCTTCGGCGCGGCGGTGATCGGGCGGGTCCTGGAGGCCGAGGGCTACCGCGTTGCCATTCTGCCCATGCCCCTCTGGAGGACGCCCGAAGCCGTGACCGTTTTTGGAAAGCCGCGCCTCTTCTTCGGTGTAACCTCGGGCAATGTGGATTCCATGCTCGCGCGCTTTACCGCGTTTAAGAAAGTACGCAATGACGATCCCTACGCACCGGGGGGGGGCGGCGGCGGGAAACCCGAGCGGGCGGTGATTGTCTATGCCAACATGATACGCGCGGCCTACAGGGACGTGCCGATAGTGCTTGGCGGTATCGAGGCTTCGATGCGGCGCTTCGCGCATTATGACTTCTGGGATGACCGGGTACGCCGCTCGATCCTTCTCGACTCGAAGGCCGACATCCTGGTCCACGGGATGGGCGAGTCGCAGGTTGTGGAGATCGCGCACAGGCTGAACGCCGGCGAATCGCTTTCGGACATTCCCGGCACCGTCGAGGTGCGCCGGGACCCGCCCGCCGGGGCGCTCATGCTCCCCCCCGAGGCCGAAACCGTGAAGGACCGGAACACCTACGCGCGCTTTTACGGGGAGTTCTACCGCAACCAGCACCGTGTGCTGGCACAGGAGTCCGGAAAGCGTTATATCGTGCAGCACCCGTCGCCGCGGATGGAGAGCGAACGCCTGGACGCCATATACGGCCTGCCCTTCGCGCGGCGGCCGCACCCGTCGTACCGCGAGGAGGTGCCCGGTTTTTCGGTGATTCGCAGTTCGATCAACTCGCACCGCGGCTGCGTGTCCGGCTGCGCCTTCTGCTCGCTGGGTCTCCATCAGGGACGGCGGATCGTGCCGCGGAGCGAGGATTCAATCATGGAAGAGGTCGCCCGGCTCTCGGCCGAGGAAGGCTTCGGCGGACACATCACCGATATCGGCGGACCGTCGGCGAACATGTACGGGACCGTCTGTGCGGCCGACTGGCGGTGCTCGCGGCAGAGCTGTCTCCATCCGGACCTCTGCCGGAACCTGAAGGTGAACACCGCCTCATGGATGAAGCTTCTGGCCCGGGCGCTGGGAGCGCCCGGCGTGCGGCACGCAACGGTGGGCTCGGGAATACGCTATGACCTTTTCATGCGTGACGACCCGTCGCTGCTTAAAATCCTCGCACGTGACCACGTAAGCGGCCAGCTCAAAATCGCCCCCGAGCACACCTCGGCGGGCGTTCTTGACGTTATGCGTAAAAAACACCTCTACGGCCTGGAGGAGTTCGCCGAGGCGTTTTTCGCGGCGTCGCGCACGGCCGGCAGGCGGCAATACATACTTCCCTACCTGATGTCATGCCATCCGGGCTGTCGCATGGCCGACATGAAAGCAATGCGCGAGCGCGTGCTCTCGGTCTTTGGTTTCATGCCGGAACAGGTGCAGGCGTTTATACCCCTTCCGCTCACCCTCTCGTCGGCGATATATCACACGGGCTTCGATCCGCTCACCGGCGAAAAGGTCTTCGTTGCGCGCGGCGACCAGGAGCGCAGGGGTCAGCACGACGTTTTCCATAAAAAAGCAAATAACTAAACATAAATGTAGTATTTTTCTTGACTTTTTCCGGCAAATCGACGACAAAAACAACGAATGCGGCACGGAGCGGGGAGGTCGGCCCGTGCTTTCTTAAATTTTTATATATGGCTCAATTTCGTTTTCATATTTTGTTGCGTAAATTCGTTTAAGTAGTAGCACGGAGTGGCAATTTAAAATCTCGAGGAGATCGGAATGTCAGAACAAAAGGAACTGAACCAGAAGGCACAGGCGCTCGAATCGGCCATGGCCCAGATAGAAAAGCAGTTTGGCAAGGGCTCAATAATGCGGCTCGGAGACGAGTCCGCCAAAATAAAGGTGGCTGCCATCTCCTCGGGGTCGATCGAGCTCGACGTTGGGCTCGGCATAGGGGGGATCCCGCGTGGCAGGATCACCGAGATATTCGGTCCGGAATCCTCGGGTAAGACCACGCTGACGCTGCACATGATCGCCGAGGCGCAGAAGTCAGGCGGGGTCGCCGCGTTCGTTGACGCGGAGCACGCGCTCGACCCGGCCTACGCGGCGAAACTCGGCGTTCTAACCGACGACCTCCTCGTATCCCAGCCTGACACCGGCGAGGAGGCGCTGGAGATCACCGAGGCGCTGGTGCGCTCCGGAGCACTGGATGTGGTGGTAATCGACTCAGTCGCGGCGCTCGTGCCCAAGGCCGAAATCGAAGGCGAGATGGGCGATTCGCACATGGGCCTGCAGGCGCGACTGATGAGCCAGGCGCTTCGAAAACTCACCGGGGTGATCGCCAAGTCCAAGACATCGGTTATTTTCATCAACCAGATACGGCACAAGATCGGCGTGATGTTCGGCTCGCCCGAAACCACGACCGGGGGAAACGCGCTCAAGTTTTATGCCTCGGTGCGACTTGACATACGGCGTATCGAGACGCTTAAAAACGGGGACGAGGCGATCGGCAACCGCGTCCGGGTCAAGGTGGTCAAGAATAAAGTGGCGCCGCCCTTTCGGCAGGCGGAATTCGACGTTATGTATGATTCAGGTATATCGCGCGAGGGCGGCATTCTCGATATGGGCACCAGCCTGGGCATTGTGAAGAAGGCCGGCACATGGTATTCCTATGGCGAGGAGCGCGTGGGACAGGGCAGGGAGAACGCGAAAACGTTTTTAAAGGAGCATCAGGAGATTGCGCGCGAGATCGAGCATAAAATCAAGCTCGCCACCGGAATCATCGTCGAAGAGAAGCCGGCCGAGGAAGCGGTGAAATCGTAGGGGAGCTACAGGCCCCATGAGGGATGTACGTCTTAAATCCACGGACGATATCGAACGCATCAGGGAGGCGGGCAGGATTATCGCCGGAATCTTTGCGGAGATATCCGGCGAGACGCTTGTTGACAGGTCGACGCTTGAGGTAGACCGTTTCATCGAGGAGCGGATACAACGGCACAGGGCGCGGCCTTCGTTCAAGACGATACGCAAGTACGATTACGCCAGCTGTATCTCGCTCAACAATGAGATCGTTCACGGCATCCCTTCAAAAAATAAGATTGTACGCGCCGGGGATCTGGTTAAAATCGACATAGGCGTGGTTAAAAACGGGTATTTCGCCGACAGTTGTGTGACCTTCCTGGTCGAACCCGTCGCGGAGCGAGCGGCGCTCCTGGCGCGGACCACAGAAGAGGCGCTGGCGCGGGCGATAGCGCTGTTGCGTGCCGGTAACCGCCTGGGCGATGTGGGTGCGGCCATACAATCCCTTGCCGAAAGCCGCGGGTTCAGCGTGGTGCGGGAATTCACCGGCCACGGCGTGGGCTTCGCGGTACACGAACAGCCTTCGATTCCGCACTTTGGCAGAAAAGGCACGGGAAGGGTCATCGAGGAGGGCATGGTACTCGCGGTCGAGCCCATGATCAACGAGGGCGCGCCCGATGTGCTTTCGCTTCGAGACGGCTGGACCGTGGTGACCGCCGACGGAAGGCTTTCGGCACAGTACGAGCACACGGTCGCGGTGACCTCGAAAGGGCCGGTCGTATTGACGGCCTGAATACCGGGCGCGGGAGATCTGATCAATATTCGGGCAGTGGGAGCTTATTGGAAATCATATGAAGCTTACAACGGCCCTGTCAGGTGTTATCATCCTCGGTGGTCTTATTATGACTGCCGGCGTGTGCATCGGCTCGTGCGCTTCGACCGGGTCACCCGAGATGAGGGAATGCAGGGCGAACTGCCATTCGTTAAACCGGGAGTGCCTTGAGAACTGTACCGGCATGCGCCCGAAGGTCGGTTTCGGGGGGCCGGAGGCCCGGCTGGAAAATGAATGGCACTGGACGTCGGGCGCCTGCATGGATGAGTGTGACGAGCGGGAACAGCGCTGTCTGAACGATTGTGAAAAGTACACGATTATGAAATCAATGGAAGGACGATGATGCCGCGTAAAGACCTCAAAGACATCCAGTCGGAGTCCGATCCCCGAAACCTGCCGATCAACAAGGTCGGGGTCAAGAACATATCCTATCCCGTGGTGGTGCTGGACAGGGCCGAGGGCAGGCAGCACACGGTGGCGCGCGTCAACATGTACGTTGACCTGCCGCACAACTTCCGCGGAACGCATATGAGCCGTTTTATCGAGATCCTCAACCGCTACCAGGACGGCATCAGCACGCTGAATATACGTGAAATACTGGAAGAGATGAAAACGGCCCTCTCCGCCCGCAACGCACATTTCGAGATCGACTTTCCCTATTTCATCACCAAGGAGGCCCCGGTCTCGCGCGAAAAGGCCAAAATGGAATACCGCTGCAAGCTTTCGGCCGGCTCATTCGACGATTATTACGTTCTGGAGGTGAGCGTTCCGGTGCTCTCGCTCTGCCCCTGTTCCAGGGAGATAAGCGAGTTCGGGGCGCACAACCAGCGCTCCATCATCACGATCACCATCAAAGCGCGGGAGCGAATATGGATCGAAGATGTCATCGCGATCGCCGAGTCGGCCGCGTCATCGGACATCTATTCGATCCTGAAACGCGAGGACGAGAAATACATCACCGAGAAATCGTACGCTAATCCCATGTTCGTGGAGGACATGGTCCGGAGCGCGGCCGAAAGTCTCATGAAGAACGAGAGGATTTTATGGTTCTCGGTGGAGTCCGAGAACATGGAGTCGATCCATAACCACTCCGCGTACGCGCAGATAGAGATGGCCCCTGACCGGGAATAGGCATGCGCGCCACTGCGTGATGTTCTCCCCGGACCCTACGGTGCGACCTCAGTACCGGGGAATATCCAGATCGGTATCGTAGAGCTTGCGGGGTATCACGAGAAACAGGATGAGCATCGTGACGCTCAGGATTACCAGGATGGACATCGTCACAAGAATGATCATCTGGTTGTTGATCTCATCCACCCGCTCCATTGACAGGCCGACCCGAAACGCGCCCCAGTGCTTGCCACCCGCACGGATTGGCGCGGCGAAGTCCCACATCGTGTCGCCGGTGTCCTGGGCGTAGAGCTGCTGAATCGTCCCCCCGCCGTCGTAACGCGCCGCCTTGATTCCGGCCGGATCATCATAAATGCGCTTCGCCCTGCTGTTTCGCAGCGCCAGTGCGGGGTCAGCGGAAAGTGGTTTCGCGAATTTCGAATTGTGCGTCGGGGCGTACCCGTTGCGGTCGACGGGAATGGCGTAGCTGAGGTCCGGATCCAGAAGGAACGCGTCGATAATCGGCTGCACGTGGCGGTCGAAGAGGTCGTCGTGCCCCGTGGAGTATTTGCGGGGGTTCGTCCCCTCCAGCGGCACATAGGCGAACTCGAAGGCGGCCTTTTCGCTCAGGGCCCTGGTGTTGATCATCAGAGCGATCGTTTCGCCGACCACGTGCGCGCCGATGCGGGCGTCGACGCGGCATTTCTCGAAGAGCTGGTTTTCCATATTGTTGAACATGCGGGCGATAAGGACGTATGAACTGATGCAGAGGATGAAGCAGAGGCCCAGCACGATCATTATCCGGTATTTCAAGTTCATGGTTTTAACCTCGAAGCGAGCCTTGTCCGGTTCCTGAAAAAACTGGTCTGCCGTGATAAGAATACCACCGGGTTTCTCCCCCGAGTGACGGGGCCAGGGAACCATTAAACGGCATGCTTATGCAATACGTCCGCGATCGTACTGTCAATGATTTTATTGGATTGAGGGCGCCGGTGATATTTTATTGACAGATGCGCCGTGGCCGGCATAGTAAGCGAGGCTCTGCCGGTACGGTGTGGGCGTGAAGACATCACAGTGAGGCGCCGCATGCAACGCTCGATCATCAGGGACCTTTTACGCAACGGAACGCCCGGTGCGCGGGTGCTCGTAAAGGGCTGGGTGAGGACGCGCCGGGAGGCGCGCGGGTTCTGTTTTATCGAGGTGAACGACGGCTCGGTCGTCACCAGCATCCAGGTGGTGGCCGGGGAGTCCATGCAGGGTTATGCCGAGGCGTCGAGACTCTCGACGGGGTGCAGCGTCGCGGTCGAAGGCGAGCTGGTGGAGTCCCCGGCGAAGGGACAGCGCTTCGAGATACGGGCGGACTCCATCACCGTGTACGGCCTGGCCGACCCGGTGGAATACCCGCTTCAGAAAAAGCAGCATTCCTTCGAGTTTCTCCGCGAGATCGCGCACCTGCGGCCGCGGACCAACACCTTCGGCGCCGTCTTCAGGGTGCGCAACGCCCTGGCCGCGGCCGTTCACGAGTTCTTCCAGGAGCGCGGTTTCCTCTACGTGCAGACGCCCATTATTACCGCAAGCGACTGCGAGGGCGCGGGCGAGCTCTTCGCCGTGACGACGCTTGATCTGTTAAACATTCCGCTTGAAGGCGGCGCGGTGGATTATTCGAAGGATTTTTTCGGCCGAAAAACCGGCCTTACCGTGAGCGGCCAGCTGGAAGGCGAGCTCCTCGCCACGGCCCTGGATAAAATCTATACGTTCGGGCCGACCTTCCGCGCGGAGAACTCGAACACCAGCCGCCACCTCTCCGAGTTCTGGATGATAGAGCCCGAAATGGCCTTCGCGGAACTCCCCGACGATATCGCGCTGGCCGAGGACTTTTTAAAGCACATAATCCGCCGCTGTCTCGAGCGCTGCCCCGAGGACATGGCCTTTTTCGACGACCGCATACAGAAGGGCCTCGTCGACATGCTGGAGGGCGTGGCGGGCGCCCGATTCGAGGTGATCAGCTACACCGAAGCCGTGGATATACTCGGCAAATCGACCGAGAGGTTTGAATTCCCGGTAGCCTGGGGAGACGACCTCCAGTCCGAGCACGAGCGTTACATCACCGAAAAAAAATTTAAATGTCCCGTGGTGGTCGTGGACTATCCCCGGAACATCAAGGCATTCTATATGCGGCTGAACGAGGATGGGAAAACAGTACGCGCCATGGACGTGCTCGTTCCCCGCATCGGCGAGATCATCGGCGGGAGCGAGCGCGAGGGCCGCTATGATGTTTTGATTGACAGGATGCGCGAGGTCGGTTTAAATCCTGATGATTACTCGTGGTACCTGGACATCCGGCGGTTCGGCACCGTCCCGCACGCGGGCTTCGGCCTCGGGTTCGAGCGGACCGTGCAGTTTGTCACCGGCATGCAGAATATACGCGACGTGATCCCGTTCCCGCGCACTCCCAGGAACGCGGAGTTTTAACGGTTTGAGGCGATGTGGGCGCAAACGCGCATGTCGCGCGACGGCGCTTTATCCGGCCGGAGGGTTCATAGTATGATGCGGGGTTGTCATGAAAATCGCCATAGGGTCCGATCACGCGGGCTTCAAGCTTAAAGAAACAATCAAGAACTCCATCACCGGCGTCGAGTTCGTCGACGTCGGCGCATTCTCCGAGGAGTCGACCGACTATCCCGATCACATCGCGGCCCTGTCGCGACTTGTGCAGCGGGGGGAGGCGCAGCGGGGTATCGGTATCTGCGGCACCGGTATCGGCGCGTCGATCACGGCCAACAAATTCGGCGGCATTCGCGCCGCCCTGTGCACGAACCTCTTCATGGCGGAGATGTCCCGTCTGCACAACGACGCCAACGTTCTCATTCTGGGCGCGCGTGTCATCGAAGACGCCGAGGCGGTCACCATGGTGCGCGCGTGGGTAGAGACCCCCTTCGAGGGGGGCAGGCACCAGCGGAGGCTGGACAAAATCAAAGCGATAGAATGCGGTGGATAGGACACGGCTTCACTCGCGGACTGTCCGACACCGCGCCGAAATACAAGGCCAGGTCCTGAAAACAAATGCCAGGAAAAATATTTAAATACGCGCTTCCCCTGATATTCGCGTCCATTCTGGCAATGGCGGCGAAGGAGCTTTTTGACACGGTGAAGTTCGGCCGTGAGGGGCTTGACCTTTATAACGTGCGGGAGGACTCGGACCCCGGCAGGCGGCGGTTTTTAGCCGTCGCCGATCTCAGCTACCGCCATGCCGGCATCCCCTATACGACTGATCTGGTACTTTCATTCAACCGCCCCGCCTCGGATCTGGTGCGGGACGACAGCGGGCAATACATCATACGCCGTGCCGAGTTTGAGACCAGGCGCGGAGCCGGGACGCTCGGCGGGGCCGGGGCCTATTTCTTCAAGTCCGGCCACCGCGTCGAGATTCGACCCGAGCGAAACCTCTGGCTGGGCAGTTGTACCGATGCGGGGTCGTTCACCATCGAGATGCGGCTGCAGCCGGCATCGCTTTCGGACGGGGCGGTGCTGTTTTCCTCCGTGGGATACGCCTCGGGTCTGAAGCAGGGAGTCGAGATCGTAATAAAGGGAAAGCGCGTCGTGGCGCGCCTCCACCGCTTCTTCCGCGACGCGGCCGGCCGGCGCGTCGACGTTTTCCTGAACCGGGCGCGTCCGTTCAGCGAAGGGGAGTGGCGCCACTACGCACTCAGCTTCGACCGCATCACGGGCAAGCTCGCCTCGCTTGTCGACGGCGAGGAACAGGAAGTCCTCTACCTGTCGGATAACGGAGAGCCCTTCGTCAACGTCTACGAACCGTCGTTCGCCTGCGAGGACCTGCCGGTGGTCGTCGTCGGTAAAAACTACTACGGCGCGATCGACGAGCTCCGTGTCTCGTACCGCCATATCGACGATCTGAAGAAAGAGACGGAACTGGCGATTAAAAGCTACAGCGGCATCGGCGCCATCGGCAGAATGCCGGTAAACCGCGAGGGAGTGGTGACCAGTCCCGTTTACACCTTCCCGGGTACGGGGACCAGGGTGCTCCTGTTCCAGTGGGAGGAGCTGCTCGCGGAGAACACCCACATTTGGATGGAGTTCCGTACGAGCGACGACCTCTTCGATCGCAACGGGGAGGCGCCAAGGTGGTACCGCATCGAGAACAACCAGCGCAATATCTATCTTAAAAAGACTGACGGGATGTACCTGCGCGGCAAATACTACCAGTGGCGGGCCCACCTGCTCGCCTCTCCCGACGGCCTCCGCTCGCCCCGCTGGTACGGCGCCGAGATCCAGTACCAGCTGGACCCGGCACCGCGCCCGCCGATCATGGTAGAGACGGTGAAGACCGGCGACGCGATGGTGCGGCTGAGATGGAAAAAAAGCGTTGAGCACGATATACTTGGATACCGGATTTACTACGGCACCTCGCCGGGGAAATATGACGGGATCATCGCCATGGCGGGCGGAAGGCGTATCGACAATGCCCTTGCGGCCGGAAGAAACCACATCGAGATAGACGTCACCAACGAAGTCATACAGGAGAACATGGCCCTTGACCGGAGGAAGCTTCTCGCGTTTCCCGTTCTTAAAAATGACGTTTTGTACTTTTTCGCGGTAAGCGCCTACGACTCGTACCGGCCCGACACTCCGCACAACCACGAATCGGGGCTGTCGAAGGAGATATCGGCGCGCCCTTCGCCGGGTTCCGAGATAACCAATTGATGGCTTCCCTTCATGGGAATGGACGATTTCACGGTGGTCGAACCGGCCCGAATCCAGGGCCATATTCCGCCCCTGCGGGAAGTTTCGCCTTCGGCGGTGCTCCGATCGGTCGATTTTTCCCCGGACGTGCCCGATGAAAAGCGGTCCGGACTCGAACAGTATAATTATTACACCGGTGACATAGACGAGGGGGCGACACCCCTGGCGTCATCGATTTATGCCATTCGCGCGGGGATATTCCGGCGAACACCTCGGTGCGCCGGAGCGCTGCTTCGGGTGTAAAAAACACGAGTGGACGAGCGGCGGGGATTTCGAGAAAGAATTCGCACCGGATATTCTTGTTGACGGCATTTCCTGTGACCTCATCGTCGAGGAGCCGGACCATCCGAGGCGCTTCTGCGACGCCGTCGAGCGGCACTGCCGCGAGGCCGGAAACGGCGGAAGGATATTGTTCGACATTGGACTATAATGGTCGCACGCAGAATACGTCATGGCGCTGACGCCCGGGGCCGGCGAAGAGCTTGAAGAACTGAAGAGCGCCATGCATGAAATCACCGCTGATGAAAATACAACTTCCAAAGGAAAAGCACCGGGATATACGCCGTATCGCCGATAGCTTCTTCGAGGCCGGTTTCGAGTGCTACCTGGTCGGGGGATCGGTGCGCGACATCATCCTGGGCTTCGACGTCGACGACTTCGATTTCGCCACCAATGCCCGCCCCGAGCAGGTGAGCAGGCTCTTCAGAAAAGTGGTCCCGACCGGCATCAAGCATGGCACGGTATCGGTGCTCTCCGGCGGGAAGGCTTACGAGGTGACCACCTATCGCTCCGACGGGAAGTACATCGACGGGCGTCGCCCCGAGGAGGTGCGCTTCTCCAGGACGCTCGAGGAGGACGTGCGGCGCAGGGACTTCACCATCAACGGCATCGCCTGCGACGTCCGGACCGAGGAGCTCATCGACTACGTCGGGGGGCTCGCGGACATGGAGCGCAGGCTCATTCGCACCATCGGTGATCCCATGGAGCGCTTCGGCGAGGACGGCCTGCGCACCTTCCGTGCCTGCCGCTTCGCCGCCAAGCTCAATTTCGACATCGAGGAGGAGACCTTCGCCGCGATATCGAAGACGCTGGAGATCGCCTCCATGGTCTCGATGGAGCGGGTTCGCGACGAGCTTGTTAAGCTCCTCGAGACGGACCTTCCCTCTATCGGCTTCGAGCGGATGCGCGAATCGGGACTCCTGGGACTTTTTCTGCCGGAGCTTGCCGCAAGCCACGGCATGACGCAGAACAAGTATCACCTCCACGATATCTATTATCACAGCATCTATTCCTGCGACGCCGCACCCGGAAAAGACCCGGTGCTTCGACTTGCGTCCCTGCTCCACGACCTGGGCAAGGTGCCGACGCGGAGGGCGGCCGAGGATGGCGAGCATACCTTCTACAATCACGAGGTGATCGGCGCGCGCATCGCGCGGCGCGTTATGAAGCGGTTGAAGTTCTCCAACGAGGAGATTGAGCGCGTGACGAACCTGGTGGTAAACCACATGTTCCACTACACCGACGAGTGGACCGACGGCGCGGTGCGGCGATTCATGCGCAAGGTAGGCGTGGAAAACCTCAAAGACATCCTGGAGATCCGAATGGCCGACCGGCGGGGCAACGGCATGCGCGACGGTATGCCGCAGCCCATCCGCGAGCTGCTTCGCAGGATCGACCGGGTCATAGAGGCCGAGAACGCCATCACCGTTCGCGATCTCGACATCGACGGCTATGCGCTGATGGACGAGTTCGGCGTTAAACCGGGCCCGGTCATCGGGCATATTCTGAACGAGCTTCTCGAGGTGGTGCTCGACAGCCCGGAGTTGAACACGCGGGAGACGCTCCTTGCGAAGGCGCGCGAGATATACGAACTGGCCAAAGACGACGAGCGGTTCAGGCGGCGAGAATGACAAGCGCCGCATAAAGGAATATACTACGGAGGTGCGAGGCGCATGATTGAGCTCAGCCTGAAGGGAAAGACGGCGCTGGTGACCGGCGCGAGCCGCGGTATCGGCGAATCGATCGCTAAAACGCTCGCCGCGTACGGCGCCGAGCTTATTCTGGCAAGCCGCAAGATCGACGATTTGAATAAGGTAGGCGACGAGATCAGGGAGGCCGGCGGTACGGCCGACGCGATCGCCTGCCATACGGGCGAGATGGCGCAGGTGAATGCCCTCTTCGACGAGATCAGGAAGCGTTATAAGAAGCTGGATATCCTCGTCAATAACGCCGCGACCAACCCCTACTTCGGCGACGTGCTGGGCGCCGACGAGAACGTATGGGATAAGACCTTCGCGGTAAACCTCAAAGGGATGTTCTTCATGAGCCAGCACGCGGCGAAGATGATGAAAAATTCGGGCGGCGGCGCGATCGTCAACGTGGCCTCGGTGAACGGCATCAGGCCCGCGCCTTTTCAGGCCATCTATTCGATTACGAAGGCAGGGGTGATCGCGCTCACAAAGTCCTTCGCGAAGGAGCTCGCGCCCCTGAACATCCGCGTGAACGCGCTGCTTCCGGGGCTTACCGACACCAAATTCGCCGCGGCGATTACATCGAACGACGACATCCTCAAGTTCGTTTTGCCGTCCATTCCAATGAACCGCGTGGCGAAGCCCGACGAAATGGCGGGAGCGGTGCTCTACCTCGTCTCCGACCTGGCAAGTTACACCACCGGCGCAACCATCGTGGTGGATGGGGGGATGCTCGCATGATCGAGACGACGAAACTTTCGGCGGAAGAACTTCTTAAAATAGCGCAATACGCCTTCGTGCGCATGGACGGCGCGTGGTTTCTCTCGCTGGCTAAAAAGCACGGCATTCAGGAGGCGTGGGAGATGGACGTCGAGGCGTGGTCGCAGTTCTCGTACGTGTTCGGAAAATACCTGCGGAAGAACGTGATTACGGAGCCGGCATGGCCGGAGGGCTTCCTCGGCGCGCTCGATATTTTAAGCGAGGTTCTCGGGATCGCCGGGCGGAGCGTGGAGCTGCGGGACGGCGAGATTATCGTCCGGGTCACCGAATGTCAGACCCAGAAAGCGATCGCGAAGGCGGGCGTTGCCGATTGCGGCATCGTCACCGTGCAGACCTACCAGGGGCTGGCGCGGGGCCTGTTTGGAGGCGACGCTGTCGTCGAGGTGCGGCACACGAAAAATCTCAACCGCGGCGACGGCGTCTGCGAGGTGGTGGTGCGTCAGGCCGCTCCCGCGGCCTGACTGCTCTGCCGGTTTTCCGTGCTCAACCCTCATAGACCGCGGCGGATATACGGTCGAGTTCGCCCACTTCCTCCGGGGAGAGGCTTAGATCGAGCCCCCGCACGTTCTCCCTCACCTGGTCGGCGCTTCGCGCGCCGACGATCGTTCCCGCCACGGCGTCGCGCGAGAGGAGCCAGGCTATGGCCACGTGCCCGGGCTTTGCGTTATGCGCCGCGGCGATACTCCTCAGAAGCTCCACGAGTGCCGAAACGCCCCCCCAGTATCGCTTATTGAAGAAACGATAGAAAAACGAACGCGCGTCGTCCTTTTTGAATTTCGGCGGCTCGGTGTATTTCCCGGTCAGCATTCCGGCGCCAAGCGACCCGTAGGGGATCATGGCGATACCGGCGCTGACGCAGAGCGGCTGGATCTCCTTCTCGATGTCGCGGTCCAGGAGCGAATACGGCGGCTGCAGGCTCGCTATCCTGCCAAACGCCAGGGCCTCGGCGAGATTCCCCGCGCTGAAGTTTGAAACTCCGACGGCGCGTATCTTCCCCTGAGCCTGGAAGCGTTCGAGCGCCTCCATGGTGTATTCAACCGGCGTATCGGGGTCGGGCCAGTGCGGCTGGTACAGGTCGATGTAGTCGGTGCCCAGACGCCTGAGCGAGTTTTCGAGCTCCTGTTCCATGAAGGCGGGCGTGAGGTCGTAGCGAAAGCCGTTCTGCATGTCGATGCCGCACTTGGTCGCGATGACGATCCTGTCGCGTTTGCCTTTGATGACGCGGCCAATGAGCTCCTCGGCGTGGCCGCCGCCATAGGCGGGAGCGGTGTCTATCGTGGTGACGCCGAGGTCGATGGCGGTCTCTATGGCCCGAACGGCCTGCGACTCGTCGTACGGGCCCCAGTTCGCTCCGCCAATCGCCCAGGTGCCGAGGATCAATTTTGAAATGGTGATGTCTTCGTGCTGCAGTCTGGTGTAGTGCATGATTGTCTTCCTGACGGGTCGTTTGGTATTTTCATCTCCTGGATCGCAATACGCCCGTCCGATCGGCTTTGGTGCAGGCTCAAAACGACAGGCT
>JALOTJ010000134.1 GCA_025457965.1 Spirochaetota bacterium | reverse complement strand
GTGGACGAAGAACAGCGCCATGTCCGCGCCGCAGATTCCCGCAAGCCTGTTCTTTACGCGCACCCAGTTCTCGCCGGGGAGCGGCTGGTCGGGCAGTTCGGCGTAGCGGACGGGCGAAAGCGGAGAGAAAAACACCCCGGAGAACACGGGCGCAAGGAGCTTGGTGAGGAGAATCTTAGGGACGCTGACATCGAAGTAAATGGTTCTCATCGCGGTCTCCTTTGTGCGGCCTTGATTACCGTAGTATATGCGTGATGGGGAAAGGCATCATTCGCCATAACGCATGGTGAACGGGGGCAATGGCATGGAGCTTCTGCGGGATCGCGTTCACAATTCTTGCAAAGCGCAAACAACATGCTTACGAATTATAATTGATCCTGCCAGGGAATGGTAGATTTGTCAAATATTATTTGTATCAATACAAGTAATATTTCTGTAAAATGACCCGGGGGTAATTTTAGCGCATTTTCACTGCCGGGGGCCTGGGCGCACCCCGAGCAGGCGGCTCAGGTTTCCGGCCGCCTTGTAGATTACCATGATCTCCTCGTCCGAGAACTGGTCGAGGCCCAGGAGGGTATAGTAAGAATGGTCGTCGGAGGCCTGCATCAGCATCTCGCCGGCCGGGGCGAGCGACACCAGCACGTTCCGCCGGTCCTTTTCGTCCTTGGTGCGCGCCACGAGCTTGCGGTGCTCGAGCTTGTCGACGGCGCGGCTGGCGGTGCTGATGTGTATCGAAAGCTCGTCGGCGATCTCGCCGATCCTTGCGGATTTGTTCTTCTTGAGGAAATACAGCAGGTAGGAATCCTGGTAGGTGAGCCCGAACAGGAGCACCTTCAGGCGGTCGAACTGGTATACCGCGATCATCGCCTGGTAAAGCGTTTCGTCGAACTCCCTGCGGGGTATTTTCAGGCGTTTGGTCTTTTCTTCCATATAAGTTCTTCCGGGGCGATAGTATAGGTTTTAATGGCGGACGGTGTCCGGCGCGTCCGATGGGCAGTGTATAGCATCGCCGCGGCGCACCTGTCAACGGATATATCGCCGGCTTGATGCTTGACATTCTCATCAATCACCGGTATTTACAATATACTACCATGAGGAGGAACGCGGGCCAACGTCCGCGCATTTCGTAATGAAACGATTGATCGCCGTCGTCGCACTCCTCGCCGCGTCCATGCTCCAGGCGAAACCCGCCGGCTTCATGGAGGGCTTTTTCCGAACGAACGGCCTCGAGGGAACCGTCGTACTGCGCTCGCTCAAAACCGGGAAGGAGCATGTATATAATTCGAAGCGCGCTACCGAGCGCTTCTGCCCCGCGTCCACCTTCAAGATAACGAATACCCTCATCGCGCTCCAGGAAAAGGCGATCGACGGCGTTGACGGGATGTTCACCTGGGACGGGGCCGAGCGGCCGGTCCCGGCCTGGAACCGGGACATGGACCTTGAGGACGCCTTCCAGTCGAGCTGTGTGTGGTGCTAC
The DNA here is from genome assembly GCA_025457965.1 of Spirochaetota bacterium. GTDB lineage: Bacteria > Spirochaetota > UBA4802 > UBA4802 > UBA5368 > MVZN01. The sequence goes on along the minus strand of JALOTJ010000134.1, from coordinate 4,781 downwards.
CAGGAACTGGCGCGGAAGCTGGGGCGCGCCACCTACGCGCGTTACCTGAAGGAGATGGGCTACGGTAACGCCTCGCCGGGAAACGATGTCGCGAACTTCTGGCTGGACGGCTCACTGCGCATTTCCGCCCGCGAGCAGATCGACGTCCTCATGAGGATACACGCGAAATCCTACCGCTTCGACCGCGCTCATTACGAAACGCTCGAGCGGATCATGCGTGTCGAATCGGCCGAAAACTACACCATCCGCGGCAAGACCGGATGGGCCACGGGCGCGAAACCGCAGACGGGATGGTTCGTCGGATGGATCGAGACGGACGACGATACCTGGTTCTTCGCGATCAACATGGACATCCGCACACCGGAGGACGCACGATTTCGCAGGCAGGCGCTCGACGCGGCCATGCGGGTGATCGGGCTTATCGACTGAGGAGTTTAACAATCGCATGCGGGGTGATGCCTGAATACGAAGGCACATGAACCCGCCTTCGAAATACTCATAATTTGATTTGCGTTTCTTCGCTTTTCCGGTATAAACTGCTCCCTCAAAGGAGGAAACGCCCATGACCCCCCGAAAAAAAGCGAACCCGAATCTTTCCCCTTCAACCAACGAGCTCAAGGGGACCGACGTCCAGTCGCTCAAGGTGTCCTTCGTCAACCACCTGGAGTTCTCGCGCGGCAAGGACGAGTATTCCGCCACGGAGCGCGACCTCTTCCACAGCCTGGCGCTCACGGTGCGCGACCGCCTCATCGAGCGCTGGATCGAGACCCAGCAGGCCTATTACGACTTCGACGTAAAGCGCGTCTATTACCTCTCCATGGAGTACCTGATGGGGCGGGCCCTGGGAAACAGCCTTATCAGCCTTGGCCTCATGGACAGCATGCGCCGCGCCATGGAAGAGCTCGGTTATTCGGCCGACGCGCTCGGCGATCTGGAATGGGACGCGGGGCTCGGTAACGGAGGACTGGGGCGGCTGGCCGCCTGCTTCATGGACTCGCTGGCGACGCTCGAGATCCCCGCCGTCGGCTACGGCATCCGTTACGATTACGGCATATTCTTCCAGCGCATCATCAACGGCTACCAGGTGGAGACGCCCGACAACTGGCTGCGCTTCGGCAACCCCTGGGAGTTCCCGCGCCCGGAATTTCTTTATCCTGTTAAATTCTACGGGAAGGTGCACCAGTACCACGACGACGCCGGACGCTTCCGCTCGGACTGGGTCGATTCCGAGGTCCTATTGGCCATGGCCTACGACACGCCGGTTCCGGGGTTCCGCAACAACACCGTGAACAACCTGCGGCTGTGGTCGGCCAAGTCCACGCGCGAGTTCGACCTGGGCTATTTCAACGACGGCGATTACGAGAAGGCCGTCTCCGAAAAGGCGCAGTCCGAGACCATCTCCAAGGTGCTGTACCCGAACGATAATATCTTCGAGGGCAGGGAGCTGCGCCTCAAACAGGAATACTTTTTCGTTTCGGCGACGCTTCAGGATATCATGCGCCGCTACCGCAAGACACACGACGGATTCGCCGAGTTCCCTGAAAAGGTCGCCATTCAGCTTAACGATACCCACCCGGCGATCGCGATCCCCGAGCTCATGCGGGTTCTGGTCGACCGCGAGCGCCTTGAATGGGACGAGGCCTGGGACATCTGCCGCGGCACCTTCGGGTATACCAACCACACGGTGCTTCCCGAGGCGCTCGAGAAGTGGCCGGCGTCGCTCCTCGAACGCGTGCTTCCGCGCCATCTGCAGATCATCTACGAGATCAACCGCCGGTTCCTCGAGCGGGTCAGCGTCGCTTTCCCGGGCGATATAGGAAGGCTCTCGCGCATGTCGATCGTCGAGGAGGGGCCAGAGAAGCGCGTGCGCATGGCTTATCTTGCCATCGCGGGGAGCCGCTCGGTCAACGGCGTGGCCGCGCTCCACACCGATATCATCAAGGCGACGTTGTTCCGCGATTTTCACGAGATGTGGCCGGAGCGCTTCAACAACAAGACCAACGGCATCACACAGCGCAGATGGCTCATGCTCTGCAACCCGGTGCTTGCCGCGCTGATCAGTTCGAAGATCGGCGATGCCTGGGCGAAGGATTTGGACCGCCTTCGCGAACTCGAGCCGCTGGCCGGCGACGCGGCCTTTCGCGCGGAGTGGATGCGCGTAAAGCGCGCGAACAAGGAGTCGCTGGCGCGCTTCATCGACGAGCAGTGCGATGTCGCGGTGGACCCGGCGTCGATGTTCGACTGCCAGGTGAAGCGCATACACGAGTACAAGCGCCAGCTTCTCAACGCGCTCCACGCGGTGACGCTCTACAATCGCGCGCGTGGAGGCCGCGCGACCGGCGCCGCGCCGCGCACCGTACTCTTCGCGGGGAAGGCCGCGCCGGGATACCATACCGCCAAGCTCATCATAAAGCTTATCACCTCGATAGCGCGCACCGTGAACGCGGATCCCGCCTCGCGCGACCTGCTTCGAGTGGTCTTCCTGCCGAACTATTCGGTGACCGTGGCCGAGCGGCTCATCCCGGCGGCCGACCTCTCCGAGCAGATCTCCACGGCGGGTACCGAGGCATCGGGGACCGGCAACATGAAGTTCGCGCTCAACGGGGCGCTCACCATCGGGACGCTCGACGGCGCGAACATAGAAATAGCGGAGGAGGTGGGGGACGACAACATCTTCATTTTCGGACTGAAGGCGGGAGAGGTGAACGAGCTTCGCGCGGGCGGCTACTCTCCGCGCGAATACTACGATCGCGAAATCGAGCTGCGGGAGGCGATAGACATGATCGCGGGAGGATTCTTCAGTCCGTCCGAGCCGGCGCTCTTCAGGCCGCTTGTGGATTCCCTGCTGGGGGGCGATCATTACCTGCTGTGCGCCGATTACGCGTCGTATATCAGCTGTCAGGAGCGCGTGTCCGAGGTATACGCGGACGTCGATCGATGGGCGCGCATGTCCATACTCAACGTGGCGCGCATAGGCAAGTTTTCGACCGACCGGACCATTTCCGAGTACTGCCGCGACATCTGGGGGGCCGTGCCGGTGCCGATTGAGCTTGGAAGGAAGAAGCGCGCATGAATGGCGAGGTAGTAAAAGGTCGCGTCTATGGAATGGGTTCCAGGCATCGAGCGTTGAACGCTTCGACGTTGTAATCGTCGAGCGCCCTGAAGAGCGCGTCGATATTGCCGGGCGGCGTTCCGGGAGGTATGTCGCACCCGGACGAAAGGACGAAGTTAGGGTGGCCGGCGGTCTTCATCAACAGTTCGGCCGTTGTACGGTGTACACTCTCCTCCGTACCGTTCTTGAGAACGCCCGCCGGATCGATGTTGCCGAAGGCGAGGATTCCGGCCGGCACCACCGCGAGAACCTCCGCCATGTCAGCGGCGTTGCCGAAATGCAGTCCCATGGCCCCGGTAGAAGCCATCGAGCCGACATGGCGCCCCGATGCCGCGCAATTATGAAGAATGACCATAAAATGATCGTCCTGCACCGCGTCGATGATCTCACGGATATACCTGGATGAAAACTCGTCGCAATGCGCGGGGGAGATGAGCCCCGCCGCTGGTTCGGCGATGACAATTCCGTTGACTCCCGACTCCTTGAACGCACGGGCATACGCCAAAAGAAATTCCGTCGCTTTCCCGATCACCACATGGAGCGTTTCGGGTTCGGCCTGAACGTTCATGAGCGCCTCGGTCATGCCGCAGAGCCTTCCGGCAAGCGAAAACGGGCCGATATGACAGCCGAAGACCGGCCTGTCCGGAATTCTGGAAGCGGTAAGCGACGCCGCTTCCAGGTAGACGCCGGTACGCTCCGCTCCTGTGTTAGGTACCGCAAGGGCGTTTGCCCCATCGACGTCCTTTACCAGGCCTCCGGTGATCGTCGGCGGTTCGTTCGGCATGCGCCGCACCTCGGCGCCGAAGGCCTCGGCCTCGACCGAGAGGTCCATGGCGGTTATTACGGCCGCCGACGGGTAACGCGCGGCGAGCGTGGCAATGCACGCGGCCTGGGTGGGGGCGTCACGCAGCATGTCGTCGATGGTCGAGTGCGTCAATTCAGCCCCGCTTAAAACCATCAGTGGGAACGCCTGCCTCCCGCGGGAGGACAGAATCCCATCGACCCATTCACGCATATTTCGGTTCACGGCTGTTTCCCTCTTTACCAATCCATACTGTTGTCGACATCACGTCCGCGCCCGCTACGCGAGCAGGCGTTTCACCACGTCCACCGCGCTCGCGGCGTCGGAGGCGTAGCCGTGCGCGCCGATCTCGTCGGCGAAGGCCTGTGTTACCGGAGCGCCGCCCACCATCACCTTCACCCTGTCCCCGAGGCCGGAGGCGCGCAGGGCCTCGACAACGTCCTTCATGTACACCATGGTGGTGGTGAGGAGCGACGAGAGCCCGATGATCTGCGCGCCGCTTTCCTTCGCGGCCTCGATGAACTTTTCGCCGGGAGCGTCGATGCCGATATCGACCACGTCGTAACCGGCCCCCTGGAGCATGTAGCAGACGATGTTCTTGCCGATGTCGTGCAGGTCTCCGAGCACCGTGCCCATTACGATCGTGCCCTTGGACTGCACCTTCTCGCGAAGGAGAATGGGCTTGATGATCTCAAGGCCCGCCTTCATCGCGCGCGCCGCCACCAGCACCTCGGGGACGAACACCTCGTTCTCCCTGAATTTTATGCCGATCGAGTTCATTCCCGCGACGAGCCCGTCGTTGAGGATGTCGCTGACCGCGACTCCCTGCTCGATGCACGATTCGACGAGCGATTTAACGTCGTTCTG
>JALOTJ010000053.1 GCA_025457965.1 Spirochaetota bacterium | reverse complement strand
CGCGGCTTTACGGGTAAGTTCCTCGAGCTTGAGGCATTTGGGACAGCCGGTGCCGAGTATTTCGAGTTTCAATGTGACCTCCCTGATGATCGAGTCGTAATATATTCAATAAGAGCGCGCAGCGTCCTCGCGTCGAGATCGGCAGTGTCGAGCATGCGGTTGTTGACGAAGAGCGTCGGCGTGCCGTCCACCATCAGGCGCTCGCCTTCGGATCGGTCCTGCCTCACGCGTTCAAGGGCCTCGCTGGAGGCCATGCACGACCCGAATTCGCCGATATCGTCGAGGCCGATGCGCGCAGCGTGGCCCCGCAGAGAACGGATATCGTGCTCGACGCCGGTCTCGCAATCGAGGTACAGCGCGGCGGACATGGCACCGTATTTCCCCTGCCGGGCGGCACAGAGCGCGGCACGGGCGGACAGGCAGGAACTGACTTCTTTCCGGTGGTCCATCTCATTGCGGCACTGTTCGCCAAGGGGAAAATTCTTATAATAGATCACGAGCTTGCCCGGCCTCTCTTCCAGAAGCCGTTTGAGGCTTTTATTCATGCGCGTGCAGCTCGAGCAGTTGAAATCGCTGAAAACGACGATACGTACCGGCGCGCCGGGGTTTCCGTCGAAGGGCGCGCCGTCGATGACAATACGCGACTCGAGCACCGCCTCGTAGCGCTCTATGAGGCGCGACACACGATCGTCGCCGCCGAAGCGCGCCATCGTTTCGGCCAGGCTCGACCGCGCCAGCATGCCGATGCCAAGGCCGATACCGGCGATCAGGAGAAGCGCCGATCCGTGCGCAATGAGGCGTTTCCGGATAAATAGTGCGAGCGACCGAAGCGCTCCATCTGCATGACCGGTGCGGGACTGCCACAGCGCAAGAAGCGATGCCGCCTGGATCAAAAGGGTGGCCGCGTAGCTTGCCATGCAGAGCGGGCAGAAGGCCTTGATGAACAGGGACGAGACCACGAAAAGAAATAAATCGGCCGCGAGAGCCGGGAGCGAGAGCATCGCGACGAGTAGCAGCGGCGCCCGCCTGTCGGTAGCTTCAAGCCTGAGGGCCGAGACCAAGAGCAGGGAGGCATAGCCGTAGTATACGAACCCGAAGATCGCGGTCGGAAGGTATCCGATAATCGGGACTCCCCGGATCGCGGCGAACGCGCTTTTCGCCACGGTACGGCACGCGTTAATGTCGCTTCCCGCCCTGCATATTGTGTCGGTAAGCGCGATGGATACACCAAAATACTCCATAATCAGCGCCGCGCTGATGAGCGAGCCGGCGATTGAAGCAATGAGTCCCGTGATTGCCCATCCAACGAATGGCCTGTCCGTTCCCCTGGCGTTCATGGTATCGTCTTCTTGGCGTTCCTTATTCGAATATGGTATACGTCTAGCCGCATAGGGTGGTCATCACTTTCGCGGCCCGCCCGTTTTCATACGAACCGCCACGGCCCTGACCTTTAGTCTGAGCATCGGTTTTTCTGGGTCATTAGACCGCACGGTAACGGTGTGTACGTAATCCCTGCGTGTCCTGCCCTCCGGGATTACACCTACATCCATCCTGACCTCAATCCTCCCCTCGCCGCCGGCGGGGACGTCCTTCCTGGAAAGAAGGACGGGAGTGCAGCCTCAACCGGCGCTTACCCGCTCGATGATGAGCTTGGCGGATCCCGTGTTACGGAAGACGAACTCGCACGACTGCTCGCTGTTTTCGGGGACCTCGCCGAAATCGTGCTCGAGCCGGTCGAACTCGATCGAGGGCTTGCCGAAGAAAAAAGCCGTCGAAAGCAGAACCGCAGCCAGGACGACAACCGCTCGCTTCATGGCACCTCACCGTATATATCATCTATGGGTAAGAGTATTGATTACGGTTACCCGTTTCATGCCAAAACAATCATGTTCGGCCTAGGAAAATGTTCCGAAGATCATTCCACTGATGGTCGCCATTGCCACCACGAGGGAGCAGAACACGATCGTTTTACGGGTGCCGATGTAGCTTCGTATCACCAGCATGTTGGGAAGCGACAGCGCCGGGCCGGCGAGGAGCAGGGCGAGCGCCGGGCCCTTGCCCATGCCGCTACCGATAAGTCCCTGCACGATCGGCACCTCCGTGAGCGTGGCGAAATACATGAAGGCTCCCACGAGGGCTGAAAAGAAGTTTGCCTGTAAGGAATTGCCTCCGACGAGCGTCGCCACCCATTCCGACGGGATGATACCCTCCACGCCGGGGCGCCCCAGGAAGAAACCGGCAAGTAACACGCCGAAAAGGAGCAACGGCAGAATCTGTTTGGCGAAGTCCCAGGTCGATGCGAACCATTCGCCGCCCTCTCCTCGGTCGGTGCTGGTGATGACCGAAAGTCCGATCGCGCCGGCGGCGAAGGAGATGATCGGTTCGTGCGGAAATACAAGTCCGAGCGCTACGACCGGAAGCGCGGCGAGAAACATCTTCCACCAGGCCATCTTGTACCAGAGAACGAGCACCGCGGCGAAGAGCGCGGCAAAGACCGCCGTAATGGTCCATTTATTGGCGAACATAAAGTACCAGAAACCCTGGGTTTCGACCGGCTTCCCCCAGTTGGCGAAGACGAGAATGGCGATCATAGAGGCGAAATATAGTACGTCTTTCCACAGCGGACGCTTCGTTGCGGTCTTCGGTAGCTTCATGGCAGCGTTGACCTTCTCCAACTCCTCTTTTCGATAGATGAAGTGCATGATTGCGCCGATCACGATACTGAAGAGCACCGCTCCTACCGCCCGGGCGATGCCGAGTTCCATTCCGAGGACCCGTGCGGTCAGGATGATGGCGAGAACGTTGATGGCGGGCCCTGAATAGAGAAAGGCGATCGCGGGGCCGAGCCCGGCGCCCATGCGGTAAATGCCCGAGAAGAGCGGGAGCACCGTGCAGGAGCAGACCGCGAGGATCGATCCCGAAACCGAACCCACGCCATAGGCGACGAGCTTGTTCGCCGCGGGCCCCAGGTATTTCATTACCGCTTCCTGCCGCACGAAGACGCCGATGCCGCCGGCGATAAAAAACGCAGGCACCAGGCATAGAAGCACGTGCTCCCGCGCGTACCATTTTACGAGCTGGAAGGCCTCCAGCACGGCGTTATCGAAGCGCGAACTCCCGACGGGAAGGTAAAAGGCCGCGAGAAAGAGCGCGATGATCCAGAACAACGGCTTCCATTCGGACTTCCATTCGACGTTCATGTACTGCTCTCCTTATTAAGTCAGATCCTTAAAATAGCTACATTGGAGGGGGTTGTTTGTCCCGCTGTTTGCAGCATCTGAGAATGTTCGTTTGTTGTGCCGCGTTGAATTCCATGACCTCTTCGACACAGCCGAGAAAGCCCAGAATGCACGGCGTTTTAAGATAGTAATAGATATTGGTGCCCGCCTTCCGGTCGCCGATAAGGCCCGCGTTCTTGAGGACCGAAAGGTGTTTGGACACCGTAGACATATCGGCGCCGATCATTTCAGTGAGCTCGTTGACGCATTTTTCCTTCTTTTCCAGCTCCTCGACGATAAAAAGGCGCGTGGGATGGGCCATTGCCTTGATGATCTTCGTCCGGGCCTCGTAGAGGGCCTGGCGCTCGTTGATTATAGCGCTTGATTGCTTGTTCATGTTTGGCAATATAGCCAAATAGCCAATAATCTTCAAGAATAATTTATGTCGGGTGCGAAATTTGAATTATCGGAGATAGGTTCACCAGGCGGGGGAAGGGATGGAGCGGCCCCCCCGCTTCACCCGAGCACGGGATGACGGCTTGCGGCAAGCCGGACGAGATGGCTCCCCAGTTCGCCGTAGGAAAGGCCGATGTGCTCCGCGGCGCAGGCCATGCTGGCATCGGAACTGATATCGGGATTCGGATTTATGTCGAGGATGTAGAATACCCCGTCGCGAAGCCGGACATCCAGACGCGCATAATCGCGGCAATCGAAGGCTCGAAAGCATTCGACGCAGGTCTGCTCGAGGTCGCCGTATTCTCCTTCACTTAGGGTCGCCGGGACGAAGGTGGTGATAATTTCGTAGTGTTTCGAGCCGGGGATGAACTTGGCGTCATAGGTGCACAGCCTGTCGTGAATGTCATGGCAGGCGGAGAAATCCATCTCGACGGGAGGGAGCATGAGCAGGGAGCCGTTCCCGACGAGCGAAACATGAAACTCGCGTCCGTCGATGAAGTCCTCGACTAGAGCGGGCTGGTTGAAGGTTCGGATGATATACCTGATTTGCCGTTGCAGCTCCTTGCGGTTGAGTACGACGGATTCGGAGCTGATGCCGAGGCTGCAGTGCTCGTTCGCCGGTTTTACGATTGCGGGAAAACAGTCCCAGTCCAGGGCCGATGGTGTATCATAAACGCCCCAGAGAGGAGTGGGAAGACCGCGCGCTGCGAGGGTCTGCTTGACGTACTGCTTGTCCTCGCAGTTGCCGATTATCTCGGGAGGGGAACCTGTATAGACCATGTTGCGCTTCTCGAGCGTGTGCACCACGGCGGCTTCGCTGTGCGGCATGCCGGGAATCTCCTCGCACAGGTTCATGACAATCCAGTCATTGGGTTTGTAGCCGGCGAGGTTTCGGTGAAGGGTGTTGCCGTTGATTTCGAGAAGAGAAACGGGATGGCCCAGCTCCTCGAGCGAGGAACTCATTCGCTCTATTTCCGCCGTCTGGCCATTCTTGTCCTCTTGCTCCCATCCGGTGTCAAGATTGTAGATTACAAGCACCGGAAGCTCGGCGGCATCCCTTTGCGAAGGCATTGTCCTCCCGACGCGCTGGCTAATAGTGTCAGATACATGAGGTGCGCGCGTCATTTTTAAAGCGACATAATATCCCTTTCTATCGCGAATAGTTTTTCATGTCAAGGTTAATTGAATGATCGGCCGTTTTTTAACGCATTTTTTTTGAATTGCGGGAGTGTGCATGCGTGCTCTGGGAAAATTCTTTAACAAAAATTCGCCGGTAAGCTGCGGCCTGTGCCGGCATTGGCGTCATGATCATTGCGCATGAGGGGAATAAAAATTTCTTGAACCCGAGCGCACGCCCGCGTATGGTCTGAGCCGGGATCCCGTAATGCATACGATTGATTCACAGGTGGAGTCCATCGCCATTCGCGCAAGCGGGATGGAGCTCATGTACCCGCCGTGGGAAAAAACGGGCGCTATCGTGGTAGAGAGCTTCCCCGCGCTGGGAAGACTCGCGTCGCTTCGTTTTCTCGAGTGGGTCCAGCGCAATCCGGGCGGTGTGGTATCGCTGCCTACGGGGAAAACGCCGGAGTACTTCATCAAGTGGACCAGGCGTTTCCTCGACGGATGGAAGACCGCTGAAACATCGCGCCAGCTTGAGGCGGGAGGGGTCGATCCGTCAATCGTTCCTGACATGAGAAGCCTGCGCTTCGTTCAAATCGACGAGTTTTATCCCATCGAGCCGGGCCATCACAACAGCTTTCACCATTACGTTAACAGGTATTATATCGAGGGTTTCGGCCTGGCCGCAGACCGCGCGCTGCTCATTGACTGCTCGCGCATAGGCCTCCCCGCCGGACTGGGGCTCGACGCGGTGTGGCCCGATTCGACGGTGGATTTGTCGCTTCGCCTCCGGCACGCCAGGACTGAAATGGAGCGCTTTCACAAAGACACGCTTCTGCGGATCGACCAGTGGTGCCATGACTACGAGGAGCGCATCCGCTCCATGGGCGGCATCGGCTTTTTCCTGGGAGGTATCGGTCCGGACGGCCATATCGCCTTCAACATGAGCGGCTCGGACCATCATTCGACTACCCGCCTTACGGAGACCAATTACGAAACCCAGGCGGCCTCGGCGAGCGATCTGGGCGGAATTGAGGTTGCGAAGAAACGCCTGGTCATCACCGTGGGTCTGGGCACCATCACCATAAACCGGGAGTGTACAGCCGTGATCATGGCGGCGGGCGAGGCCAGGTCCGGCGTGGTTCGCGACGCGGTGGAGGCCGATACGGGGCTTCTGTATCCCGCCACGGCGCTTCGTGCTCTGCCCTCGACGCGCCTGTATCTTACCACCGGAGCGGCTGCCCGGCTGGAAGAGCGGAGGTTCAGGGCCTTTAGCGCCAAGGATACGTCCGATCCGGCCGACACGGAGCGCGTCGTGGTCGATCTCTCCCTGCGCCTGGGTAAACCGATCTCCGGTTTGGAGCAAGCCGATTTCGCCGCCGACCGCTTTTGCGCGCTCCTGCCGTCGAAAACACGCATGGATTTCCGGGATATCGTCGATCTAGTCGCCGCGCGCCTGCGCGCTAAAATCGCCGACGGGGCGCATACCGCCTCCGCCACGCGATTTCTGCACACGGCGCCGCACCACGATGACATCATTCTGGGCTATCTTCCCTACGCCGTGCGCGCTATCCGCGACGCCTCGAACAGCCACGATTTCGCGTACATGACCTCCGGTTTCAACGCCGTCACCAACAGCCACGCCCTCTCCCTTGTGCGCACTCTGTACCGCCTACTGGCGGAGGGACGGTTTGACGGACTTGTCCGCGAGGGTTATTTCAGCCCCGGCAACGTCTACGGCCGCCGGCGCGACGTGTGGCAGTACCTGGACGGCGTGGCGGAGGACCGGCGCGAGACGCGCGACGAGGGGGCGGCACGAAGGATGCTGCGCAACCTCATCGAGATTTACGAGGACGGGGATGTCGAGAACCTGCGCCATCGCATCAATGAACTGGTTAATTACTTCGAGACACAGTATCCCGGCAAAAAGGACCTGCCCTACATTCAGAAGCTGAAGGGTATGATCCGCGAATGGGAGTCCGACTGCAAGTGGGGGTATCTCGGATTCGACAGCGCGTCCATCCATCACCTGCGCCTCGGATTTTACCAGGGAGAGCTCTTCACCGAGGAGCCGTTGGAGGAGCGTGACGCGCATCCGGTGCTCCGGCTTCTCCAAGAAGTGAAACCGGACATGGTGACGGTGGCCTTCGATCCCGAAGCGAGCGGCCCCGATACCCACTACAAGGTGCTGCAGGCGGTCGCCGCCGCGCTGAAGCTTTACGAGAAGGAAAGCGGAAGGAGCGATATCGAGGTGATCGGCTATCGAAACGTCTGGTATCGCTTCCACCCCTCCGACGCGGACGTTTTCGTCCCGGTCTCGCTCAACATGTTCGCGGTGCTCCAGAACACCTTCGAAAACGCCTTCGTCTCGCAGGCCGACGCGTCGTTTCCCAGCCACGAGTACGAGGGAACCTTCGCGCGGCTCGCCCAGCGAATCCAGGTTGAGCAGTACCGGATGCTGAAGACCTGCCTGGGGAGAAGCTTTTTCCACGAGCACGAAAGCCCCCTCCTTCGCGCCACGAGGGGCTTCGTATTCCTTAAACGCATGTCGCTTTCGGAATTTTATGCCTCCGCGCGCGCCATCAGGCGTTCCGCCGAGGAGCTGTAGCCCTCCATGAAACCATCGACGGCCATCCTCCTCGGCGCGGGGGACCGGGGCGCGATCTACGCGGCGTATGCGCTGCGGCATCCCGCGAATCTCCGAATCGTCGCCGTGGCCGAGCCGGTCGCTGAAAGGAGGCGGCGGACGGCGAGGCTCCATGGCATATCTGACGCGAACATGTTCGCCTCGTGGGAGGAGGTCCTGGACCGGCCGCGTATGGCCGACGGCGCGATCATCGCGACCCAGGACGCACTGCACACCGCCCCGGCGGTGCGCGCGCTCGAGGCGGGCTATCACGTGCTCCTCGAAAAGCCAATGGCGCTCACGGAGGAGGAGTGCCGCGCGATCGTCGGCGCGGCCGAATCCTCCGGGAAAAGCCTCTGTGTCTGCCACGTGCTGCGCTATACGGCCCTCTTCCGCACCGTGAGGGAACTGCTTGAGGCCGGGGCGATCGGGCGCGTCCATACCATTTTTCACGCCGAGAACGTGGCCTATTACCATATGGCCCACTCCTATGTCCGCGGCAACTGGCGCCGGAGCGACGAATCGTCGCCGATGATCCTGGCCAAGTGTTCCCATGATCTCGACCTGCTACAGTGGTTCGCCGGGGCCGCGCCGGAATCTGTCGCGTCGGTCGGGGGACTGGACCACTTCACCGCCGTAAACACCCCCGCGGGCGCGCCCGCCCACTGCATCGACGGCTGTCCGGCCGCCGCCACCTGCCCGTACGAGGCGGTCGCGACCTATCTGTACGGCGTGCCGCTTAAAAAGGCGCTCGTGATGATGAACGCGGGTGCGCTCTCGCTGGCGGCCAGGATCCTGCTCGGCGCACCGGGGTTTTCGCGTTTTATCCCCGGCCTGCGCGCCTATGCGCGGTGGGGAGAATGGCCGACCTCGACCATCACCGACGATCTTTCGGAGACGGGCGTGCTGCGGGCGCTCCGCGAGGGACCGTACGGGCGCTGCGTGTACCGTTGCGACAATGACCAGATGGACCATCAGGAAACCGTGATCGGGTTTGAAAACGGCGTAACCGCCGTTTTGCGGATGCACGGGCTCGCGGCGATGGAGGGGCGCACGCTCCGGATCGACGGCAGTGCGGGCACCCTGCGCGCGCGTTTCGGCGCGGGCGGCGCGCTCGAGATATCCCGGCACGGATCGTCGCGCGTGGTAGGGTATCCGGTAAGGACCGACGTGCTCGGGCATTCCGAGGGCGACGAGGGGATTATGGAAAACTTCGTGTCAGTCCTCGCCGGCGGGGCGAGCCCGACATCGGCGCGAGAATCGCTCCAGAGCCACCTGATGGCCTTCGCCGCTCACCGATCCCGGCTTGAAGGGCGGGTCATACGGTTTTAGATCTCCGTCGTTTCGCCGCAGGAAAAATCTTGAATCCGTTTATTGCATTAATCAAACACCTTCGTTCGTTGTATTTCGAAATCAGCAGCTTGATTGATTATTCGTAACAATGTTACTATTCGCATGCATATTCGTAACATTGTTTTCTTATTGACATATCAGCAATAATGTCATATATGGTTCCTGTGCGGTGAACAAATCCGGCTTGCTCCATGATCGCGTTTCCATGTTTGCGCAGAGGAGGCATGGCCGTGCAGCTAGCATGCCGGGTTGTTCATGGTGTAACAGCCGGAATGGCGCCTTCCAGTATCGCGCCCCCACCCAAGAGCCGCTCCGGCGCGACGCGCATTCAACCGACAAGGAGGATCGCATGGACTGGAAGAAACTCAATCTGACCTGGCAGTATGTCGAAAAATGGGCAGCCGAAACGCCTGACGCCGAGGCGCTGGTATTCGAGGAAACGAGGATTTCCTGGAGCGGATTTAAGAAGAACATGGATCTTGCCGCCAAGGCCTTCATGGAGGCTGGTGTGAAAAAGGGCGATCGCGTGGCCCTGCTCGCCATGGCGCGCACTGAGTTTCCGGTGACCTATATGGCGGCGAACAAGATAGGGGCCATATGGCTGGGGCTCAATCCCAAGTTTACGCTGGACGAGCTGCGCTACCAGGTGAACGATTCGAAGCCGACCGTGCTGGTGGCGGTGAGGGACTTCATGGGAAACGATCTGTCGGAGACCATCGGCGCCCTCGCGAAGGGATGTCCATCGATCAAAAAGCTGCTGGTGATCGGCGAGCCCGTGGAGGGGTCCGAATCCTATGCCGGATACGTCGGAAAGCACCGGAAAGAGCTTGATGCGGAGCTCGAGAAACGCGCCGGTGCCGTGGACGGGCAGGACAGCGCCCTGCTCATGTATACTTCCGGATCGACGGGGAAGCCCAAGGGCGTGGTGCACACGCATTACAGCATCATCGAGAACATCAAGGTTGAAATCAAAAAGTTCTATTTCCGCCAGGGCGGAAGGGCCCTCCTGCATTTTCCCATCAACCATGTCGCCGCCGACGTCGAGATCGGTTTCGCCGCCATAATGGTCGGCGGGTGTATCGTCTGCATGGACCGCTTCGACCCGGCGGCCTCGCTTGCGATGGTTGAAAAGGAAAAGCTCAACGTCATCGGCCAGGTGCCGGTGATGTTCCTGCTTCAGATGATGCAGCCCGGCTTCAAGGACGTCGACTGGTCAAAAATCGAGCTCTTCGCGTGGGCCGGCTCCGCAGCGCCGAAGGCGATGATAGACGCGCTCTCGGCGATATGCAAAAAAACCGGCGCAAACCTGATTACCGGCTACGGGAGTACGGAGGTCTGCGGTTTCGTGACCTATACGGAGAAGGGCGATAAAGACGATGTTCTCCTGTCCACTGCCGGAAAGATTGCGCCGCCGTTTGAACTGAAGATCGTGGACGATGCGCGCAAAGAGCTTCCCGACGGCGAGATCGGCGAGATCGCGGTGCGCGGTGCCTTCATGTTCAAGGAGTACTTCAACAACCCGGCGGCGACCGCCGAGGTGCTGGACAAGGAAGGCTGGTATTACACGAGCGACCTGGCGTTCAAGGACAAGAAAGGATACATACACATCACCGGAAGGAAGTCGGAGATGTTCAAGACCGGCGGGGAAAACGTCTATCCGCGCGAGGTAGAGGAGGTGATTGAGTCGCAGGACGCGGTGCTCTTCGCGGCGGTGATGGGTGTTCCCGACGAGCTTTACCAGGAGGTCGGCTGGGCGTTCGTGATGCCGATGCCGGGTAAGACCGTCACCGAGGAGGAACTGCTGGAATACTGCAAACCGAAGCTGGCGAATTACAAGCTGCCAAAGAAGTACTTCATCCGACCGCTGCTGCCGCTTCTGGCCAACGGCAAGGTGAACAAGCTGGCGCTCCGGGACGAGATCAACGAGATGCTGAAAAAATAAGCCGTATGCGTTTCGTGGAGCCTCGCGCCCGAGCGCGAGGCTCCATGTAGACATGAGGAAAAAGATATGAAGCTCGATTCGTCGTTTGTGGGGACACCCCTGAGGGAGTACAGAACCACCGTGGAATGGCGCGCCACGATGAATTACGCGGCGGCGATCGACGACGAAAACCCGCTCTATTTTGATGACGAGGGCGGCAAGGCCGTCATCGCGCCGCCGATGTTCGCGGTGGCGGCGACCTGGCCGATTGCCGAGCGAATCTGGGAGTTCATCGAGGATAAAAACTTCCCCGTGGACATCATAAAAACGCAGGTGCACTACACCGAGCACCTTGCATTCCACCGCCCGGTGCGGCCCGGTGACGAGCTGACGATAAGGGGGCGCGTGGCGGCCATAATGCCGCACCGCGCGGGCACCGTGACCGTCATCCGTTTCGACGCGCTGGACCGGGAGGGGCAGGGCGTGTTCACCGAGCACATCGGCGCCATGATGCGCGGTGTGGAGTGCGTGGGTGAGAGCCGGGGCGGGGAGGACATCCCGCTTGTTCCGTCAGCGGGGATTGAGACGCCCGCACGATGGGAGCGCGTAATACGGATCGACCGCATGCGCCCCTTTGTCTACGACGGTTGCACGAACATCTACTTCCCGATCCACACCTCGGTCGGATTCGCGCGGATGGTGGGGCTTCCGGACATCATCCTCCAGGGTACGGCGACGCTCGCCTACGCGGCGAGGGAGATGGCCGACCGGGAGGCGGGCGGCGATTCCCGGAAAATAAAGGAGCTCGCGTGCCGGTTCACCGGCATGGTCGTTCCGCCGGGGGATATCCGCGTGCGGCTGACGGGAAAGCGCGATCGCGACAATGGGGTCGACCTCTTCTTCGAGGTGCACGGCGACGGTGGCCGCGTGCTTTCCAACGGCTACGCGCGTGTTGCCGGTTGAAACACGCGAAAAGGTTCGCCCGTACCGAAAAGCAGGTTGAGTCTTTCGGCGGGTATGCGGATAATTCGCCTCATGAAAAAACCGGTCAGAAAAAAAGCGTTGTCGCGGCGGCCAGCGGCGGCAATGACGGCCTTTCCCGAAAAGCTCAAACAGCGGCTCTACCCGGTCGTGCTCGGGCTTTTTGCCGACAATGACTTTCACCAGGTAAATATCCGCGAAATTTATAAAAAATCCGGTATCAGCCCCAGCACCATCTATCGCTATTTTCCCTCCAAGGAAGACCTTTTATTCGCCATACTCGACGAAAAGATCGGCGAGATCGGCGTGCTTGTGCTGGAGCACATAAAGGGAATCGAGAGCGCGCGGGAGATATTCAGGAAGATATTCTGGGTCACCATGGATTACTACGATCGGAATCCGGGGGTTGCCGTTACCGCGTTCATCACCGTGCCCATGCGCGCCTGGATGAAGGTGCGCTCATACCGGCGCGAGGACGCGTCGGTCATTCTCGCCGAGGTGGTGAAACGGGCGCGGGAGCGGGGTGAAATCGATCAATCAATTCGCACCTCGCAGATTCTTGACCAGTACTATATGCACTGCTACCGGCAGATCCACCTGTGGTATTTCAACGGCATGAGGACGAAGCTGGTCGATCGCATTCCGGTTTTTTTTAATGTGCTCTGGAAAACGCTCAGCCCTCCATCGTCGAGTCGTGGATAGGATTCGGGTATCGCCGGCTGCGTCGTGAGGCGCGTGATCATTGGGGAGTCAATTCTCCTGGAATGAATACACCGGGCAGTCGGAGCCTGACGATTGGATGTCGGAGAATATAAGGCGCAGGGACGTAAGCCCTCCGCGGTAAAACAACCCTGCCGGCGAACCTTGCGCCGATAGTTCCCGGACGATAACTCGAGGTGTACCATGAAAGCTATAGAAAAGGGATTCCATGTTCCGCTGATGGTGCGGGGTGATATCGACGGTTTTATCGGCCTTTTCGTTGACAATCTCGTCAACCTGCTTCTCATCACCGGCCTCTGCCTGTCGCTGGGTATGAGCGCCGAACTCGTTTTCGGACGCATCCTTCCCGGTACGGCGCTGTCGGTGCTGGCGGGCAACGTCTTCTACGCGTGGCAGGCAAGGCGTCTGGCATCGAGGGAGCGCCGGACGGACGTCACCGCGCTTCCCTACGGCATCAATACGGTAAGCCTCTTCGCCTACTTTTCGTTCATCATCGCCCCGGTCTATCTGCAGACGAAGGATGCGGATCTCGCGTGGAAGGTCGGTGTCGCTGCCTGCCTGGTCAGCGGTATCTTCGAGGGGCTCGGGGCCTTCGTCGGAGAGCGGCTTCGGCGCATCACACCACGCGCAGCCCTTCTTTCAACGCTCGCGGGCATCGCCATCGCTTTCATCGCGCTCAACCACGTATTCCCCCTGTGGGAGAAGCCGCTCATCGCCTTCGTCCCGCTCGCCTTCATCCTCATCGAATACTTTTCTCACGCGAAGCTTCCTTTTGGTATTCCCGCCGGGTTATATGCGCTGACCTTCGGCGGCGTAATCGCCTGGAGCACGGGTGTTATGGATGGCGGCGCGCTCGCGCGTTCGCTCGAGGGCGTGGCCGTCTATGTTCCGTCGCCTGCTGTGGCGGAACTGGTTCAGGGCTTCGGTGATATCCTGCCCTATCTGGGTATTGCCATCCCCATGGGTATATTGAGCTTTTTCGGCACGCTCCAGAACATCGAGTCGGCCGCTGCCGCCGGGGACGAGTTTCCGGCCACGCCCGCGCTCGCCATGAACGGAATCGGCACCATGGTGGGCGCGCTCTTCGGCTCGCCCTTTCCGACCACGGTGTACATAGGCCATCCGGGCTGGAAGGCTCTGGGAGCCCGTTCCGGCTACTCGGTCATCAATGGGGCGGTGATGACCGTAATCTGCATGACGGGCCTGATTGGCGTCATCGCGAGCCTGGTACCGCTCGAGGCGGGATATCCGATTCTTCTGTGGATCGGCATCGTCATCACGGCGCAGGCCTTCCAGTCCACGCCGCGGGAGCACGCCCCGGCAGTGGCGCTCGGGCTGCTTCCGGCCATCGCCTTGTGGGGGCTTTCTCTACTGCGTCAGTACGTCAATGCCGGGGGTAGTCGCCCCGCCAGCGAGGTCGACACGCTTATTGCGACTGCGCTCCCGCATCTGAAGGGCATCATCGCTTTTGCCGAAGGACCGCTTCTCTCGGCGATGTTCCTGACGGCGGTCGGAGTATATCTGATCGAAAATAATTTTCTGAAGGCGTTTTATTGGACGCTTCCGCTGGTCGTCTGCGCCTGGTTTGGTCTCATCCATTCACCCGCAGTTGGCTTCGGTATGGCGGGATGGGTTCCCGCGGGATACGGCATGTTCGCGCTCGTGGTGCTTGCGACGCATTTCCATATGGCGCAAAAAAACAGCGGCACGTAGAACAGCTGTTTCGGCACCCGGTTGCGCGGAACGGCAATTTATCTTGAGTATGGGCGTTTCACACGCTAAAATATTCTTGTCAGCGCGTCGAATTCCGCTTTTCATGACCTGTCCCGGCCCATGGAGGCCGGGGATTTAATTTTTTAAGGATGAGCGTAATGATTGAACTGGATTTTGAGAAGAGCGGCGGGCTCATTCCCGCCATTGCCCAGGACTACACGACGGGCGAGGTCCTCATGATGGCCTTCATCAACCGGGAGTCCTGGGAGCTCACACTTTCGACCGGCATCGTCCATTACTGGAGCCGCTCGCGAAACAAGCTGTGGAAGAAGGGCGAGTCCTCCGGCAACGTGCAGGAAGTGAAAGAGGTACGCGTTGACTGCGACAGCGACTGTGTGCTCCTGAAAATAGACCAGATCGGCGAGGCCGCGTGCCATACCGGATTCAGGAGCTGTTTTTACCGGGTGGTACGGGGTGACGCCCTGATCGAGGACGGCGTGAAGGTTTTCGATCCCGAGAAAGTGTACGGAGACAAGAAATGAGCGATAATAAACTGAAACTCGGCATCCCCAAGGGGAGTCTTGAGAACGCGACCATAGAGCTGTTCCAGAAGGCCGGCTGGAAGATATCGGTCTCGTCGCGAAATTATTTCCCCTCAATTGATGACACTGAAATCTATTGCGCCCTCATACGCGCACAGGAGATGGCGCGCTACGTCGAAAGCGGCGTGCTGGATGTCGGTCTGACGGGCCTGGACTGGATTCTGGAAAACAAAGCCGATGTCGAGGTAATCTCGGACCTCATCTACTCCAAGGCGAGCACGCGCAAAGCGAAATGGGTGCTCGCGGTCCCTGAAAATTCGTCGATTAAATCGCTCGAGGACTGCGCCGGAAAGACGATCTCGACCGAGCTCGTGGAGTTTACGAAAGGTTATTTCGCCGAACGAAACATAGCGGTGAATGTCGAGTTTTCATGGGGCGCCACCGAGGCCAAGGTCGTGGAGGGGCTGGTGGACGCGATCGTCGAGGTGACGGAAACCGGAAGCACCATACGGGCGCACGGGCTCAAAATAATCCACACGCTTCTCGAAACCAACACCAAGCTCATCGCGAACAAGAAGGCCATGGCCGAGCCGTGGAAGAGGCAAAAGGTCAACCATATTGCAATGCTCCTGCGCGGCGCGCTCAATGCGGAGAACCTGGTCGGAATCAAGATGAACGTTCCCAAGGGCAAGATCGATACGGTCGTGGGGCTCATCCCCAGCATTACCGCGCCGACCGTGGCCGAGCTCTACAAGGCAGAGTGGCTTTCGGTGGAATCGGTCATCGGCGAGGACGTGGTGCGGGAGCTCATCCCGCGCCTTATCGAGGCGGGGGCGGACGGTATAATAGAGTACCCGCTGAACAAGGTGGTCGGGAAAAAAGACCTGCACTTTTGATAATCGGGGTTGATCAGTCCCGGTTATTAAAATTTGTTTGCTCTCCGTCGGTGGACGCGTACACTGCACCCGGGCTGAGATGAACAGGGAACGGATACGGTTTTTTCGGGAAACCGCGCGGGAGATCGCCCTCTCGACAGAGCGTCCGGCCTTCTACGCTGAACGGGCCGACGAGATGGCGTACTCCGGGCGGCTGGCGAACGCTTCAGAGCGGGTGGCATTCGCGCGGTCGGCGATGCGGGACAGCGGCGGAGCGATGGGTCATGGTTTCACCCACGCGCACCGGGTCGCCATCGAGGCGGGCGCAATCGTACGGTGCGAAATGCGGCCCGGGCCGGAATGCGACAGGCTCGCGGAGAATGCCCTCATCGCCGGGTATCTTCACGACATCAGGCGCGGCGAGAAACGCCACGCGGAGGCCGGGGCGGATTTCGCCGCAGAATTCCTGCGAGGTCGCCTGAGCCAGGCCGATTGCGCGATAATCGTTTTTGCCATCCGCAACCACGAGGCCTTCAGGGAAAATGAACCGACTGACGACCCCGGTACGGAGATCGTTTCCGGGGCCCTCTACGACGCCGATAAGTTCCGATGGGGTCCGGATAACTTCACCGATACCGTCTGGGACATGGCAGAGGCAATGCGCATCGATCCGCTGATGATCGTCGAGCACTATGATCAGGGCGTTATGGGCATCAGGAAAATCCGCGGCACCTTTCGCACGGATACCGGAAAGCGCTTTGGGCCGGACTTTATCGACAGGGGCCTTTTAATTGGAGAACGGCTTATCGCGCGCCTCAAGGGAAATATGGAAATTTTTCCGTGATTATGATACGATACTGGTGCCGACTGCTGGCGGCGGGCAAGCGATAATGGAAAACGTTTCATCTAAATCGGCGGACGAGCGGCTGGCGGGCAATCGCCAGGGGAACATCCTTATCGTCGACGATGAGCACCTTGTACGCAAGGCGCTCTCGCGCTATCTCGTTAAGATGGGATATACGATCGAAACCGCCGAGGACGGCAATATTGCGATCTCCAAGCTCGAGTCCGAGCCCTATGACCTGGTCCTTACCGACCTCCAGATGCCGAACCTCGACGGGAGGGAGCTTCTGACGACGATGTCCGAGAAGTTCCCGGACATCCCGAAGATCGTGCTTACGGGCTTCGGCACCAACGACGACATCATCCTCGCACTAAAAACAGGCGCCTACGATTTTCTGACCAAGCCGATAATGGATTTCGCGATCCTCTACCACGCGATCGAACGGGCGCTCGACCGCAAACGGCTCAACGACGAAAAAAACCGCTACGTGGAGCAGCTGCGGCAGATTAATGACATCATCACCATGCTCAACCGGGGCAAGAAGACCGAGGAAATCTTCATGATGCTGAACACCTCGCTCCGTAAAATCATCCCGTTTAACCGGCTTTCGCTCCTGATGATCGACGAGGAGACGCGCGAGGTGGTCACCAAGCTGGTTGAATCGGACAGCGGCGAGAGATCGTCGGGGACGATGAGCTTTCCCCAGAGCGATTCATCGTTAATAGATGTCGCCACACAGAAGGAAGTATTGCTCATCAGCGACCTGGCCGAATACCTCTTACTGCATCCGGAATCCAAACGCACCGAGGTCCTACTGAAAGAAGGTGTCCGCTCCTCGATGATGGTGCCGATCATCATCAATAACGTAACCAGGGGCTTCCTCGTGTTCAACTCGGAACGGGTGGACGCCTTCAACAGCGAGCACATATTCTTCATCCGGTCCATTTCGGGTCAGATTTCGTTCAGCATCCAGCGGGGAGAGCTTCTCGATCAGCTCGAGCTGCACACGAAAAACCTCGAGCACCTCGTGAAGGCCCGCACCCACGAAATACTGAAGACTCAGAAGACGACCATTTTCGCGCTCAGCAGACTCGCCGAAGTTCGTGACCCTGAGACCGGCGAGCACCTCGAGCGCATACGCAACTTCAGCGTGCTCGTGGCGCAGATCCTGAAATATTCCGGCCACGAACTGGAAATCACCAACCAGTACCTTCGCGACCTGTACGATTCGTCCATTCTTCACGACATCGGCAAGGTCGGCATTCCGGACGACATTCTTCTGAAGCCGGGGCCGCTCTCGCCGGTGGAATACGAGATAATCAAGACCCACGCCACGATCGGCTATACGGCGCTGAAGGAGGCCTCTCGCGACCTCGGGGAGAACTCCTTTCTCAATATGGCCATGGAGGTGACGCTGTACCACCACGAGCGCTATGACGGGGGTGGGTATCCCACCGGGCGGAAGGGGCTGGAGATACCGCTGTCGGCGCGCATCGTCACGATTTCCGATATCTATGATGCGCTCACCTCGAAGCGTCCGTACAAGGAGGCCTTTCCCCATGACAAAAGCGTCAAGATCATGCGGGAAGAATCCTCGCGATTTGATCCGATGCTTTTTAAAATATTTCTTGATAATGAGGGCGAGTTCAACCGTATTAGAAAGGAATTCAGCTGATTAGGCGGCGGGTTTCCTGAAATGCGGCAGACAATGAACGTTCGTATCGGCGGGCCGATAACACCGGTGGTCAAAAACCTCCTGATCATCAACGCCGTGGTGTTTCTCTTCCAGCAGTTCGCGGCCATGCTCGCGCCGGGCATGCTCGAAAACCTTTTCGGGCTCAATCACCAGGGGCTGGTACACGATTTCAGGTTCTGGCAGATCGCGTCATACATGTTCCTGCACGGCGGCTGGCTCCACATCCTGTTCAATCTGCTGGGCCTGTGGATGTTTGCCGGTGATCTGGAAACGCATTGGGGAAGCAGGCTCTTTCTCCGCTATTATCTCTTCTGTGGGATAGGCGCGGGGATGTTTATCGCGGCAATGAACTATTTCGTGGTCGTCAAATACGGCACCAATCCTTTCGCTCCCTATGCTCCCACGACGCTCGGGGCATCGGGAGCGATTTACGGCATCCTGCTCGCCTACGGCCTGACCTGGCCCAACCGGGAGGTATTGCTCTATTTCCTCATCCCGGTGAAGATGAAATACCTTGTCCTCTTTTTCGGCGTGGTCGAGTTCTTCGGCACGCTTACCAGCGCGAAGGGAATGGGAGGGAATATCAGCCATATCGGGCACCTGGGAGGGCTGGTCTCGGGGCTTCTCTTTATCCTGCTCCGGTCGCGGACCGGAATCGGGAGTCGCATGAAAAGCTCTTCCGGGGTTTCCCTGTGGGCGACGTTCATGAAAAAGCGCCGTCTGAGGAAAAAGCAGAAGGAGATCAATGAGCGTATCGAGGCCAAGCGGATCATTGACACCCTGCTAGAGAAGATCGCGCGCGACGGTATGAGCTCTCTCTCCGAGGGCGAGCGCGGGAGGCTTGAATGGGCGAGGCGTCATTATTACCCGGATGACCGCGAAACCATGCATTAAGCATTTTCTTTT
>JALOTJ010000133.1 GCA_025457965.1 Spirochaetota bacterium | reverse complement strand
ATCGTAGGCGTCGCGGACACCCAGCTCCTTTGCCGTCTGCGGCATGAGCTGCATGAGGCCCATGGCCCCCTTGGGGGACGTGCTTTCGCTGCGGAAATTACTCTCGGCACGGATGACCGCGCGGATGAGCTCCGGCTCCACCCCGTATGCCTTCGAGGCCTGCTGGATGATGGGTTCGTAGACTTGCGCCCGGTCCGTCTTCTTTCGAAGCTTCACGACGGAAGAAATTTCCTGTTCCGGCCCTTCTGCGTTTCTTGCTGCAACCGTCTCGCTCGCCCCTGACGGCTTCTCAGCGATCTTCTCTTCCTTGTTGTCTGCTGTATTCCGGGGATATGCAAACCTCTGATAGAGGGACCGATCCCCGTCGCCGCCCCGCATGAAGCCCAGCAGGTGCTCGTCCAGCATCATCTGAAGCCGAATGATATCGATGATTTGCCGAATTTTCACATCGTCGGGGTTTCCCGCGTGTCCAGCGCCGGACACGGCGCCGCCCAAGGTGGACAGCTTCGACTCCAGGATCTCACGAAAGGCCGCGGACCCGTTGCGGGAACCCTGCCTGGGAGGGTCGCCCACCGTCGATGCCCCCCCCGCAACCTGTCGCAAAAGCCTGTCAGTTCCGTCGGGAATCTTCATTTCCGTCTCCTGCCCCGATTGAATCAATTTCCATGCCATCCGGCACAGGGTCTGCATACTGTGCAGATCGGTCCCTCGCCCTCATGGCCGAGAATTCCCTTCAGCGCGGGGGAAAAAATCCGATGACATACAGCGGTGACAGTTCGGCGGGAAAGGCGGGGTCCTCCGGATTCGATCCGGCGCCGCAGGCGGCGCCGAGCACGAGGGCGGTCATCGCAATCGACAGCGCAATTGCCGGTGATCTCATAACGTCCTCCTTAAAGTATGTATTTTTACCGGCTCCGATTTGCCCTTGACGCGTATTGCGTCGTGCTCCCTCGTCTCTATGCGGTCTCCGGCCAGTCCGCGGGTGCGGTCCGAGAGCACGATGGTGTTTCTGCCAGCGATGGAGCACAGGCGCGCCCCCAGGTTGACGGCGTCGCCGATGACCGTGCGGTCCATGCGCTCGCCGGACCCCATATTGCCCGCGATCATCTCTCCGGTATTCACCCCGATGCCGACGGCCACCGTACCGGGAGTGCCGCCGTACACGCGATCGAGGGTGTCCCGTATTTTTTCGGCCGCGCGCAGCGCCCTGAGCGCCATGTCCTCGCCTTCGAATACCGCCATCAGCTCGTCGCCGACGAACTTGTCGATGTCGCCCCCGTATTCCTGGACTATTCCCGACTGGAGGTTCATCACCTCGTTAAGCACCTTTATGACTTCCTCGGGGTCCCTTTTTTCGGAAAAAGAGGTGAAACCGCGGATATCGGAGAACAGCACCGTCATTGTCTTTTTTTCCCCCCCGAGGGCGATCTCGTCGGCGGAGCGCACGTGATCGAGCGTGGAACGCGAAACGAACTTCGACAGCTTGAAGCGCTCGTTCAGCCCGTCGATCATCTCGTTGATGCGGCGGCCCAGGTAGCAGATCTCGTCATTGCCTTTAACGGCGACCTTGGTTTTGAAATCACCCCTGCCCACCCCCCGGACGACGCCGGCTATCAAAAGGATCCTCTCGATGATTATTTTTTTCATGAATGTGATGATGAGCACCGTCAGCGCTGCAACCACCATGCCGTAGATCCCGGCCGAGATCCATACATTTCGGCGCGCCGCCGCGTAGGCCCGGTCGACGGGAGAGGATATCCGGATAACGCCCCGGACCACATGATCGATCCCATGGCATCCGGAACAGCGAGGCTGGTTGACCAGGGGCTTGAAAATGACGAGCCTTTTCGCGGCGGGCTGCATATCCCTCACGAAAACGTCGCTTACGGCCGAGACTGATTTCTCGAAATCGTCGCTTTTAACGGGCGGGCCGGTGATGAAGGCCGTCTTCGGCCTGAAAGCCTTCCTGCCGAGGATACCATTCACGGCATCGAGGGTCGAGTTATCCGAAAAGGCGAGATTCCCGTCGGGCCTGTACAGCTGAATGTCCGCAACGAAATCGGCGCGCCGGATGGACTGGAAAAGTTCCACCGCGATGGGCGCCTCCCCGGCAAGCATGTTGTTACGTATGGCCATGTAGAGGACCTCGCTCTCCTCTCGAATGGCCTCCTCACGCGATTCGATGATGGTGGTGTTCTGCGAGTAGAGATAATAGATGATGGTGACGCCGATCCCGATCGAAAGCACCGTCAGGATGATCACCAGCACCCGAAAGGATATGGTCCGGGTGAAATGGAAACCGGTCGCGATCTCGCTGTCCATGAACCGCTCCTGTGTACGTAGAATCACCACGCCTGGACAGGATTGTAATAGATCTTTCCCGGATGCGCAAATGAAAAAGTATTCCGTCCCCTGATGCCGCGCCGCAATATTCCTCTGTCTAAAAAAGGTAAAAGCTCCCGAGCCCCGCGGCGAAATAGTGCTTCGTTTTTACCAGCGGGCTCTTTTCGAACGCCGCGTATCTCAGATAGTCCCAGCGCAGGATGGGGATGAGCTGGACGGGCCCGAACCTCCGCTCGAGTATCCATGCGATCTGCAGCCCCGAATATCCGCCGCGCGCGCGGTACTCCGGCCTCTCCGGCCGCGCGTACTTCGCCGGGACCGTGTAGAAATAGTCGTGATAGCCGCGGCTGCCGACCATGAGCGCGACGGAGAGCTCGCTCTTCCAGCCGAGGGTATAGCCGCGCGAAAAACTGGTTACATTGAGATAGGGAAGGCCGAGCACGCCGACGGGCTCGACGCCGGTGAAGTCGGTTGCGAAGACGTAGCGCACGGGCGACTCGAGGGTGAGGAGATGGGCGCGGCCCTCCGACTCCCAGAGCCTCACGATGAGCATGGGCCCGGTCTCGAGCATGTACCCCAGGTCGGGCATGCCCTCGCGCGCCCGGTTTTCCTCGCTCTCCACCGACAGGCCGATCATGAAGCTCATCTTGAGGATGAGGTACTCGTTTTTATACAGCGTCCCCCGCACGTACGAGGTTTCGGCCTCGAGGTTTTCGCTCCTGTATTTGAAATACGGCGAGGGGATGATGTAATTCTTGTACTGGTCCGAGCCGCGGTAGTGGTTCATGCGAAGCGACAGCAGCCCCGCGCCCCATTCGAACGTGGAGGGCGCGCACGGCTTCGGTTCCGGTTCCTTTACTTCCGTGCCGGGCTCTTCGGCAAAGGCAAGGGAGAGCATGACAAACATGGACAGGGCCGGGACGGCCGCCGTGCGGAACAGCAATTTCGACAGGCAATGGCGCATACTGATCTCCGTCGGCGTAACGCCTCGTTTTTCCCACTCCCGTTAGCGGACCCGATTTGAAAGGCAAAAAAAACCTTCCCCGGTGATCCTCGATGGATGGACCCCTTTACGGGGGACAATTGCATAAGCTATTACAAATAAAGGCCCGCGCCGCCGGTAAAAGCGTCGCGGGCCATTGAGAGCTTATCTCAAACATGCGTCGGAAATGCAATCAGAACTGCATTCCCGCCTCGACAAAAAAGGTGAGGTTTCCCAGGCCGAAGACCGATTCCTCGTCGGCCGGCGCCGCGGGGTCCTTGAACGTGGTCACGTTCGCCTCGCCGCGGAATCCGCCCACGAGCGAGAAGCCGATGTCCTGGAGCGCTATTCCCGCCGCGAGCTCGCCGCCGAGGGTCAGAGACTTGTTGTTTTCCAGGTCCTGTCCGGCGTCATTCCACTTGAAATTGTCGACAGGAGCCTTCCCGGCGAAGAGGCTGGTCTGGAGCACTACGGCGAATCCGTCGTTTGGACCGATCGTGCTGAAGTCCCGGAACCCGACAATCCAGCCATTACCTTCAGCCTCAAGTTTTGTACCGGTGAAAACCTCGTTTTCATCTTCCTTGAGCGAATCCTGGGCGCGTACCATCCTCCAATACCTCAGGCCGCCATAGATGAAGGTGTATCCCATATCACCTTCCTCCCGGAAGAGGTTCAATCCGAGCTTGAGATCGAGAATTGAATAATAACCCGACCCAGTGGAAGTATAGGTGTGTTCATCCCCTCCCAAGTCCTCGTCTTTCCACTCAAGATCACCTATCGTACCGACGAGCATATTCCCTTCAACTCCGATGAATTTGTAGGCGAGCATGGCGGCCAGGTTGAGCGTGGCGCCGGGGCCCGCGCCGAGGTCGCCGGTACTGTTGCTGTAACTCACATAGCCCAGGTACACCCTGCCGCCGCCGAGGGCGCCCCGCAGGTATACGCCGAGGTCCGAATCGTTCACCTCCGCACGCGCGGGCACGGCCGCGGTAAGCACGAGCGCCACCAGCAGCGCGCGTTTGATCAGTCTTCCGGAAATCTTCATTATCTTTCCTCCATGATTGACGATACAATGAACCGGCGCGGCCAGAATCACATCAGTGGATCCCGGGCCGACCGCTGGACCGCTTTCGCGGTACGATATGCCCGGCCCGGCGGCAATCCGCCCCGCGCATCGCATTACACTGCATTACCGCGAACCATGCCAAAAGGTGCATAAAAACCCGCGCGAAAAAAGCGAAATCGGAAAAATTTACATTATTTCGATAATGCACATGTTGGCGGGAAACGTGTAAAATGCGAACCGGAATGGAAACGATGCCATGTCCTCGACCCACCCGAGCCCGCGGCGCGCGGAACTCACCGCGCCTCGTCGACATACGGAAGCGCCCCCACACAGGCGCCGCAGCGTTCACCATGCTCCGAGGGATAGGCCTCGCCGCATTCAGGGCACAGGACGATCGTCCCCTCGGAACGATGCCCGAGGAACTCCCTCTTTACCGAAAGATAGCGCGTGCCTAAAACGCCTTCGCCGGCACGGGTCATCTCGTCGATGAGCCGCTCGCGCGACTGCTCGCGCTTTGGCTTCAGGCGGAAGAACCAGTTTTTTATCTCGCTCCAGGGCTCAAGTTTCCGGTGATCGAGGTA
Source organism: Spirochaetota bacterium (assembly GCA_025457965.1). GTDB lineage: Bacteria > Spirochaetota > UBA4802 > UBA4802 > UBA5368 > MVZN01. Next base: position 1,068 of record JALOTJ010000133.1, on the reverse strand, counting down.
CACACGGACGCCGCTTCCCGTTCGTTTGTCGTAGAAGGTCATGGCGAAACGGCCCACGTCGATGATCCTCAGCCAGCCGTTTCCGATGCTGCACGGCGTGAGGAGCTGGATGGCGTCGGGGAGGCAGTGCGAAGTCTCGCAGATAACGTCGAAGAATTCTCCCGGCGGCAGGTTCTTCATGGCGTGCTCCACCATGAAGCCGCCCAGCAGGAGCCCCGGCGCGGAGCTGCCGTGGAACTCGGCTACCATCGCGATATACTCGTCGATAGAGCGACCGCCGATCGTCACCGTATGGTTATAATCGCTCACCGCCGGCCTCCGGCACATTCAATTCTGTTAAGGAATAGTCCGTAACCCCAAATGCTTCAACGAACTCCGAAACCCTGTTCATCCGCACACTCGCGTACAATTCGCCGCATCCCGGAATCAGTGCGCCGAACAGGGCACGAAAACGCGCGCGCGCCAGATCGAGTGAACCGATCTCGTCGATAAAAACCCGTGCCGATGGACGGGCCGCCAGCCCTTCGAGTATTGAATCGATGAAAGCGAGGCCGGTCTCCGAAAAACTGTACATCCCCCGCTCGAGGCGCCCGTCCCATCCCGGCGGAAGAGCGTTTTTGCTTCGCGCGAGCGGCACCGTCGCGCCGGTGCGGAGATTGAGCACGTCGTAGCCCGCGTGCATACCATTCGCAAACACCTTCGGACAGGCGTAACCATCACCCCCGCCCCTTTCGCCGTGGAGCGCGCGGATATACGCGGTCTTCCCCGAATCCTTACCGCCCGTTATGAGGTAAACCGCGGCGTGCGCCATCCCGTCATCCCGCCAGCACGGCCGTCGCAATCGCGAACCAGCAGAGCACGATAAATGCGCCCGGCGCGGCGAGGCGCATGAGCGGCCGGGAGGCGACGTACGACGCAAGCGGAGCGGCCCATCGCGCGCCAAGGGCGTACCCCGCCGGAAAGAGCGCGGCCGAGAAGGCGGCCCACACCAGCCCCTCGCGGAGCAGAAAGGGGATGAGGCCGAGCGGCTGATTGAACGACAGCAGGTACGAACAGGGCGCCAGGCGC
>JALOTJ010000132.1 GCA_025457965.1 Spirochaetota bacterium | reverse complement strand
AAAGTCTCCGCTTTTTTTTCGAGGAGCGCGTAGGCATCGATTTTTTCAAGCTTCGCGAGCGTGGCGATTCCGGCGCGCATGGCGAGCGGGTTCCCCGACAGCGTGCCCGCCTGGTAGACCGGTCCGTCGGGCGCGACCTTCGCCATGATCTCGTTCGATGCGCCGTAGGCGCCCACCGGCAGCCCGCCGCCGATAATCTTGCCGAGCGTGGTGATGTCGGCGCGCACGCCGAAGTATTCCTGCGCCCCGCCGCGCGCCAGGCGGAAGCCCGTTATGACCTCGTCGAAGATCAGGAGCGCGCCGTAGGTATCGCAGAGCGCCCGCACCGCGTGCAGGTAGTTTTTGCGCGTGCGGTCCACGTGCCCGATCGCACCGGCGGCCTTGTCGTCCCCGGCGGTGTACGCGTAGCTTTCGTACGGCTGGATAAGGCCGTAGTTGCAGGGAACCGGCTCCATGATGACCGCCGCGACCGAGCCCGCGTGCTCTTTGAGCGCGTCCTCCAGGCGGCCGGGGTCGTTGTACGGCACCACGACGGTGTCGCGCGCGTTGTCCGCGGTCACACCGGCCGAGTCGGGCGTGCCGAAGGTGGCCAGGCCCGAGCCCCCGGCCACCAGCAGGTGGTCGGCATGGCCGTGGTAACAGCCGTCGCACTTTATGAGTTTGTCGCGTCCCGTGCAGCCGCGCGCAAGCCGCACCGCGCTCATGACGGCCTCGGTGCCGGAGCTCACGAAGCGGACTTTCTCTATCGAGGGAAAGCGCGCCACGACCATCTCCGCGAGCTCCACCTCGTAACGGTTGGGCGTGCCGAAGCTCGTGCCGCTTTGCGCCGCCTCAACCACGGCGGCGACGACGTCGGCGTCGGTGTGACCCAGTATGAGCGGCCCCCACGACATGCAGTAGTCGATGTAGTCGTTGCCGTCCTCGTCGAAGAGATGCGCCCCCGCGCCTTTTTTCATGAAAAGCGGGTTGCCGCCCACGGATTTAAACGCCCGCACCGGCGAGCTTACGCCGCCGGGCATCAGCTCGCACGCGCGTTTGTACAGCTTGATGGATTTTTCGATGTTCATGGTTTCCGGTTGTCGATTTAAGATTAAAGATTTAAGATTAAAGATTTAAAATTCAAGATCAAAGATTAAAAGACTTGTTGCGTAACTGACATAAATGTCATTGTGAGGAGGCTGCAGGCCGACGTAGCGATCTCGAAAGGCAACACGTTTTTATTAAAAAACCAAATGCTTTATGAGATTGCCACGCCCCGATACGGCAGGGGCTCGCAATGACACTTAGTAAAGCAACAACTTTAAAGATTCAAGATTCAAGATTCAAGATTTTCCGCATGGCGCTATTGTAGCGGACCGGGGCGCGGTATGAATGATGAGCTCGCCGGTTCGACTGTACAACACCATGCGTGTATCACCGTACCGGTACCGCGCCGGCAGTTCAAGCAATAAATATGGTCGCGACACTGGCAACACCGCGCCAGCAGGGACCGCAGCCGTAAAGCGAACAGAACGCGATTGTGCGGGCCGTTGATTTTGCACTTGCATCTCCGGCGGTTATAGTGTTAAATCAGCATTAAAGCACAAGCGGGTAGATATTTGACTTGTTATGTAACTGACAAACATGTCATCGCGAGGAGGCCGCAGGCCGACGTGGTGATCTCAAAAGGCACTATGTTCATTCATGAAGCTTCGTGTATGCTGTTTCCGTGTGGGTCGCATATATGCGATCCCCACGGTCCGGGACTCGCAATGACACTCAGTAAAGCGACAACTCAATTATAAATCTTTAATCTTTTATCCACCGGGAGACACCGTCGATGAGAATACATCCGATCGCACTGACCGTCCTTATCATCCTCGCCGCCGCGTTGGACCCCGTTCACCCGGCTGAAAGGACGGCCGTGGCCATCGTCACGGCGCAGTCCAAGGCCGTCGAGGCCGACACCATGGACCGCGCCGTGAAGGCCTTCCGCGCCGTGTTCGCCGCGGATGAAGGCGTTTCGCTCGTCGACACAGCTGCGCTGGATAACGCGGCCGGGCGGCTAATTCGCGAGGAGCGCGATTCCCCGGGAAAACTTTCAGGCCTCCTGCGCGCAACGGGCGCGTCGAAGGCCCTCGTATTTACGCTCGAGGCGCACGACGGGCGGCACACCGCCTCCGCGCGCGTACTCGACATCGCCGCCTCCGCGTTCGAGTACCACACCGGGGAAACGGCCGAGTCCGCCGCGGGGGCCGCCGACGCCGCGGCGGTCCTTGCCGGGCGCGTCGCACTTCACCTCTCCGGGCGGCTGGACTGGATCGTCGGGCTTACGGCCGGCGACGGCGAACAGGCCGCAGGGGTGCGCCTCTCGTGGGCGTCGGCGAAGGCGGCGGACGGGGAGCGCTATGTCGTCTACCGCTCGACGCGGGAGACGGGCGACTTCGATCGCGTGGCCGAGGTCGCCGGCACGGAACATCTCGACGCGGGCGCGCTCCCGGGCGTACGGTACTGGTACCGCGTGCGCGGCTCGTACGCGCGGACCCTCACCGATTTCAGCGAGCCTGAGGCCGGTCACCGCAAGCCGGCGCTTCCCGCGGGCCTGGACATCGACCGGGTGCTGAAGCAGAAAACGTTCGCACCGCCGCGCCTTACGCTCGCCGCCGAGCGCGAAAAGGCGGCGCGCGACGAGGAGATCATGAAGCCCCTCTACCGCCATCCGGTCAAGCTGAACCTCATTCTGCTTGTTGCGCGAAGCTACATCAAGAGGGGAGACGTGCTGGTGCTCCGCGACTTCGAGGGCCACACCGCGGACACCGGGAATAACACCCTCACCCTTGACGGGCCCGCTTCCGCCTACAGCATAGGCTTCAAATCAAAACGCCTTTTCCGTTTCAGGGAAAAGGCCGGAGATGAACTCTTCGAACGCCTGCTCGCAAACGCCCTGTTCTACTGCGTCCCTGTGGGAGAGCGCGAAACTACGCTGCCCGACGGGACGGTCGTTTTCACGCCGCTCCTTGAGGCGATAGCCCTTTCGATGGAATACCACAAAAACGACCGCAACTGGCGCGAGAGGACCATCATGTTCGACACGGACGTAAAGGAAGTACGGGAAAAAATAGAGAAGGCGGGACAGGTAAGCAGGTAAACCGTCGCCCGGGTAAAAAAAGTACCCTTTCCACCCTCGGTCCCCGGGGGGCCCGAGGGTGGAAAGGGTACTCAAGCGTGAGAGGGAATATCCCTTTCAACTAATGGCAAATAAAAAAAGAGAGTGCATGGCGCAAAATCCGCCCTCAGTATACAAATATTTATATACTTTATTTTGTCAAGTAATACTATAATTTTATTCTGATTCGCCGGCCATTTTTGCCGCAATGGACTGCCATTTGCCCCCTGCGGGGAAAAATGATACCGGCCCTCCCCGGGAAGGCCGGGCGCAAAAAGGTGTTGAACCGGAACGCGGTTCAAGATATACTGCGCAACCGGCTTGATGGAAAGATCTGATCGCAAGGGGACCGGATGACGGGAAAAAAAATTTCCGAGGATGCGGCGAGGCGGATGCGCCGGGTATACGTGGCGCGGCAGCCGATTTTCGACCGCAGCCTGAAGCTCTACGCGTACGAACTGCTCTTCCGCTCGGGCTTCAGCGAATTTTACGACCAGTCCGACGGCGACCTCGCCTCGTCCAAGACCATCATGAACAGCTTCCTCATGCTGGGCATGGGAACGCTCACCGGCGGCAGGATGGCCTTCATCAACTTCACCCGCAACCTCCTGCTGGGGGAGGTCGCGACGATATTCCCGCGCGAGCAGCTGGCCGTTGAGATCCTCGAAACGATAACGCCGGACCCGGAGGTTATCGCCGCGTGCAGGCGGCTGAAGGAGGCAGGCTACACGATCGTACTCGACGACTTCATCTTTAAACCCGAACTACAGCGTTTCGTCGACATGGCGGACATCATCAAGCTTGACTTCCGAATCTCCGGCGTAAAGGAGCGCCAGTCGCTGATCAGCCAGCTCGGACACGGGAATATACGGTTTCTCGCGGAGAAGATCGAGACCCGTAAGGAATTCGACCAGGCCTTCGCGATGGGCTTTACCTATTTCCAGGGCTATTTTTTCGCGCGGCCAGAGATCGTTTCCGGAAAGGACATCCCCGGCTACAAGCTCAACTATCTGCAGATCCTCAGGGAGGTCCATAAGATCGACGCCGATTTCGGCGAACTCGAGGACATCATCAAGCGCGACGTTTCCATCACCTATAAGCTGCTGCGGCTCATTAATTCGGCGGCATTCAGCTTCTCAACGAAGATCCAGTCCATCAAGCAGGCGATCAGCCTTCTCGGGCTCAATGAATTCAGAAAATGGGTGTCGCTGATCGCCCTGAGCAGCATGGGCGACGACAAGCCCGGGGAGCTGGTGCTCACGTCCATGAGCAGGGCGCGCTTCTGCGAGCTCATCGCGCCGAGGATCGGCATGAAGGACAAGTCCTCCGACCTCTTCCTGACGGGGATGTTCTCAATGATCGACGCGTTTATCGATCAACCAATGGAGGAAATTCTGAACGACCTCCCGCTGTCGGAGGGTATTAAAACCGCGCTTATGGGCGGCGATAATGTCTACCGCACCGCCCTCGAGTCGGCGATCTCATACGAAAAGGGTGACTGGGAAACGCTTGGCGACCTGAGGGGCAGGCTGGGACTGGGCGAGGACGAGTTTCCCCCGATTTTCCACTCTTCCATTGAATGGGCGTCACGAATTTTCATCGAATAGCCGGTAAGGAATCCCTTTGCGATAACTTTTCATTAAAAAACCCCGCGCGGGTGATAGGTTGCCTTGATTAGTTCAGCCGGGCGGCCTTCTTCAGGCCGCTATTCCGTTTGTAAAACTAATACATTCAGATGATGACCACGGAGCAGCAGAATAAAAACTCGGCGGAATTTCGCGAGGACACCGGCAGCGCGGCGGGGCCGGCCGTCGTCGCGGGCCGGTCGGTACTCCTCATGGACGACGAGGAAAGCATTTTCCGCGTAACCGGAAAAATGCTTGAACTGCTCGGCTACGGGGTCTGTTGCGCCCGGCACGGCATGGAGGCCGTCGAGCTCTTTGCCGACGCGCTCGAGAAAGGCTCGCCCTTCAGCGCCGTAATCATGGACCTCACCATCCGGGGCGGGCCGGGAGGCAAGAGCACGATCATCGCCCTGCGCCAGATACTGCCCGAGGTGAGGGCGATCGTTTCAAGCGGCTACTCGAACGACCCCGTTATGGCCAATTACCGGGGATACGGTTTCAGCAACATTCTTTTCAAACCATACCGGATCGAAGACCTCCGCAAAACCCTGGCGGAAACGCTCGGCGCCGATATCCCGCATCCCTCCGTGGATATGTCTGCCGAACGCTGATCCACCGCCCTTTTAACGTTTCATCTCGAGCGGCTCAAACTCCCCGTCGCTAAACCTCCTGTCGGCATCGAGAATACTGATCGATTTGTCCTGGTCCTCGGCGATGCCGCTGCTGTAATCGGTCCCGATATTCACACCCAGGTGCACCGTGTCCTGGATGTTGTCGCCGCGAGGCTCGCCACCTCATACACCGAATCGACAATGATTCCGATCAGGATTAAGGGGTCAGAGCCTGCAACAAGGCCAGCAGAAAGCACGAGATATCCACATGGAGAAAATGGCCTCAGTGAAAATGGGGTCAGAGCATGGAGAAGGGGTTTGGAAGGGGTCAGAGCATTTTTCCGCGACTGCGCGAAAATCTTTTAACTTTTCCCCGAACATAAACGTTTATTTAGTAAATACCACATTGCCTCGGAGGCCATCATGCCACGT
>JALOTJ010000052.1 GCA_025457965.1 Spirochaetota bacterium | reverse complement strand
CGTTCTTTTGACGTGAATCTCCGGCTTCAGGAACAGGTGTGCGTTCGGCTCCTCGACATCGCAGTCAATGAACTGGGTGTCGCCCAGAACGAACGCCAGGTTTGTTGAAATGGTTGTCTTGCCGGTGCCCCCTTTGCCGCTTGCAATTACCAGTATCATCGGGGGCATCACTTCCTTGTCATCGGGCTGCCGCAGCGCGGGCATGCCTTTTGCATGCATGGCACTCCACGCTCGTGAGATGCGGTTGCGCCGCAGTCCGGACACACGCACTCGCCGCCCGCCCCGGGCGCGTTGCCGCCCTGTCCCCTGCCGGCTCCCTGTCCTTTGCCCTGGCCACCACCCCGGCCGCTGCCCTTTCCTCCGCCCTGTCCCTGTTGCCGCACCCGGTGCAGATATCCCTGTTTATAATCGCGACTCCGTCCAGGGTAATGGCACCCCGGACGCACCTGTCGGCGCAGAGACCGCATCCAGCGCATTTCGAGCCGTCCACCTGCGCTTTTACCGTTCTCGGCTTCTTCACCTTTCGTTCTTCGCCATGGATACCGCCCGGTTCCGGGGATACGCCGGGATTGCCCGCGCGGCCGTACGAAGATCCATCGCCGTAAGGGAAACGGATCCCGTTGATGTCCGGTCCTCCACCTGGTGCGGCGGGGGAGGTGGACCGTTTGAGATGCTCCACTACTTTCGCCCATGCCCCCTGGAAAGAGAATGACCGCGACCGGCGATGGCCGCCGGCAATGGCATCAATGCGATCGCGCCGCCTGCCTCTGCATCTAGCGCCTTTTCCCCTGTGCATGATCGTTACCCGCGCAATCCTGAATGCTCTTTTGCGGTCGGTCCGGCGACCGGCTTGTGAGGTTTCGATAGATAGCCTTCAACGGCCTTCCTGACGGTGATTCCCGTCATCCCCGTGATTATCTCAATCCCCGCGGACGAAAGCGTGCTGAAGGCCTTCGGGCCCACGTTGCCGGTAAGCACAATTTTAGCGCCTTTGTCCGCAACGAACTTCCCCGACTGGACCCCGGCCCCGCCGGAGGCCCCTGAAGAGCCGTTTTCGAAGGCCTCGAATTCCATGCTGTCGGAATCGAGTATGATAAAATAAGCGCACCGACCGAACCTGGGATCGACATCACTGTCGAGAGACCGTCCCGTCGAGGTTATACATAATTTCATGGTGTCCCCTTTTCCTGGTATGACTGCGCCGCGCACGGCGCGGCGTGAGCGAGAAGCCGGTCGTCGGCGCCGGATTTGTACCGGTTGCCGACGGCCTTCTCTCGTGTTATTCGGCCTATTCCTGCCGTCCGGCGGCGATCGCCTCGAGCTCCCTTATGCGGTCGTTGAGCGCCGTAATCTGGTTCTGGAAGAAATCGGCCTGTGTTTTGAGCGCCGCCATCTCGTTCTCGGGGGTCAGTGGCCCGGGATACCCGGAAGGAATATTCGCCACCCACCCGGGATTTACCGGATTGAACCGCGCCCACCCCGGAAGCCCCGTTGCGTAATACATGGTACGCCGGCCCCGTCCGCCTCCGCCGAACCCGCGTCCCCGGCCGAATGCCGGAGTACCGTATCCCGGTGTCGCGTATCCGGCGCAAAAACCGGCCCCCCTTCCCGTCATGGGCCCGTATCCGAGCGGACCCGTTCTGTCTCCACCTGGCATGATACACCTCCTTTGGTTATTAGTAATGATAATCTTTTTCATTAAATGGCTAAAAAAATATCATCCTACCTGCACCTCTCACACAATCCATAGAAGCTGATTGCGTGGTCCGTTATGGTAAAATTATATTTTTTTGAGAGCTTCCCCTGCGTTTTACTCACAAATTCAAGCTCTTCATCGAGAAATTCGGTATAATCCATGATGGTCTTGCATCGCAGACAGATCAGGTGATGGTGGTGCTTCTTGCCGTTCGGGTTATTCACCAGTTCGTACCGGGCCTTTCCATCGCCAAAATCGAATTTTTGGACGATTCCAAGCTGGGTCAGCATGTCGAGCGTGCGGTACACGGTGGTCAATCCAATGGAGGGATTGATCTGGTGGGCCCGCACATATACATCGGCCGCGCTCACATGGTCATCGGTTTCGTGCAGAATCTCAATTATAAGTTCCCTGGGGGCGGTAATTCGCGCTCCCATTCCCTGCAACCGGTCTTGCCACCAGGGCCCTCGTCCGCGCATCGAACATTCCTCTCAATCAGTTAATGAAAATGATTTTCATTATCAATATATAGCCACCTACTCAATTCGTCAACTTTTTTATTGATGTTCTGATGTTTATTGCGGGAAAACAATTAAATTTCTTAAAAAATAGGGAAATCTTTGTTCTGCTCGATTTGTTCGGCAAGATAATAGAAAGGGTATGGATAAGAAAAAACGATCGTGAATTCGGGAAACATTTGGATAAAAAGATGTTGATATTGTATGGTGTAACTGAAAATAGTTTTCATTTCCATATGCTGTATGGTGTTTGCCGGGTGAAAAAGATCGTCGATAGCCTGCTGCCGTAAGCCTGGTTTTCGGAAGGGATATCTTCAGGTGGCGCCATTGCGGAAATGCGGGGGTTTGAACTGGAGCGTTCATGGATGTGCCGTTTCCAGCCCTATGCGAAATTTAAGGGTATCACCAGGGGGAAAATTATAATGCAGCCGGGTAATGTCTTCGGTCCAGTTCCATCCCGCAGGCTCGGCCGTTCGCTTGGCGTTGACCTCGTCCCCTTTAAAACCTGTACCTATGATTGCGTGTATTGCCAGCTCGGCAGAACGACCTGTAAGACCCGCGAGAGGAAGGAATGGGTGCCCCTCGATGACACAATCGCGGAGATCAGGGAAAAACTGCCGCTTCAACCGGACTACATCACACTGAGTGGTTCGGGCGAACCCACGCTCTATTCGAGAATGGGTGACCTCATCGAAAGCATACGGTCTATGACCGAAATTCCGGTAGCGGTGCTGACCAACGGCTCGCTTTTATGGGATAAACAGGTTCGCAGTCAGCTGTTGGAAGCCCAGCTTGTCGTGCCCTCACTCGATGCGGGAGACGAGGCCATGTTCAAGATGGTCAACAGGCCGGTTTCGGATATTACATTTGAAGGGATGGCCGGGGGGCTTGCGGAATTTCGTCGCGACTATCGCGGTGAGCTGTGGCTCGAGGTGTTTATCCTCGGCGGATACACGTCCCTGCGCGATGAAGCGGTTAAGATCGCGGAGTTCGCGCGAAAGATCGCCCCGGACCGGGTGCAGCTTAATACGGTGACCCGGCCTCCGGCCGAGGATTTTGCCATCAGGGTTTCGAAGGATAGGATGCGCGAAATAGCCCTCCTGTTCGATCCTCCCGCGGAGGTGATCGCCGATTACCGGCATGCGTCCGCCCATGACGAGTTTACCGCGTCGAGGGACTCGGTGCTGCAGACGATCAGGAGAAGGCCCTGCTCGGTGGCCGATATATCCAGCGGGCTCGGCATACACATGCACGAAGCGATCAAGCATATCGAGGAGCTTCTCGCACGCGGCCTGATTGAAAAGACCACATCGGGCGAAACGGTATATTACCGATGCCCTGGAGATTAAATTACAAGGAGTGAGGAATGAAGGGAAAGAAGCGAATCATCGTAATAGGGGGCTCGGCTGCCGGGCCGAAGGCCGCGGCGAAAGCGCGTCGGCTCGATGAGGAGGCAGAGATCGTCATCATTCAGAAGGCGCCGGACCTGTCGATGGCCTCGTGCGGCTATCCGTACTATGTTGGCGGATTTTTCGACGATCGGAACCTGCTCATCTGCACGCCGACCGGCGTGGTGCGCGATCCCAAATTCTACCTGAATGCCAAGGGTATCGTCGCCAGGACGGAAACGGAAGCCGTTGGAATAGACAGGAAGGCAAAGACCGTCTCGGTAAAAGACCTGAAGACGGGAAAAGGTGAAAGCCTTTCATACGACAAGCTCATCCTCGCCACGGGCTCGGTCCCCAAAATCCCGCCCATCCCCGGCGCGGGACTTGATGGTATTACCACCCTGCAGTCCATGCAGGATGCCGACTATCTGCGACGGGTGCGTGACGAAAAGACAATTAAAAAGGCGGTAATCATAGGCGGGGGGCTCATCGGCATCGAGACCTGCGAGGCGCTGCAGCTCGCCGGAATCGAGATCACCGTAATCGAAATGCTGCCGCAGCTTCTCACTTTCCTGGACTGGGAGCTGGCGAAGCTGGTCGAGAACCATGTACGCAGCAAGAACGCCAACGTCATCACCGACAACGGAATAGCCGAGTTTCTGGGCGAGAACGGAAAGCTCGTCGGGGTCAAGCTACAGAACGGTATCGAGCTGCCCTGCGAGCTCGCGGTGGTCGCCATCGGCGTCAGCCCCAACGCGAAACTTGCGAAAGAAGCGGGCCTGGAGACCGGCCTTGCCGGAGGGGTCATTGTCAATGAGTACATGCAGACCTCCGATCCAGACATCTATGCGGCAGGAGACTGTGTCGAGTCGCTGAATCTCATAACCGGGAAAAAAGTCCATGCACCCTATGGGGATCTTGCGAACCTGCAGGGACGCGTGGCGGGTGAAAACGCCGCGGGCGGCAACAGCGCCACTTTTCCGGGCACCATCCAGACGGGAATCTGCAAGGTCTTCGATTTTACGGCCGGCTCCACCGGGCTTTCGGAGAAGGCGGCGCAGGCGGCCGGATTCACGGACATTGAAACCGTCATCAACGCCAGTCCGGACAAGCCGGGATTCATGACGGGATTGCTGCTGGTCACCAAGCTCGTGGTGGAGCGTAAGACCGGAAGGATCCTCGGCGCGCAGTGCGTGGGCCCCGGCGACGTGAGCAAACAGCTCGCCACATGGGCCATGGCAATAAAGGGGAAGCTGACCGTGGACGATATGATAAACGCCGATCTTCCCTATGCTCCGCCTTTTTCTCTTGCGATCGACCATTCGATAGCCGCCGCGCATATTATGCAAAACAAGCTGAAGGGAAGGATGAAGGGGATATCCTGCTCCGAGGTAAAGAAAAAGCTCGATGGCGGCGCAACACCCTTTATTCTCGACGCCCGCGGTCCCGACGAATACGAACAGATACGCATCGGCGTGGGCGAACGTCTTATCCCGATAGGCGCGCTTCGCAACCGCCTGAACGAGCTCCCCGGGGACAAGGGCGCGGAGATCATATGCTACTGCAAGATATCGCTCCGCGGCTACGAGGCCGCCCGGGTGCTGGAGGGCAGGGGCTGGACGAATGTCAAGGTGATGGAAGGCGGCATAATGGCCTGGCCGTTCCCGAGAGAGAAGTAGGAGTATGATCGAAATCCCCGATCCGCCCTCCGGCGCGGAAAAAGCGCGGTTCCGCTTCGTGGCGGCGGGGCGCGCGTTGCTGAGAAAGATGGCGGCCGCCGGCCTGGTGCGGTTCGCGGGATGGTGGTCGCTGTTCGCCGGAGCGCTGGCGCTTAACAGCGTGTGCCCGGTATGCGGCAATGCCGGGTGCCCGACGGGAATCGGATCGTTCGGCCTCATCGCGGCCGTTCTGGCGTTTTTCAAGCAATACGGATGGAAGGGCCTTCAGGCTTTCATCACTCTATTCAGACGCCCATTGACGGTAGGCTCTCCGAGTTCTTCTGATAAATGCCACATCCACGGGCGGTGCTCGTGCAACGACCGCGTTGAATCAGGAGTTGAAAGAGGTGATGCTTCGAAAGCGTCTCCCATGGTTTGATGGCGGCATATAAGCGGACGACCCCGCGCGTGGCGGGGGCGCTTTATTGTTTTGGGAAAATGCTGAACGCTTATTTCGCCATCTTCTCCATCTCGCGCTGCCTGAGCGCCTTGCGGTCGGGCTTGCCGATCGCCGTAAGCGGCAGGTCGTCGATGAACTCAACATAGCGCGGCACCTTGTACGCGGAGAGGCGTTCCCTGCAGTGGGCGACTACTTCGTCGGCGGTGATGTCCTCTCCGGGTTTCGGTACGACAAACACCTTCACCGATTCTCCGCGCTTGTCGTCCGGAATGCCGATCGAACACGCGCGCAGCACTTTCGGGTGCGTGTACATCACCTCGTCGATGTCGCGCGGGTACACGTTAAAGCCGCTGGAAAGGATCATGTCCTTCTTGCGGTCGACGATGAAGATGTAGCCGTCCTCGTCCATGTAGGCGATGTCGCCGGTGTAGAGCCAGCCGTCCCTCATCGCGATGGCGCTTTCGCCCTCGTTCCGCCAGTACTCGGACATTATTGTAGGGCCCTTCGCGATGAGCTCGCCCGCTTCGCCGAGCGGCAGCTCCTTCGTGCCCTCGTCGAGGTCGACGATTTTAATGTCGTTGTCGGGCCATGGGAGTCCCACGCTGCCGGGCTTGCGCTTCGTAAAGAGCGGATTGCAGGTAAGCACGTTCGATGTTTCCGACAGGCCGTAACCTTCGATGATGGTCGCGCCCGAGAGCTCCTCGAAGGTCTTCATGGCCTCGACCGCCAGCGGCGACGATCCGGAGATCATGCCGCGTATGGAGCGTATCTTCGATTTGGGCGTGTCGGGATGCTGGTTCAGGCCGATGATCATGGTGGGCACCGCCGCGAAGAAGTTGGGCTCGTGCCTGTTGATGGCCTCGAGTATGTTGTCCGGCGTGGGCTGGGGTACCAGGATGATGGTCCCGCCGTTGGCCAGGTTGACGTTTACGTTGCAGTTGAATCCGAAGATGTGATACACGGGGATAGCCGCGAGCGTGCGAAGCTCCCCGGGCCTGAACAGCGGCGCGAACCAGCCGACGTCCTGGTAGGCGATGGAAGCGAGGTTGTGATTGGTGAGCCTGCATCCCTTTGAAACGCCGGTGGTCCCGCCGGTGTACTGTAAAAGCGCCGTGTCGTCCCAGGCGACCTCGACGGCGGGTTCCGCCTCCACGGCCGCTCCGATGAGCGCGTCGTAATCGTACACGCCGTCGGCCTTCTCGACCTCGACCGGCATGCTCTTTACCTGGAAGGTGATCAGGCGCTTGAGCGGTGACGCCTTGGCCTTGAGAATGCCGACGGGCCCCCCGGCGAAGATCGCCATCACCACCATCGTCTCGGCGTCGCTGTCCTTTAACTGATGCGTTATCTCCGGCGCGGCGGCGAGCGGATTGACCGGCACCACGATCACGCCGATCTTGAAGCATGCCTGGAGCGCGATGACATACTGCGGCACGTTCGGCGACATGAGCGCCAGCCGGTCTCCTTTTTTCACACCCATGGCGAGCAGGGCGTTCGCAAACCGCCGGGCCAGGCCGTTGCTCTGCGCGTAGGTAAGCGTGATATCGTTGATTATGAGATACGGTTTGTCCGGGGTCTTGTCCGCGTGATAGTTGAAAAAATCTTTAAGCGGTGTGGGTGGATAATAGATCGAATGCGGAACCTGTGAGTCATACCATTTATACCAGACTTTTTCCATAAAGACATCCTCCCCCGTGCATTATTATTTTCCACGCCCGTCAGCCCGCCGCTCCTGTTGCGCGAGGATCAAATGGACGGATTTCCCGCCACGGACGGACCGCCTGTCAGGTTCTGACGGCAATGCTATAAATTTATATTTTTATAGTCAATTAAATATTATATAATACAAAATTATTGTTATACATGCATCTATTTGTTTTGGGTGTGCATTATTTTAATTATGGCGACTGCACCCTCCGGGCCGGGGATCGACCTTGCATGGGGTCCATCCGGCATTTCCAGTGCGGAGTGCGGGTCTGCCGACGGCCGCAGCTGTGGTTTCCATATTAATGATTGAAAAATAAAGGCCGGGCCGTATATGCCGTATTCCGGTACACGGATACATGCGAAACAATGTAATGCAATCGACCGCGCTTCTCTCCGGCGCGTTCATCGACCGCCTGCGCGACACGCTGCGCGCCTTCCGGCACCGCAATTACCGGCTTTATTTTACGGGCCAGGCCGTGTCGCTCACCGGGGCATGGATGCAGCAGATCGCCATGAGCTGGCTGGTCTATCGCCTCACCGGCTCGGCGCTGCTCCTGGGGGTGGTGAGTTTTTCGGGGCAGATCGCGCATCTTCTCGTTACGCCCTTCGCCGGAGTGCTCGCCGACCGGTTCAGCCGCCATCGCATTCTGGTGATCATGCAGGCACTCGCCATGATTCAGGCGTCCGCGCTGGCCTTTATCACGCTTTCCGGGACGGTGGCCGTCTGGCACCTGGTCGTACTGAGTCTTGTGCTCGGCATTATCAACGCGACCGAAATGCCGGTCCGCCAGTCATTCATCATAGAGCTCGTGGGTGACAGGGAGGGGCTGGCCAACGCGATCGCGCTCAACTCCGCGCTTTTCAACGGCACGCGCATGATCGGACCTTCAATCGCGGGGATCGTGATCGCGTTCACGGGGGAAGGGCTGTGCTTTCTGATAAACGCGGCGAGCTTTCTCGCGGTGATTGCCGCGCTCCTTGCCATGCGAATCGCCCCCGGCCTGCGCGACAACGACGGCCGGTCGGTCTTCGAGCGGCTGAACGAAGGACTTGACTACGTGACGCGATCGGTTCCCATCCGCTCGATCCTGCTCCTCATGGCGCTGATAAGTTTCATGGGGCTGCCGTACATCATCCTGATGCCGGTTTTTACCTCCGTGGTGCTTGGCGGGGGGCCCGAAACCCTCGGTTTCCTCATGGGGGCGACGGGAATGGGTGCCTTTACCGGCGCGCTCCTGCTGGCGATGCGCCGCGGCTCCGCAGGTCTCGGGGAGTTCATCGGGCGCTCCACGCTGCTGTTCAGCCTCTCGCTTGTGGCTATTTCCTTCGTTCGTTCAGTCCCATTGGCGCTTCCGCTTTTTTTCCTCACCGGGTTCGGCATGATATCCTCGATGGCCTCCTGTAACACGGTACTGCAGTCGATCGTCGTAGACGACAAGCGTGGCCGGGTAATGAGCTTCTTCTCGATGGCATTGATGGGCTTTGCCCCGTTCGGGAATCTTCTTGCAGGGGCGGCGGCCGACCGGGTGGGTTCGCCCGTCACCATAATGACCGGGGGGATCCTGTGCGCTATCGGCGCGGTGGTTTTTTCGCGCAAGTCGGGGGAGATTGGCGATGCGCTGCTTGGCGCGGCCGTTCACACTCTGCCGCAGCGGGCGGAAATCATTCCGGATTGACCGGCGGGTGTGACGTGCCTTTCGGAGCGCCGCATTCCCGGCCGGGCCGCCAATAGTACTTTACAATTTCAGAATCCCGGCTATGCTGAGGGCCGATCATCCTGAAGGTCGGGGGGTGTCCATGGAAAAATCCGGAAGGCGGTTTTACGCCAGGCTCTTGCTCTCGATAGTGGTGGGAGTTCTCGCGCTCTTCGTCGTCATGGAGACGGCCATACGCATGATCATCGACCTGCCGGCCAAGACCGATTTCTATTCCTCGATATCCCGCATGGATATTCAGCCGCTTCAGAAAAAGATCGGCGTGAAAACCGCGCACGGTCCGGGCTGGATACACCTTGGGTGGGTCGCGGATCCCGAAAAGGAAATTTACCGCGTATACCGGGTTAATGGCGGCGTAGACACCCTGCTCGGCGAAACCCGCTACGGAAGCTACCTCGTTGAAAATGCCGCACCCGGAAAGAGATACGTCTTTCGCGTGCTTTCGGACGACGGCGCGTTCGACCGGACGGTCTCGCTGGCTGCAAGCCCCGCCACCAGGGGTCCGGTGCACGCGCCGCGGATTTCCTCGCCGTGGCGTCCGCTTTTCCGGCCGAAGAAAAGCGGAGACTATGTCAACGACCACGCCGTATTCCGCGACGGCGACGGCATCTGGCGCCTGGTCGGTATCACCGCTTTCGGTGACGGGGATTACTCGAAGGAAAAATATTTTGCGCACGGATCTTCGCGCAGCTTTCCTCCGCCGCCGGGAGAGATGATGAAAGAAGAAAATCCGGTCGTTGATTACGTGCGGCTCGCCTGGGCGCCGCACGTTATCCGTGAGAAAAGCTTCTACATGTGGTACTCGCCGCACCGGGCGTACTGCGCGGTGAGCGATGACGGCCGCACCTGGAAGGACGAGTCGGATCTGTCATTTCTCCCGAAAAATCCGCAGTTTCGCGATCCGATGATATTTAAAGTGGCCGACGGGCAGTGGCTTATGTACGCGACGGCCCGCGACGGTTATTACTCGTCGATCGATGTGTACCAGTCCTTCGACCTCAGGCGCTGGCAGTATATACGTCCGGCCCTCAAAATGGCGTATGGCGCGGAGCTCGCCGGAGCGCAGGCCTCCACGGAGTCCCCATTCGTCATCCGCTTTCGGGACCGCCATTACCTTTCGTTCACCTATAACAACGGCTCGTTCTTCTGGAACCCGCTCCTGCTCGCCATGAAGGTCTGGCCGGGAAAAGAATCGTACAACGACACGCTGGTGATGCAGAGCCCGAACCCGTACTCCTTCGGCGTTTACCGTGGGCGGAAGAGCCCCTCATCGCTCGTCGCGGAACTGCGCGCACACGCGCCGGAATATGCAGAGGCGGGCGGGAAATGGTATATCACCTCCGCGGGATGGCCCTGGGTGGCGAGCATTACCTCAGGCGAGGTCGCGGTGGCCGAGCTTGAGTGGGACGAACTTCGTTAATGCGAGCGGGTTGGTGATGGCTTTTACTCTGATTTGATTCCCGGACAAGTACCCCGGCCTTTTCACGAGAATATTTGACATTCCCCTCCAGGTGTATTAGATTTTTAATGGATGCTAAAATACTTGCGAAAGGTACGGAGGTGTATCATGTTCAGGCCCAGGAACATATTGGTTGCGACCGATTTCACAAGGGATTCCGTGACCGCGCTTGAGGAGGGGGCCCAGTTGGCGGCACGTTTCCATGCCAGACTCCATCTGTTACATGTGGCGGAGGAGGTGAAGCAATGTGCGGTTGATTACTGTCTTACCATAGAGGAAATGGAGGCCGTACGAGGCAGTATTGAAAAAGCGGCCAGGCGGAAGCTCGCCGCAGAAGCGAAACGGCTTAAGAAGAGGATCAAAGTCCCCATTCAGGAGGCGGTCCGCTTCGGAGATGTTTATAAGGAGATCCTGAGCGAGGAAAGGGATAAGAAGATCGATCTGTTGGTGGCGTCCCGACATGCACGGCATGGAGTAACGAGCCGGTTCTTCGGCCATCTGTCGGAAAGACTGGCAAAGGGTTCGTCCTGCGACACCCTGCTGGTAAAATCCCCCTCTTGAGAATTACCGGAGGAAGTGCCCGCTTCTGCCCTCTCATGCCTTGACGGATTGCCGGGGTGTGAGGGGGTTCGGTTGCTAAAATATATAGAATTATTCAATTGACGATAGTTGGACGCGAATGATCATGTTTCCCTGTCCGTGGTTTTTATTGTGGGTGCGCAAAACCCGTTGAACGGCAGAGAATAATGGAAAATGACACGTATGTCCGCCCGGCGGCGACGCTCGATTCGCTGCCAAACGGCTTCCACCGTGGTACAATCCATGCTATGGATCGAAAAGCGATGCCGATTGAGTTCAGCACGACCGATGACCTGCCGGCCCGTGCGATTACTATGCTCTGAGTGGATACGCCTGGAGACCGGAATAAGGCCGACGCGCGAGGGTTCCTATTTTTCAAGCACGGCCATGGTAAAAATTCCTTTGGCGGAAAGGATCGCCTTGTCCTGATTTATGGAATAGACTTCCGATTCCACCACGGTAAACGAGCCCCCCGCGCGAAGCACCTGCGCCCTGCACCGCAGTTTTTCTCCGCTGGCCGAGCGCAGCAGATTGAGCTTGAACTCGAGGGTGAGGACATACTCGTCGGCCCCTATGATGGTCGATGCGGCCCCGCCGGCGCTGTGGTCGGCGATCGTCGTCAGCACCCCGGCGTGGACAAACCCGTTCTGCTGAAGATGATGTGACGCCACCGAAAGCTCCGTTTCGCACCATCCCGGCCCACAGTCGGCAAGACGCATACCGATGAGGCTGATAAAGGGCGCCTCCTTGAATCCGGTTTCAATAATGTTCCTGTAATCGGTGTTTTTGATCTGCATTACGCCGCCTTGAACGATCTGATTTCCGTGATGTCCATGCCTGCGCTCGCTGTAACTGCCCCCCGGACGGACAACAACCGGTCTTTTCCCGGAAGGATAAGCCACCGGAGTGAATAATTCAAATTAATAAAATGAAAAGGTATTGCGCACGACGGTAATTTAAAATCCACTTTTTTCTGTCTGGACATTTACACCGGCATGTTGTACATTATCCCCATTGAGGGATTGTGCAAATGTCGTATAGGGTATGCCGTTATATCCGGTGTTAGGCGTATACGGTCGCATTCACCTCCCGGCGGCGGAGGTTCGCGGAAGAGATATACGCGAAACCGGCGGTTAACGGTGACAGGCTTGTTTTATATTTGAGAATAGAGTGTTTTTCCGATGCCAGTTGACGGGGAGCGTTATTTGCATTTATAAGACAGGTCCGATATCGACCGTACAAACTAAGTACTAAACAAATACAAAGCCTGTGTGGAGGTTCCTATGAAACCGGATTTGTCAAAAGAGGAATTGAAGCTTTTCAGTTCGAAAACGCCGGATGATTTCATCGATCGCTCTCTTAAAGTGGACATACCAAGGGGCAGAAAGGCGTTCATCGCCCGTCTGTGGCTCGAGAAAACCGGCTACGAATCCTCCGATATCGAATATGCCCGCAACCGCCACCCCTACTGGAAGGCGCGCAAGGGCGAAGGCGGAGCGGAACGGGTGCTGCAGCGGCTTCACGAGCATGATTACAGCACCGGTGAGAGTGTCGAATGGACCGAGAAAAGGATCCAGAAGTTCATCGAGCTCAACGCCAAGGACAAGAACGGGAAGTACATCACCCGCGACTGGGAACTCGCGAAACGTTTTAAATGCAGCATCGCGACCATCCAGCATATGCGGCGCAAATACAATATGACGACGAAGATCATTATCGCCGGGAAGGGCAAGGTAACGGCGAAAAAGCTCCTGGAATATCTTCAGATGGGCGAGGGGATGCTTCGCGAAATGACGCGCGCACTGTAACCGGACGAAGAGGGGCTACTCCGCCCCTCTTGCAATCCGCCGGATGATGTGTGATTCGTAGATTCCCGACGGCCGGTCTGCGGTCGCGATGGCGATCATGGCGCGCGCCACGTCCCTTGCTTCTATGGGACGATATTTCGCGAGGGGGCCTGCCATCAACGGGGCGAGCGCCCGCGCGAGGAATCCGGCAATCCCCTCTATAAATCGTCTTTCCTTCCTCTCTCCCAGCAGCAGCGACGGGCGGAAGATATGTACGGCCCTGAAGGCCGTTTCGCGCACCGCCGCCTCCACCTCTCCCTTCACCCGGTTATAGAAGACCGCGGAACGGGGGTCCGCCCCCAGGGCGGTGACGATCAGAAACTGGCCGGCACCAGACGCGGCGCAGGCTTCCGCCACCGCTACCGGGTAGGTACAGTCGACGGTGTAAAACGCCTCCCTGGTCTTTGCCTTTTTTATCGTGGTCCCCAGGCAGCAGAAGACATCATCGGCGGCGGCGTGGGGCGCAAGCGTGTGTGCATTGTCGAAATTGACGATGTATTCCGCGAGCTTCGCGTGGAACATGCCTGTCGACCGGCGCGCGAGCACCTTCACCGCGGCATAATGCTCGCTCTCGAGCAGCAGACGGAGTACATGCCCCCCGATGAGTCCTGTCGCCCCGACCAGCAGCGCCGTTTTTCTGGCCATCACATCCCCCCTGTTCGTTATGCCGTTCTATTCCGGTGTATCGCGCCCGGTCAGTACGAGCATCGGCATGGTTTCCGGAAGAGCTCTTATTGTAGGCGAAACCAGGCTGCAGTCAAGCAGTCATTCGCCGCTTCGTCATTTTTGCTTGAATAAATCGGCGCAGCTCCCATCCTGTTGAAGGCACCGTACTGCTGACTCTGTCGGTGCCGCAGGTGCGGGGAGGGCGGAGGCATGGGTATTTTTCGCGGCGGCGGACTTTCGGGCAGGACGGCGTTTCTTTTATACGCGCTTGTCGTTATGATTGCATGCGGGTTTTCGCTCG
Source organism: Spirochaetota bacterium (assembly GCA_025457965.1). Lineage (GTDB taxonomy): Bacteria > Spirochaetota > UBA4802 > UBA4802 > UBA5368 > MVZN01. The sequence continues at coordinate 5,698 of JALOTJ010000052.1, read as the reverse complement.
GGTTTGGTTCGGCGGAAATGTTTTCCTGGCCGCTTGGCGGACTCGAACAGCTCTCGGCGACGCTGGGAGAAGTGCGCGGCAGGTCCCTGCACTCCGGGGTAGACATAAAGACGCGCGGTCTTAACGGGCAGCCCGTGTACGCCCCCGCGCGCGGCACGGTGAGCAGGGTGCTCTCGAAAGAGAGCGGGTACGGGAACGCGCTGTTCCTCTCGCATGGCGGGATCGAATCGGTATTCGGGCACCTGGACTCGTTCGGCGAAGGCGCGGCACGGTTGAATACCTTCATTGATATCGTAAAGCTTATGTACAACGCCGACGAGCTGGATTTCCGTTTCAGGAAGGCCAGGCCGGTGTTTGATCGCGGACAGGTAGTCGCCTATACGGGCGAGACGGGCAGCGGCCCGCCGCACCTGCATTACGAGCTCCGCACGAAGGACGGGTATCTGAATCCGCTCAAATTCCATCCGGTTCGCGACACGCAACCACCCGTTATCGACCGCCTGTTTATATGCGTTGAGGAAGGGGGCAGCACCATCGTCGAGCGGGCGATCCGGGTCCGCCGCGGGTGGCGGGGATATGCTCCTGATGAGTCTTCCGTTTCGTTCGCGCGGGGTTCGCGCGTGTTCCTCAAGCTCGCCTGCTATGACCGGGTTAATTCACAGAACAGCGTCGCCATCCACCGGATCGCCGTATTCGAGAACGACAAAAAAATATTCACCGTTGCCTTCGACGAGGTTCGTTATGCAGATTTGCAGTACGGCCATATGGTCTACGATTTGTCAAAGTCGACCATCGACGGGTCGGCGACCTATACCTATTTTCTCTGCAAACGTGCGGGTAACGCGTTCAGCGGCATCGGCGCCGAGGGTGAAGGATATATCCTGGCCGGTCCGAGTCCGAAACGCGTTCGTATCGAGGTGAGTGATTTTGCGGGGAATTCCAGTGTTCTGGAGATCACAGTAAGGGGAGACGGGCGTCCGGTCGAGTCCGCCGGACGTGTGAAGTTTCGCAGGGGCGCTCCGGCGAAACTTGCCGATGCGAGCGGGGCTTTCTCGGTCAGGCTGAGGGGCGACTCCCTGCGCTCCGACGCGCTGCTCGGTCTGGAGGCCGTGGCTCCGGATGCCGCGCGCGCGATCAGCGGGTCCGCCGGAATCAAAGAGGCCGGTTTGATTGCCGCATGCGCGCTTCACCCGTTCGATCTTCAGTACGCGGCCCCGGTCGAAATCGCCATAAAGGGTCCGCGCGGCAGGGATATACTGCTGTATCAGTTTTTTGAGGGGAGGCCGCCCCGGCCGCTTCCTACATCGTATATCGCCTCAAGGGGGGAGTATCGCGCGCGGAGCACCGCGGGAGGGTACTTTGCACTGATACGCGATACCGTGCCGCCGTCAATCAGCCTGCCGCCCACGCACGAATTTATGGGCGACGCTGGCCCTTACAGGAAGCTTCACCTGGTGGTGCATGACGGCCTGTCGCGCCTGAACGAGTCTTCGATCGAATGCATGTTCGACGGCGAGTCCCTGCCCTGCGCGTACGACATCGACCGCCGCTGGGTCGAGATCGTCCTGCCGCGCGCGGTCTTCGATGGCGCCTATCACCATGTTTTTCTTAAATGCGCCGATGCCGCCGGCAACACGGCGCTGTTCAGCAGCCCGCTGCGCTGATCTCGGCATCGCGCCTGCGGTTTCCGTCCTTCTTCCGCGTGTTCTCGTTGAGGATGGCTTTGCGTATGCGCATCGAGGCGGGTGTCATTTCAACCAGCTCATCATCGTTGATGAATTCCAGCGCCTCCTCCAGTGAAAAGCGGATGGGCGGCGTAAGGCGTATGGCGTCGTCGCTGCCGGCGGCGCGCATGTTGGTCAGCTTTTTCGTCTTCTGCACGTTGACGACGATGTCGCCTTCCTTGTTGTTTTCGCCGACGACCTGGCCCTCGTAGACGCGCTCGCCCGGCGCGATGAAGAATCGCCCCCGCGACTGCAGGCTGTCGAGCGCGTAGGCGACCGCATCACCGGCCTGCATCGAGATGAGCACGCCGTTGGAACGGTGCGGGATCGATCCCTTGAAATATTCGTACTGGTAGAAGCGGTGATGCATGACCGCTTCCCCGGCGCTCAGGTTCAGCAGGCGCGTCCTCAGGCCGATGAGCCCGCGCGCGGGGATATGGAACTCGAGGCGCTGCCGTGCCCCCATCGTCTCCATGTGCTTCATCTCGCCGCGCTTTTTACTCACCGCTTCGATCACCCTGCCGGCGCTCTCGGCGGGAACGTCAATAATCAGTATCTCGATCGGTTCGGCCTTGTGGCCGTTGATTTCCTTGTAGATTACCCGGGGCTGTCCCACCTGGAACTCGTATCCCTCGCGGCGCATGTTTTCGATGAGGATGGAAAGGTGCAGTATGCCCCTTCCGAAGACCTTGAAGCCCTCGACGGCTGTGGACTCCTCCACCCGCAGGGCCACGTTGCTCTCGGTCTCCCGCAACAGACGTTCACGGAGATGCCGGCCGGTGACGTATTTCCCCTCCTCGCCGAAGAAGGGCGAGTTGTTGACGAGGAAGAGCATGCTCATTGTGGGTTCGTCGACCGCGATGATCGGAAGCGGTTCGGGATCATCGGCGTCGGCGACGGTGTCGCCGATTTCGACGTTCTCGAGGCCAACGATCGCGCAGATGTCGCCGCAGTCGACGCGCTCGGCGCGCGAGCGCTCCAGCCCCTCGAAGGTATAAAGCTCGCGCACCGTCGATTTCTTCCTGGCGCCGTCGCGCCCGAGGAGGACCACCTGGCCGCTCTGAAAGACCGAGCCGCGGAATATGCGCCCGATCGCGATGCGACCCACGTAGTCGGAGTAGCCGATGGTGGTCACCTGCATCTGCAGCGGGCCGTCCTGACGCAGCGGGGCCGGGATGCGCCCGAGTATGGTATCCAGAAGCGGTGCCAGGTCGGTGCCGGGGACATCGGGCCGTGTGGACACCCACCCCTCCCTTCCGGAGGCGTACAGCACCGGAAAGTCGAGCTGTTCGTCGTGCGCGTCAAGATCGATGAAGAGGTCGTAGACCTCGTCAAGTACTTCCGAGGGCCGCCTGTTGGGCCTGTCCATTTTGTTGACGACGACGATGGGCGTCAGTTTGAGCGCGAGCGCCTTCTGTAATACGAAGCGCGTCTGCGGCATGGCGCCCTCGAAGGCATCCACCAGCAGAAGCACCCCGTCGGCCATTTTGAGCACGCGCTCGACCTCGCCGCCGAAATCGGCATGCCCCGGGGTGTCGATAAGATTGATCTTGGCCCCCCCGTACGGAATCGAGATGTTTTTCGCGAAGATGGTAATGCCGCGCTCGCGCTCCAGGTCGTTCGAGTCCAGGAAGCACTCGCGCACCTCCTGGTTCTCTCGGAAGACACTGCACTGCATGAGGAGCTTGTCGACGAGCGTGGTTTTGCCGTGGTCGACGTGGGCGATGATGGCGACGTTGCGTATTTCCATGATGTATTCCTTTCAGGTGGCTAAGAAAATTGCCGCCGGATGCCGCGGTCAAGCACTATTTCCGCTTTGAACGCCATAACTGACCTGATGGCGGGGGCCGATCGGGGGCGGATGCGTCCGGGGATAGATACAGTCTATCCCGGTTTTTTCGGGACTTCATTTTTTTCCGCGGCCGGCGGTCTCCGACCGCGGAAAATACGCCGTAAATGCTATCGCCAGGAGTCTATTTTATCCAGCGGGTAAATCGGCCGCGGAATTACACGGTAGTCCAGGGAGAATACATCGACGTTCGAAAGCCCCGGTGTCATGACATTGACGGTCTTCCTGTTGTACAACAGGTAGAAAAAACGGAAGGGAAAGAGGTTCTTCACCACCACGATGTCCGCCTTCCAGAGCGAGAGGCCGAGGTCCGTAAAATACGAGGGTCGGGGCGTCGAATCGGGCTGTTCCGTGATTATGAGGTGTACGCCCCGGTCGCGCAGGATTACCGTTTTGCCGAGCCTGCCTTCGCTTTTATGGACCAGGATTCCGGTAAAGACAAACGGGCGGTTGTAGGTTTTATCAAGCTTTCCCCCCACCGAGACGCTTATGTTTTCGTTCAGCTCCTTCGCATAAGCGCGCGCCGCCGCCTCGCCATCGCGTACGGGCACATACGATACCAGGTCGGCCGCTTCCTCGACGAGGCTCTTGAGAATCCAGGTGCTCTCGCCGGGGGTGCCGGTGCCCACGGCGTCCGAGGCGTCACAGAAGACGACCGTGCCGAGCATGCGGGCGATATTTTTCGAACGGGCGATGGCGATCGCCTCACGTGGAGTGCTTCCGTGCGGATGCGGAGCGTCGCGCACCTCCCAGTTCATTTCGGCGATCTTATCGGCGAGCTTTTCCGCGAGCGCGCGGTCGCCGTCGGTCACCGCGACCGTACTCCAGCCGAGCTCCGGATCGTCCAGCCATATATGCACCGGAAAATTTGAGACGCTGAGAATTCGCGGGTCTTTCTCCATTTTTCTCATCGCCTTGAAGATGGGTCGCATGGGTGAGAGAAAATCAACGTTCATCCCGCCGCCTTTGAGAAGCTTCATTTTGCGCCATGCCATAACGGGCTTCACCTCTTTGCGTATGGTCTTCATTATAATCTCGCCGGCGCTGTATCCGACGTCGTAGTGGTCGCGGTGCGGATTGGTGCGGTAGCCGATGATGAAGGTCGCCATCTTCATGCGCTTCTGAGTGATGTTGGCATGGAGGTCAAAAGTGACGCCGACCGGAACCGTCGCGCTTACCTCGCTGCGGATGGCGGCAAGGAGGTCCCCTTCGGGATCGCGCAAACCCTGGACGCCCATTGCTCCATGCAGGGACAGGTAAACGCCGTCGAGCCGGTCAATTTTTTTAAGACCGCTCACGATCTCTTTTTTTAAACTGTCGTAAAGGGCGCGCTCCAGCGGTCCGCCCGACATCGAGCGGGCCTTCAGGACCGGGACTATTTCGAATTCCCCGCGGCCGAGCTTTTCGATCGCCGCAATGCAGCCGCCGAGCTCGAGCTTTTCTTTTTTACTGAAGGGGATGATATTGGCGCCGCGCAGGAGGCTGGTCGAGCGGAACATTGCCTCGGTGGTCGGCACACTCGAGAAGGAATTGCTTTCCTGGAGCAGCTCGACGATCGCGATGGTCTTAACGGGGCCGCGCGAGGCCTCCTCTTTTTGAGGTGCGCAGGACGGAAGACTGAGTGCTGTCAGGGACAGGGAAACCAGCAGTACGAGTATGCGGCGCATGGAAAACCTCCCGATGATAAAATAGTAAGTGCATTGAATGCATCAAGGCCCAGTTTAACAAAAAGTGGTTACATTACACCACTTTTTTTTTAAATTATGCGTTCCTGTACCGCGTACAATCGGATTTTTCGACAGGCGATATCGCTTTCCCCCGCCTGAAAACGGGCGGGGACCTTCCCGGAAGCAGCCAGGGATTTTAACCGTAGAGGCATGAACCCGACACGGAGATCAAGCCGTGGGGCGTAAGGGGCTCGGTCCCGAGGCCGCCGGATAACGCCGGGTATCACCAAAAGCTTCGCATGGTCCTCGAAAAGGCGCTGGCCGCGGGTGTTACCGACACGGCCGAGATCCCCGGCTTTATCGTTTCGCTCCCCGGTCATCTAATGAATTTTTACGGTGGAAATGCCACCAGCGCGACGGTCACCTCCGAAAAAGGCGGGCCGTATATAATCGACTGT
>JALOTJ010000131.1 GCA_025457965.1 Spirochaetota bacterium | reverse complement strand
GGCGGCTCTTCATGGACCTGCGCGACGGCAAGGTGCCCGCGGTGCTTCCCGGCGGCGCGCCGTGGGCCCACGTAACCGAAGTTGCCCGCGCGCACGTAACGGCTCTAACGAAGGGAAGGCCCGGCGAGCGCTATATATGCGGCGGCGTGAACGAATCCTACCGGCGCGTATTCGCCGTCATCGCGGCCTCGGTAGGAGCGAAGCCGCCGCGCTTCACCATGAGCCCCCGGATGACCGTCGCCTACGGCTACCTGATGGAATTTCTATCCAATTTCACGGGTAAGCCGCCGGAGCTCAATCCCGGTCAGGCGCGCTACATGTCCGTCTTCCCGAAGTACGACTCGTCGAAGGCCGGGCGCGAGCTCGGATTCGCAATCATCCCGCTCGAAGAGATGGTGGCCGACGCGGGCGCGTGGTACGCCGGGAACGGGTTTCTGTAACCCGGGACTCCGGGGACCTTTTCCCGCCGACCATCGCCTCACATTCTGCGTCCGGCGGGATATTGCCGGCCTGATGCGGATACATCGGTCCGCCCGAATGAATGGCGAAAGGAGGTTTATGCCATGATCATCGACTGTCATTTCCATCTGGAAGAGGGTCTGCTCGCGCGGGATGAGCTCATCGAGCGCATGGATGCCGCGGGCGTTGACAGGGTCGCGCTGATGGGAGCGATGGTCGAGCCCTTTCCGGAGGCCGCGAAGTTCCTGGTTTCACTGCTTCAGTTTCTTATAACGCGCAGGGCCACCAGGGGAATCGCGAAGGCGCTGGTGGCGAACTTCAGCGAGAGGGGCAACATCAAGCTTCCCATGGGCGAGTTCAAGCTGTATCCCGACCCGGACAACGGCGCGGTGTTCGAGGCGGTAAAGAAATTCCCGAAACGCTTTCTCGGCTGGGCCTTCGTCAACCCGCGTGGCGCGAACGATCCCGTAAAGGAGCTCGCGCGCTGGAAAAAAGCGCCGGGCTTCGTGGGCGTTAAGGTCCATCCGTTCTGGCACCGTTATGACCCGGTGCTTCTGGCGCCCGTCGCCCGCGAGCTCGTCAAAACCGGAAAACCGATGCTCGCGCACGTCGGCTTCGGAAGCCACGGCGATTTCGGCGCGCTGTTGAGGGCGGCGCCGGGACTTAAGCTCATTCTCGCGCACGCGGGTTTCCCCGAGTATTCCGACACTTGGGAAAAGATACGCGGGAATAAAAACGTGTTCGTCGATCTCTCGCAGACCGGCTATGTCGGCGAGAAGACCACGCGGCAGGTCATCGAATACCTCGGCGTCGAGCGCTGTCTGTTCGGCACCGACGGGCCGTTCGGGTATCACGCCGCTGACGGCAAGATCGACTACGGGTTTATACGGCGGCGGATCGACCGGCTGATCCCGGACGCGGGAGCGCGGAGACGGATCCTCGGAGAGAACTTCGCGGTGCTCGCCGGTATCGTTTGAGCCGGTCGGGGGGCGCGCGAGGCGTGAACCATGCCGGGGCCCATGAAGCCCCCGGAAGGGGTATTCGCCAGCCGACTGCGCACCGGCCGGCACAATGTGATACTCCGGGCGCATGAGCGTCACATGGGCCGGACCGTCATCCGGGGGAATACGCGATTGGAGTTGACTTTTCCGAGAATAATGATAGGTCTTTTTCCAGGAAGGCGCGGTAGTCTTTGACAGTCGGCGATTCGTGCGGATTCAGCCGGAAAAATGCCGTTTTTATGGGATCAGCTTCACGACCGTGAGCATCTATGAAAGTTAAAGGGTTTTATTGCGGGTATCCCGAAAGCGAGCGGCCCCCCTCTCATTTCTGCCTTCCTCTATCCCGATGCAGTGAAAACACGACGAGCCCCCCTGCGGGCGTTTGCCCGACGGACCACCTGGAGGAGGGGCTGCGGGAGACTGTATGATAAACAGAATAAAGCTGTGGCTTGACAGGTATAAGCTGGATGACGGGGAAAAAGAAGCCTTCCTGAGGCAAACCGCCTTTATCAATTTTAACCGTTACCGGGTCTTCACCCTCCTGTTGCTGGCGACATTCACCGTGCTGACGGTCCTGGACTTCAGGCTTGTGAAGCAACGCCCCTGGTCGGTGGAGGGCTATTTCGGGATTTTTTTGGTCCATGCCGTCACCGCATCCCTGTTGCTCCTGGTGCTCCCCTTTCTCTATCTTAGCCCGCCCCGTACTGCCGACAACGTGAGATGGCGTCACCGGGCGGTCGTGATTTCCCTGACCATTATCATCATGCTCTCCCAGGTAGCGACCATGTATTTTGATTTATTGCTGAGTCTTCAGATGACAACCTTTGTGATAATGGTTTTCGGAATCGGGGCTGGGATCCTCATGCGCCTCTATGAGAGTGTGTTGTTTTTCGCCCTCTGTCACGCGCTCTTTCTGTCCGCCGTCATGTGCGCGGTAAAGAAACCGGAGGTGCTGGCCAACTTCTATGTAAACGGACCCGTTATGATCGTCATTGCGTGGGCCCTATCGCGGATCGTATACCTTGGCCACAAGATGAATTTCATCCATCGAAGGACGATCGAGAGAAAGAACGAGGAAATCCGGTTGATGATGGAAAAAATACGCCGGTCCGAGATGGAATACCGCCAGCTTTTCGAGAACTCCCCCCTGGGCGTTTTCCGGACCAGCGTCGACGGCCGCGTGCTCGCGGCGAACAACGCCATACTGAAAATGTTGAAGTCGGCGTCCCTCGAAGAACTCAGCCAAAAAGGCCTCACCGGGTTGTATGTTAACCCCGGCGACCGGGCGCGGCTGTGGGAACGCCTCCGCGCCGGGCCGGTGGCGGGGTTCGAGACGGTGCTCCGGCTGCGCGACGGCAGCTCGCTGCCGGTTTCCATCAGCGGGTCCCTGGTGAGGGACGAGGAGGGGGGCCTTATATTCGAGGGGACCATCGAGGACATCACCGTGCGCAAGCGGGCCGAGGAGGAGCTGAAGCGAAGCGAGGAGAAGTATAAATTCCTTGTGGAGAACACGAGCGATATCATCTGGATCTTCGACCTGGCGACCATGACCTACTCCTTCGGGTCCCAGTCGCTGGAGCGCGTCCTGGGATACACCACCGATGAGGCTGTGGGGCTGACGCTGGATGACATCTTTACCCCGGAGACAAAGAAGGCCGTGCAGGAAGGTTTCCGGAAGGTCCTGGAGGCAGGATCGTCGACGGATCTGATCCTCATGGAAGCGGAACACATCGCCAAGGACGGCGGCCGTGTGTGGATGGAAATCAACGCCGTGGCGCAGATGGAAGAGAGCGGCAACATCGTCGCCTTCACCGGCGTCAGCCGCGACATCTCGAAACGAAAGCGTGCGGAAGCGGAGCGGGAAGCCGCCGTCCTTGCCCTCCGCCGCAGCGAGGAGCGCTACCGCCTGGTCGCGGAGAACAGCGACGACGTCATATGGACCACCGACCCGGAGCTGCGCTTTACCTACGTCAGCCCATCGATAAAAAAGCTGCGGGGCCTGGAGCCCGGGGAGGCCCTGGGTCTTTCGATCGCCGAGACCATGACGCCGGAGTCCCTGGACCGGGCGCTCGGCGAGTTCAACCGCTGGCTCCCCGAGGTGCTCGAAGGCGGCAATCCCACCGTGCGCCTGGAAATCGAGCAATACCGGAAGGACGGTTCCATGCTGTGGGTCGAAATTTCGGTCAGGCCCATGCGGGACGACCGGGGGAGCCTGACCGGTTACGTGGGAGTGTCCCGCGATATCTCGGAGCGGAAACAAGCCGAGGACGAGCTCAAACTGAGAAACATTCTTCTCTCTACCCAGCAGGAGGTGTCCATCGACGGCATCCTCGTGATCGACGAAAAGGGCACCATGATGTCATTCAACCGGCGGTTCGTGGAGATGATGGGGATGCCGAAGGATCTGGCCGAGTCCAAATCAGAGGAACTCTCGCTGCGATGGCTGATGGACAGGCTGGCAGATCCCGAGGAGTTTATGACCAAGGTCCGTCATCTCTACGAAAATCACTCGGAAACCAGCCGTGATGAGTTCGCCTTCAAGGACGGCACCACGTTCGACCGTTATTCCGCCCCGATGATGGGGGGCGACGGCAAGTATTACGGGAGGATCTGGTACTTCCGCGACATAACCGAGCGCAGGCGGGCCGAAGAGGATCTGCGCCGCAGCGAAGAGCGGTACCGGCTTCTTGCCGAGAACAGCGGGGATGTCATTTTTACGCTTGATACGGCGTTGAATTATACATATGTCAGCCCGGCGATTGTCAGGCTGCGGGGCCTCGAAGCGAGTGAAGCCATGGCGATGAGTCTTGACCAGTCCATGACGCCCGATTCACTGGAGAAATCCATGGCTGAGTATGCGCGCATTCTACCGGAAGTGGAAAAGGGGCTGAATCCTGAATCGAGAATTGAAATGGAACTTTACCGCAGGGACCGCTCCACGGTGTGGACGGAAGTTACCCTGCGGCCCATGCGGGACGACAAGGGGAAGCTGACGGGCTTTACAGGGGTCGTGCACGACATATCGGCACGCAGACGGGCCGATATGGACCTCAAGCTGATGAATATGAAGCTCCGGGCCTCGGAGATGGAGTACCGCAATCTCTTCGAGCATTCACCCCTGGGAATCTTCAGGGCTGATGTCAACGGGCGCCTTCTCAACGCGAATCCCGCGGCGCTGAGAATGCTGAAGTTTGAAAGTACCGAAGAGATCAACAGGGCCGGGCTTAACAGTCTTTACCTGTCCCAGGAAGACAGGGTCCGGCTCATCAGGATGGTGCGGCAGGACATCGTCTCGGGATTTGAAATGGACCTGATGCGCGGTGACGGGCATACAATTTCTCTGTCCATCAACATGTATCTTGAGAACGATGAAGAAGGGAAGCCGCTCTACCTGGAGGGGACCATAGAAGACATCACCGAGCGGAAACGCGCGGAACAGGAGCTCCGGGAGTCCGAACGGCGCCTCGCGGACATCATCGATTTCCTCCCCCTCGCCACCTTCGTGATCGATTGCGGGGGCAGGGTCACGGCATGGAACCGCGCCATGGAGCAGATGACCGGCGTGAAAGCGGCGGATATCGTAGGCAGGGGCGATTACGAATACGCGCTCCCGTTCTACGGCCTGAAAAGACCTATTCTGATCGACCGCGTATTCGAGAGCGACGAGGTGATCGAAAAAAAATATCCTCACGTCCGCCGGGAAGGAGGCATTCTGACGGCCGAATCGCATATACCGAACCTGGGATCCGGAGAGATCATTCTGGTCGGGTATGCGGGCGCCCTGCGCGACACTGACGGCAATGTCATCGGGGCGATCGAATCCATCCGGGACATCACCGAGATTCGCAGGGTGGAAAACGAACTTAAACTGGCTGAAGCGAAGTACCGCACTATTCTGGAAAGCATGGACAGCGGCTACTACGAAGTCGACCTCAGGGGCAATATGCTGTTCTGTAATCCCGCGCTTCGAAAATTCTTGGATTACGGTGAGAAGGAGATCGAGGGCCTCAATTTCCGCGACTATATGGATCCCGATGAAACCGGGAGAATTATGGAGATATTCAACGAGGTCTACAAAACCGGAAAACCCTCCGGGGATTTTTACTGGCGGTTTTCCCGGAGCGGGAAGAGGGCCGCGTATTCGGCCGCTTCGGCATACCCCGTCTTTAACAGCCGGGGCGAAGTCACCGGTTTCCGCGGCACGGTCAGGGATATCACGGCCATCAAGGAGGCGAAGGACGCCGCCGACGAGGCCAATCGCTCCAAGAGCGTTTTCCTGGCGAACATGTCCCACGAGATCCGCACGCCCATGAATGCCATTCTGGGTTTTGCCCAGCTGATGCGTCGGGACCCGGCCCTGGCCGGACAGTCGCGGGAGCACCTCGACATCATCAACCGCAGCGGGGAGCACCTGCTTTCGCTCATCAACGATATTCTCGAGATGTCGAAGATCGAGGCCGGGCGGGCGGTCCTCGCCCCGGCCACCTTCG
>JALOTJ010000130.1 GCA_025457965.1 Spirochaetota bacterium | reverse complement strand
GATCGAGTTCATTCCCGCGACGAGCCCGTCGTTGAGGATGTCGCTGACCGCGACTCCCTGCTCGATGCACGATTCGACGAGCGATTTAACGTCGTTCTGTTTGCCCGCCTCGACCTTCTCGGCGATCTCTTTTAGAATTTCCATGTCCTTTCCTCCGTGGGTGTGCACCAAAAATGTTTGAGCGTTATGCGAACTGGCATTATCTCAAGGCTTCATCTTTCCGTATTTTTTTCCCGCCTCGAACATGGCGATGCAGTTGAGCGGATCCACCCCGGGATGGAGCGAATTCGAATCGCACAGGATGTATCCGCCGCCATCGGCAGCGTCGGTGATGGCCAGCCGCACGGCCTCGTCCACCTCCGCGGGCGTGCCGTGCGGGAGCAGGTCGACGCAGTCGATGTTCCCGACCAGGCATAGGCGGTCGCCGCAGTATTCCTTGACCTTTTTAAGTTCCATGCCAGCCTGGGGCTCGAGAGGATTGAGCCCGTCATAGCCGGTTTCGAGTATGATGTCAAGCAGGGGCCAGAGGTTCCCGTCGCTGTGGGTGACGGCCTTAAGGCCTTTCACGTGGGCCTTTTCGACCAGCTCCATGTTGTAGGGTTTAACGAATTCCTTGTACTGTCTGGGCGAAATTAGCGGCGAGTGCCTGTCGGCGATGTCGTCCTCGACCACAAGCACGTCGAGCCCGGCGTCGATCAGCATGTCCAGCTGTTCCAGGCTGTAGTCGGTCACCATGCGGGCCACCCGGTGCACGAATTCGGGATTGTCGAACATCTGGACCATCAGGTTCTCCATGCCCATCAGGCGCCACGAGCGGACGAAGGCACCGCGCATAAGCCAGAAGAGGGCCTTTTCTCCCCTGAAGCGGTCCCGGCCCAGATCGAGGAGCAAAAGATGTCCCCGGTTGGGGCGGGGAGGCGTGAAGGCGGCAAGGTCGCCGGGTTCTCGCACGGGATGCCCCGTCGCGACGGGAAGGCCGTGAGGGCTCCGGGTGTACACCACACCCCAGTCGTCGGCAACGTGCCGCTCGCCCATTTCCTTTTCGTGGCCGATTTCGAACGAGGTGAATCCGTCGATACCGAAATGCTCATGTATAAGGAAGAGCGTATCCAGCAGCTTGCCCTTCTCCTGGTCGTTCATCTCGCGGAACTCTTTCGGATCGGGCAGGCCGTCGGTGATCTGACGTCCGATCCCGATGATCGGGGCCTCGTTGATGCCGTGAATGTACAGGGGCACCCGGTCCGGTTCCCGTATTTCGAGCGCGGCGAGTATCCGCTCTTTGCCGTTCATCTCATCACCTCCGTCCGGTCCGGCACTCTATAGCGATCATGAATAGTGGTTGACAAAACCATCTGAGTGATCAACAATGAACAATGTTCTGTTACTGAATTATATTCTTAATCCGAACACTGTTCGATTGTCAATGATTTTTTTGTTTCATAGTATAAGCATGTCATCTGATTACCATAAGGAGTGGCAACGTACGCCATGAATGGAAAGGAAAGAATTATACAGGCCTTGAGCATCAAAGAGCCTGACAGGGTCCCGCTGTTCATACACGGCATCAACGAGGTGCCCATCATGGGGATCGGCAAATACCTCACCGACGGTCTGCCCGTGGGCAAGACCATCGACCAGATGAACGATCAGGAAAAAGTGAAAATCATCGACACCCTGTTTCTCATTCTGGAGGAATTCGGTGTGGACGGCTATACCTGCCTGCCCATCGGCGAGGGGACGGAGTTCAGCGCCGGTACGCCGCTCGTTGACGACTGGGGGGTCGGGTTCGAACGCAGCCTCCACGGCATGCCGGTGGCCGCGAGACATCCTGTTTCCGAAATGGAGGACCTGGTTACGTATGTTCCGCCGGAACCGAACCGCGCCCAGCTGATTCTGGTTGACCTTATGCGGCAGCGATTCAAGGGGGAGAAGGCGATTTTCTGGATGATGCGGGGCGCCTACGTGCGCAGCTGGCGCCTGGTGGGAATGGAAAATCTGATGATGAAGATGTTCGATGATCCCGAATTCGTGCACCGGGTCGCCGACATGGTTACACGGTTCAGCCTGAAGCAGCTGGACATGCTGGCGGAGGCCGGCCTTGACGTGCTGGTCGTCGAGGACGACATCGCCGATAAAAACGGCCCCATGATATCGCCGGCCCAGTTCAAAGAGTTTATCAATCCCTACAACCGCAAACTGGTGGAGCGCGCCCACGAAAAGGGCCTCAAGGTGGTGCGGCACTCGGACGGGAACCTCTGGATGCTGCTGGACATTCTGCTCGATACGGGATACGATGGGCTCAATCCGCTCGAGCCGCAGGCGGAAATGGACATGAAAAGGGTCAAGGAATACTGCGGCGACCGGTTGTGTCTGCTGGGGAATGTTGACACCATGGACCTGCTTCCGCATGGCACGGAGGAAGAGGTCGAGGCCGCCGTTGTGAAGATCATAGAGGACGCGGGCAAGGGCGGCGGTCTTATTGTCGATTCGTCGAATACCTATCACCCGGGCGTCAGGCCGGAGAATGTTATGGCTGTCTTTAAAGCGGTCCACAGGCATGGGTACTATACCAGGTAACAGCGGCGCCATGATGGGTCGTGTCGTCAATAAAATGCCGGTATGCCGTTTATAACACATTCAGTACATGGAGACCAACTATGGTGATTCCTTTTCCCTTTGAAGCCCTGCTGGGGTTCGGATGGCTGGGCGTGATGCTGCTTCTCGGCGTATTTCTCCGCGCGAAGGTGGGCCTGCTGCAGCGGTTTCTCTTTCCCAGCTGTCTTATCGGCGGGCTGGCGGGCCTGGCGCTTCTGCAGACGGGCCTGTTCAAGGTTGAAACCTCCCTGCTCGAGACCTTCGCCTATCATCTGTTCAATATTTCGTTTATATCCGTTGGTCTTACCATTCGAAGTTCGGAGGAACAGAAAGCCTACGGCGGGCGCGAGGTTTTGCGGGGATCCATCTGGATGGCCCTGGTATCGGGGGTCATGATGCCCATGCAGGCCATAATCGGTGGAGGCATGGTGTTGATGTTTAATTTTTTTGATTTCAATCTCTTCAAAACCTTCGGCTTTTTCGCCCCCCTGGGTTTTGTCCAGGGGCCCGGACAGGTACTTTCGGTCGGTAAGGTATGGGAGACCCTCGGCTTCGAAAACGCCGCCACCATCGGCCTGACCTTCGCCACCATCGGTTTTCTCTTCGCCTTCTTCGTGGGCGTGCCCCTGGCGAACTGGGGTATTCGCAAAGGCATGGCCGCACACGCCCCCAAGAGCATACCGAAAGATCTTCTCGTGGGGATCGCTCCGAAAGGGGCGCCGCTGGAGTCGGCGGGCAGGCTTACGATGCATTCCGGGAACATAGATACCCTTGCCTTCCAGTTCGCCCTGGTTGGGCTGGTCTACCTGCTGACCTATGCGCTGGTGTACGGGATTGCGGGTCTGCTCAGGCCCGAGCTTGCCGCCACGCTGTGGGGATTCTTCTTTTTCGTAGGCTTGCTGGTTTCCATCGCGGTGCGGACCATTATCATTAAAATCGGGTACGGTCACATGGTCGATCCGGGAGTCCAGCGGAGGGTAACCGGGTGGTCGGTGGATTTTCTGATCGTGGCCACGGTGATGGCGGTGCAGCCGGCGATTGTGTGGCAATACGCACTGCCCATCGGAACGATTTCGCTGGTGGTCGGCGTCCTTACCACACTGGGGATCGTCTATCTGGGGAACCGGCTCTCGACGCTTAACATCGAAAGAATGGTCGGTATTTACGGCATCTGCACCGGAACGGCGTCATCGGGGCTATTGCTGGTGCGGGTCGTGGATCCGGAGTTTCGCACAACCGTGGCGATGGAGCTTGGCTTCCAGGCGATCTTTTCCTCGGTGCCGGTGCTCAGCTGCATGCTCCTGGTGAGCGCGCCTTTAATTTGGAACTGGAGCATGGAGTTAACCCTGATGGTGTTCGCCGGATTGATGCTGGTGTTTCTTGCGCTTCTAAAGATTTTAAAGTACTGGGGAATAAAGCGGTTTTAAACCGGCAGGGTGATTCCGCTCAGATATAAGCACCGGTTGTCGACGGCCGGCGCCGTAACCGGCGCCGGCGTGTAACCGTACTTGACTAGACCGGGCGGGCATTTTTATAGTTAAGGATCTGTTTAACGGTCATTTCTTCCTTGATTCTTCCGGGAGAGAACCGGGTATCAGGGATTTACCGCCGAGCTCGGATGTTCGTTTCAACAGGCATTGAGTCTTCGTGCTTCAAACAGTAAGACTCGAGTGTTGTTGAACGCCCGCCCTGTTTTAACTTTGGAATTTTCCGGAATGTAAAGCAAGGGATATGGTAGAGTGCCATGAAAGCGACGGGTCGGAAACAGGCGGAAAAGGAGGACCGGAGACGGGTCATTCTCGAGGCTGCGCGCAGCCTGCTGTTAAAGAAGGGATACGATGCCGTTTCAATACGCCAGATCGCCGCTATCAGCGAACTGGGAGCGGGTACCATCTACTCGTATTTCTCCGGCAAACCGGAGATTTACGCCACGCTCTCCACAGAGGTGTTCGACCTCCTGCACGAGCATTTCCAGGCCGCGGTCGTTACCGGCGCGTCGCCGGCCGACAGCTTGCGCGCCATCGGCGCCGCCCTCCTCGATTTCATGGTGAAGCACGGGGCCTATTACGATTTTCTGGATTATTTCATATCATCACCCCGCACGATCTTTCCGGTAGAGATGAAGTCGCGTGTCGACAAATACGGTGCGAAGGTGCTCGCGCCCATCAGGGACGCGGTCGAAGCCGGAATACGGACCGGCGAATTCCGCCATGTCGATTCCGCGCACTATGCCCTGTTATTTCTCGGGATGATGCACGGAGTGGCCCATTTCAGAAAGCTCAAGGATACCCTGCTGGCCGAAGCGGGCTTTGACGGACTCTACCGGCAGGGCATTGAATGCATGGTCGAATCGCTCCGCGCCTTGCCTTAGGGCTTTGTCGACTGGAATGCCGTTCGCCGCATGCCGCCGCTGCACGTCTTTTTCTCGCCTTTTCCTCGGGCTTCTCCTATACTTCGATATGAGGATGCGCTGAAGGAGGCCGGCGATGGAAGTAAAGGGCAACCGTCTTGGCGGGGAGAAGAGTCCCTATCTCAGGCAGCACGCGACAAATCCCGTCTGGTGGTATCCGTGGGGAAGCGAGGCCTTCGACGCCGCGCGCAAAACGGACAGGCCCGTTTTCCTCAGCATCGGCTACTCGGCCTGCCACTGGTGCCACGTGATGGAGCGCGAATCTTTTGAGGACGAGCGCGTCGCCTCGCTACTCAACCGCCATTTTATTGCCGTAAAGGTGGACCGCGAGGAGCTTCCCGACGTTGACGGCCTCTATATGAACGCCGTACAGGCGATGGGACAGCGCGGCGGATGGCCGCTCTCGGTATTCCTGACGCCCGAACTCAAGCCCTTTTTCGGCGGCACCTATTTCCCGAAACCCCAGTTTGAATACCTGCTTAACGAGCTCTCCCGGCTGTGGGACGAGGAGCGGGCGGGCCTTTTGGAACAGGCAAAAGCACTGCATGATTTTCTCCTGCGCCCGTATCCTTCCGGCGAAACGGAGGGAACGCCCGGCGAGGAAGAGCTCCGCGCCGCCTTCCGCGCGGCCGAGTTCCGCTTCGATCGGGCGCACGGCGGCTTCGGCGCGGCCCCAAAATTCCCACCGTCCATGCTTATAAGGCTCCTCCTCCGCATCCATTACCGCACGCGCGACGCGCGCCCTCTCGCGATGGCCGAGGCGACGCTCGAGGCCATGGCGCGCGGGGGAATCTACGACCACCTGGGCGGCGGCTTCGCGCGGTATTCGACCGACGAACGCTGGCTCGTTCCCCATTTCGAAAAGATGCTCTACGACAATGCGCTTCTGGCCGCGGCCTACTGCGAGGCCTACCAGCTTACGGGAAGGCCGATGTACGCGGATGT
>JALOTJ010000129.1 GCA_025457965.1 Spirochaetota bacterium | reverse complement strand
CCGTGCTCGGAAAGGGCCTTTATGGCGCCCGCGACGCTCTCGGAGGACAGTACCGTAAAACCAGCGCTCGCAAGTATGGCCTGGATTATCCGCAGTACCTGGTGCTCGTCGTTGACGACGAGCACCAGTTTATCTTTGCTTCGCATGGTGGTTTCCTGCGGTGTGAATATCTATTGACAGTATGTTATTTTACCGGTGTAGTCAAATACTAATCCGGGGCATTCGGGAAGTCGGTTTGTGTCCAGACAGGACCCTGTATAATTCTTACTGAAATGGAGACCGTAATGAAAGCAGTCATCAAAGCAATAAAATATATCTCTCTCGGGCTGTCCGCGGTGATCGTACTCGCCGTCGTGATATACCTCTTTCTCCCCAAGGGTCCCCGCGATCTCATGGAGTTCGACGATCCCTGCGGTAGGGAACGGCCCGTCGCGGTCGCGGAGAAGCACATGGCCGCCACGGGCAACCAGTGGGCGACCGCCGCCGCGCTCGACGTGCTCGACCGGGGCGGGAACGCCGTGGACGCGGCCGTGGCGGCGCTGTTGGTGCTCAACGTGACCTTCGGCGAGGCGGCAAGCTTTCCGGGCGTCGCGCCGGTGCTGGTGTACGACGCGAAGAACGGTAAGGTGGCGAGCTACACCGGGGCCGGCAAGGCGCCCGCGGCGGCCACCATCGAGCTCTTCAGAAAAAAGGGCCACGAGGTGGTGCCGAAGCTCAGCATCCTGTCCCAGCTCGTTCCCGCCTCGCCCGACGTCATCACGGCGTTGTTGGAGCGCTACGGCACGCGCGGCTTCGGCGAGCTGTCCGCGCCGGCCATCAAGCTCGCCGAGGAGGGCTTTCCGGTGCACGCCACGATGCACAAGAACCTCTCCATGAACGTCTTCAAGCGCCTGGGCCTTTCAATCCTGATGCCCTACAACGCGCAGGTCTACCTTGGCGGCCAGTGGTGGCGGCCGCTGCATAAAAGGGACCGCTTCAGGCGGCCCGACCTGGCGAAGACATTCAGCGCGCTCGCCGACGCCGAAAAAAAGGCGCTTGAGAAGGGTGCGGGCCGAAAGGCGGGCCTTTCGGCCGTGCGCGATTATTTCTATAAAGGTCCGATCGCCGAAGCCATACTCAGGCTTCACCGCGAGAAGGGCGGCCTCTTTACGCGCGGGGACCTGTCGGGCTATCGCGGCGGCTTCGAAAAGCCGCTCAGCGGCAGCTACGGAGAATACACCCTGTACACCAACCGCACCTGGAGCCAGGGCGCGGTGGTGCCCCTTGCGCTGCAGATCCTCGAGGGGGTGGACCTTAAAACCATGGGCCACAACTCGCCCGCGTACGTGCACGCGGTACTCCAGGCGATCGAGCTGGCCATGGCCGACCGCGAGGCCTTCTTCGGCGACCCGGCCTTCGTAAAGGTGCCCGAGAAGGGCCTGCTCGATAAAAACTATGCGGCCACGCGGCGCGCGCTGATGACGCCGGGCAGGGCGTTCGGCGCTATGCCGCCGCACGGCGATCCGTGGAAGCACCAGGGGGCCGCCCGGGGCGGGGCATTCGACCTCACCACGGCAGGGCCCGCAGTGCGCTTGGCCGAGAACGCATCAGGGTACGGCAGGGATACGAGTTATGTGAGCGTCGTCGACCGGTGGGGCAACGCCGTGTCGCTCACGCCGAGCGATTTTCCGCAGTCGCCGATGGTACCGGGGACGGGGCTTACGCTCGGCATCCGCATGACGCAGTTCAGGCTGGACCCCAGACACCCCGCCGCGCTCGCGCCGGGGAAGCGCCCCACGATAACGCCGAACGCCGCCATGGTGTTTAAAAACGGGAAATTCTACATGAGCTACGGCACGCCCGGCGGTGACATGCAGACGCAGGCGCTGGTGCAGGTGTTCCTGAATATCGCCATCTTCGGCATGGACGCGCAGGAGGCGATCGACCAGCCGCGTTTCCGCTCGCTCAACTGGCCCGATGCCTTCTCGCCGCACGCGTACCGCCCGGGCACCATCGAGCTGGAGGGCCCGCTGGGGCGTTCCGCGGGCGGCGCGCTCGAGGACATGGGCTACCGCGTGGAGATAAAGGGCGAGCGCGACAACAGCTTCAGCGCCGTGTGCGCCGTCATCCGCGATCCGAAATCGGGAAAGCTCTACGGCGGCGCCGACGCGCGCGAGAGCTCGTGGGCCGAGGGGCGCTAGGGGGCGCCCTCAGGCCCTGAGACAGCGGACGATGCCGCCGACGTACATGCGGTGGTAATCCTTCTGCGGGTAGAGCTTCGAGATGCCCGGGGCCAGAAAGTTGCGGGGCAGCATGTCCTGGAAATAGATCTTTTCGCACTCCAGCACCAGGCGCGCCTCCGCAAAATAGACGGCGCCGCTTTCGGTCGACGCGGGGGTTATTCCGGCCTCCTTCGCCTTGTCGACATTCTTTCCCGTGTGCGACCCGCAGTAGTTGAGCGCGGCGCGGTACTCTTCGCCGAAGAATGACAGCGTAAAGCGCTGTGCGTCCTCCATGAACGTATACGTGTGACGCGTGGGACGCACGAAACAGAAACAGACGTTTTTGTTCCAGAGAACGCCGAGGCCCCCCCACGAGGCGGTCATCGTGTTGTAACTTTCAAGGGTTCCCGCCGTGATGAGCATCCAGTCGTCGCCGATCAACGCGAACGGGTTGTCGCCGAGCGAACGCGGATCGACTTCACCGAGTGTGTGTGCCATATCTCCTCGCATAAAGCGCCTGTGGCGCGATGATCGTGATGTATACGCCCGGTATAACCGGCCGCGACTCGCGGGGCAAGTTTTTTTCGAACGTACGCATCACGCCCGAAAAATACTTGACAATTGTGAGCATGTGCGGCTAGTGTCTCGCGTACACGGCGCGGTATAATCGCTATGGAACGGAACACTGTATTCAACATGAATCTGGCCTGGTGGTGGCGAATCGGACATCGATATCCGATCGCTTTGTCGTGCCTGTAACGTAACAGATAACGAAAACAGCACAGGGGCCGCGGATATCGAAAGAACCGCGGCCCTTTTTATGTGCTCGGGAAACCGGAAAAATCAACAGAAGGAGGCGACCATGCCACACGAATCGACGAAAATACTGCTCCCCGAAAAGGAAATGCCGCGGCAGTGGTATAACATCCTGCCCGACCTTCCCCGGCCGCTCAGTCCGCCCGTAAGCCCGGCGACCGGCAAGGCCATCACCCCGGACGAACTGAACGCCATATTTCCCATGGGGCTCATTATGCAGGAGGTGAGCCAGGACAACTATATCGATATTCCCGATGAGATCCTCAATATCTACCGCCTGTGGAGGCCGTCGCCGCTGGTGCGCGCGCGCCGGCTCGAGCGGGCCATCGGCACCCCGGCCAAGATATATTTTAAAAACGAGAGCGTCTCCCCCGCCGGAAGCCATAAGCTGAACACCGCGGTCGCGCAGGCCTATTACAACAAGAAAGAGGGGATCAACAGCCTCTCCACCGAGACCGGCGCCGGCCAGTGGGGCAGCGCGCTCTCGCTGGCCTGCAACTTCTTCGACATGAAGGTGCACGTGTACATGGTCCGCGTGAGCTACGACCAGAAGCCCTATCGCAAGTTCATGATGGAGACCTGGGGCGGCAAGGTGACGCCGAGCCCGAGCACGCTTACGAACGTCGGACGCGAGATACTGGCGCGCGATCCGCAGAACCTCGGAAGCCTCGGCATCGCCATCAGCGAGGCGGTGGAGGAGGCGGCCACCAACAAGGGCACCAACTACGCGCTGGGAAGCGTGCTCAACCACGTGTGCCTGCACCAGACGATCATAGGCCTGGAGACGCGCAAGCAGCTCGAGCTTGTCGGCGACTACCCGGACGTGGTCATAGGCTGCGTGGGCGGCGGCTCGAACTTCTCGGGGATCGCGTTTCCCTTCGTGCGCGACAAGATCAACGGCAAGGACATTAAAATTCTCGCGGTCGAGCCGGCGGCCTGCCCCACGCTCACCAAGGGGCGATTCGTCTACGACTACGGCGACGAGGCCAAGATGGCGCCGATCGTCGAGATGTACACGCTGGGCCACACCTTCATGCCGCCGTCCATCCACGCCGGGGGACTTCGCTACCACGGCATGTCGCCGCTGGTAAGCCTGCTCTACCACGAGAAGATCATCGATGCCGTCTCGGTTCTGCAGAAGGGCTGTTTCGAGGCCTCGATACTTTTCGCCCGCACCGAGGGCATCATTCCCGCGCCGGAGTCGTCGCACGCCATCCGCGCCGCGATCGACGAGGCGCTCATGGCGAAGGAGGAGGGGAAGGAAAAGACCATCGTCTTCAACCTGAGCGGCCACGGCCACTTCGACCTGGCCTCGTACGACCGGTACTTCGCCGGGCAGCTGGAGGATTACGAGTATCCGGCGAAACTTATAGAAGAGGCGCTCACCGATCTTCCGAAAGTGTCGCTGTAAGGAGTACACAGTCTCGGACTCAATGACGGGCGGGGCGGGTGCCCCGCCCGTTTTCGTTGGCAGACGTTAGAACTCACCCCCTGGGCCCCCTCTCTTTGAACGAAAGAGAGGGGGGATCGCGTCATGAAACATGCGGTGCTGTATGATCGCTTCCGGAATTAATTCCTGAAAGCGCATGGCGACAATACCCGGATGTCGAAGATCGGCGGTAAGCCTGATGACGGAGACTCCCCCTTCTTTTCCCCGAAGAGAAGGGGGCCGGGGGGATGAGTTGTTGCGTTTCACTCCAAAATAATTCTTGTAATTCTCCCCGTTTCCGGTTTTCATCCGGGAATCGACATTTTCTTATATCGCATGAGGAGAATACAGCAATGGCCAAACCCACCGAACACGCCGCGCTTATCTGCGCAATCCTTACCGTCATCGCCGCCCTCGGCGCCGTCGCCGCCATTTACTGGAAACAGCCGCTCGCGGTCATCATCGCGGCTATCCCCGCGGCCGCCTACGAGCTTTACCGCACCGAGGGCTTCACCACGAAGCTCGCTTCGGCCGGGGTGCTCGCCGTGCTCGTCGCCGAGATCGTGCTCATCGTCGGGAAGATCGAGCTCAACATCGCGCGCTTCGTCGGCAAATACGTGGGCTCCATGCCGGTCGTCGACGCGAAGCTCGCCGGGCCGGTGATCATAGGGCTTCTCGCCGTCATGCTGGTGCGCCGTACGGCCGGCATCTATACCAAATGGCTCGCCGTGGTGCTCTTCGGCGCGGCGGTCGCGCTTTTTTACACGCTCGATCCGGCGCTCCTGTCGAAGTTCGTCCAGCCCGCCCTGCAGGAAGGGGCGAAGCACATCAAGTAGGGATATAATGATGGAGGCGTACGCCCCGTATTTCGCGTTCGTCGCGGGACCGCTGATGTTCGCGGCCCTGTGGTCGTTCGCCCTGTTTGTCTCGTCGGCCCTCGGGGGATGGTGGAAGCTTTCGAATCGATTTCGTGCGGACGGCCCCGCGCGTGGTGAGAAGCTTAGCATGCTGAGCGGCCGCATGCGGTTTTTCAATTACAGCTTCGTTCTGCACGCCGTGTTGTCGGAACGGGGATTGTATCTCTCGGTGCTGTTGCCCTTCCGGCCGTTCCATCCGCCGCTGTTCATCCCGTGGGAGTCCATCCGCAACGCGCGACGGGAGAGCGTCTTCTTTTTACGCTACGCGGTCTTCGATGTATACGGCCCGGAGAAGCTCCTTACGGTGCGGATATCCGAAAGGGTGCTTGAATCCGCGCACTGGAAGGTACGTCCTGGCCGGGGTTGACGCCGCGTGGAGCTTCCGCGGACGGGGTTGAATATGATTATTGACAGACGCCATCTGCGCGGTTCTACTGTATGTATCCTGTAATTAATTAGAAGGGAAGGAAACATGAAAAGAGTATCTAAAATTATGGTTTTACTGGCGTTTTGTTCGGCGGTGATCGTTGCCGGCGTGGATGCGGAGGCGAAGAGCGCCTTCAAGAAAAGCCTGGATAAAATATCGGGTAAA
>JALOTJ010000003.1 GCA_025457965.1 Spirochaetota bacterium | reverse complement strand
CGATCTGGCACATCTCGGCCAGATTGGCCCCCTTCCCTCCGAGGAGATTTTTCATTTCGGCCTTTCCATCGGCCTTCTTGCCTCCGAAAAGATACACTCGCTTTGCCATTTTGATTCTCCTTTGTCTTTATAAATAATTAGAGATGTTGCGAAACCGCGCAACCCCGGTTCTTCTCCCGCCGCCGGCAGGGAATAACCATGGCACTCTCGATTTTACAACATGTCTATTCGAGTTCCTGCGAACCCGGCGACACAACGGTCCAGGAGCACTGTCGTGCCCCGCCGGTTAATGAATATACCGAAAGATCAAATTGTAAAGATTAATTTTCCATGTGGCGCTTCACCTCGCGGATGAAGCAAGCGTCCGCGTCTTCGCAGTTTGCGCAGTACGCGTCGTCGATGTTGTAATCAGAGCTGTCACAACGCGCGGTGGCGCCGTCCTTCATGATCGCGAGAAATTTGATGTACTGGACCTCGTCGTCGGACAGCGCGGCCGGCCCTCCCTTGCCGAGCCTGGCGAGGAGATCCTTCTGCTTCGCTCGCTCGTCTTGCGCCGCCGCCGTGGAGCCGATCTTCGGCACTATTTCGGCGGCCTTCTTCTCCATTCTGGCCGCGAAAATTTTTGCGCGGAATTTGAGGCTGCTCCTTCTTGTCACCAGGAAGTAGACGATACCGAAGAAGAGCCCGCCGAGATGCCCGACATGCGAGATGCTGCTGTGTCCGCCAAAGAGCTCAAGGTAGAGCTCGACCAGACCGTAAAGTATGACAAGGTACTTCGCCTTGATGGGGATGAAAAAGAAGAGCAGGATTTCGGCGTTCGGATACAACATTCCGAATGCGAGCAACAGACCGAATACGGCGCCAGAAGCCCCGATCGTGGGGATGTGATAGGCGCCCCCCTGCGAGATCAGGTTGATTACCAGTATCGAAATACCCGCGCCGGCGCCGCAAAAGAAATAAT
Source organism: Spirochaetota bacterium (assembly GCA_025457965.1). GTDB lineage: Bacteria > Spirochaetota > UBA4802 > UBA4802 > UBA5368 > MVZN01. Next base: position 52,891 of record JALOTJ010000003.1, on the reverse strand, counting down.
ACCCCAGGAATTTCCGGCTTCCCCACTCCTGTTCGATCGGGGTGCCGAATATCAGCACGGCGTACATATTGAAGAAGATGTGAAAAAACCCCGAGGTGCTGTGCAGAAACATGTACGATACGACCTGCCAGATGAAGCCCTTCTCAACGACGAGAGACGGCGTAAGACCGAGGTAGTACGTTAGCGCTGACATTGAATGCGCAGTCTGGTTTGACGCGGTAAAAATCTGGAAGACGTACGCCACCACGTTTATGATGATAAGCTTGACGACCCACCCCTGGTAGGGACTCGCAGATCCAGGACCTTTCATCGGCACTTCCCATAACGAATTTGATCAAATTGAGACATTCTGTGCAAGTCGGTACCCTAAATCAGCGGAGGATATCCGTAAAGTCATTTTTTGAACTGCGGGCATATTTGAGACGAGCCGGGTCGATACTCCGCGCACACCCGTGGCCTAACATCGTAGATGGTGCAGGAGCAACAGCCGTTTACCCATTCGAGGAACGGACAGTGATGGAGCTCCCTGCCGTCAATCGCCGATACGAGGTGGTCCCCCATCCAGACCGCCCGTTCGTTATCGATGATATGCAGAATGTCGTCCCGCCCGGCCCGCTTCCACAGCTCAACATCCTCCACGCTCGCACAGGCGACCATATCGGCAAGACAGCAGGTGCCGCACCGCAGGCATTCTACCCCGCCGTGATACTCATTGTTCCCGCTCACCGGAATATCCTATGCCCGTATCGTACTCCTGTCAAAGTTATTTCCTTGCACGTGCTTTCTGGAGACTGCGCAGAAACCGGGCTTTCCGCGCAGTTTCCACTTGAATAATATTCATGCTTTCCGTACGATCGCATCATGGTTTGCTGTCCGATACGATTATCCGAGGAAGTTCGATGACACGACTGTTTTCCGGATTTGCCATAAGGGCGGCGCTTCTGGCGCTTATCATTTCTCCGCTTTCCCCGGCGTGGGCCTTTTCCGACATGGACGCACATCTCGCCGAAAAGCAGACCGCAATCACCGTCGGCAGCAGCGGTTATTTCATACTTAAATTAACGATTCCCCGGGACTCCTACATCTACGGAAACCCCAAGGGGCCGGGGATCGGGAAACCGACCACGGTGCACGTGGCTCCAGTCGCGGGGTTTACGTTCCATCCCGCCCGTTTTCTTCCCGCCAGGCGGTATACGGCCACCGGCGAAAAAGACTTTGTATGGATATACGAAAACGCAACCAGTATTCTTATCCCGTTCGATGTGGATCCGGATGTAAAACCGTCACCGCACTCAATAAAAATAATGATTGAGGCGCTTCTGTGTACTCACGGTGCCTGCATGCCTCAGATGATGGAAATTCCCCATGAGATAAAAGTGCTTTCTCCCGGACCCGCCACCGTAAAATTTTCCGCGGATATCCAGGCGCGGTATACGATATTCTCTTCTGACGGACTGGATTCAAGAACCGACGGCACGCCACCGGCCGACTCGGACAAAGACCCGCGTTTTGTCACCCAGTTCACGCCTCGCTACGTTGCGGAGGGCAGCGTCTCGGGTATCATTCAGGCCGTGCTCTTCGGCCTCATCGCGGGGCTGATCCTCAATTTTATGCCATGCGTGCTTCCGGTGGTAAGCCTGAAGCTCATGGGATTCGTGCGACACGCCGGCGAACAGCGCGGTACCCTGATTAAACTTGGCCTTCTCTTTTCCTTCGGCATTCTCACCAGCTTCGCTGTGCTGGCCGCGCTCGGCTCGTTTCTTGGCTACAACTGGGGCGAGCTCTTTCAGAAGCGCCTCTTCCTCGTCGGTATGATCGCGGTAATCTTCGCCATGGGGCTTTCGCTCCTTGGAGTTTTCACGCTCGGCGTGCCCTCGTTCGCATCGCGGGCCTCGCGTGAGATCGGCAATCCCTTCGTCGATTCCTATGTCAAGGGAATACTCGCCACGCTGCTCGCCACGCCCTGCAGCGGACCGTTCCTCGGCGGGACGCTCGCTTTCGCGTTCACCCAGCCGCCCCCGGTTATATTTGCAATCTTTATGAGCATCGGCGTCGGCATGGCCCTTCCCTATTTTATGCTCGCGGCCGCGCCCGGGCTTATTCGTTTTGTCCCCAGTCCAGGTGACTGGATGATCGTCTTCGAACAGATTATGGGCTTCCTCCTGCTCGGCACCACCGTCTACCTGGTGGGCATCCTCAACATCGACACTGTCATGCCGGCCTTGTGGTTTCTCCTCCTGCTCGCAATCGGACTCTGGCAGTACGGGCGCTTCGGAAACATTGCGAGAAGCGCGAGGACCAGGGCCGTCTCCATCGCGGCGCTTGTTTTGATTGTCGCCACCGGATACTGGCTTTCGTTCGAGGCATTCGAAGGCGGGGATAAGCAGGTCGTGGTAGCCTCACAGGCAGACTTTTCCATGGAAGCATTGGAGGCGAACAGGGACGCGGGGAGGATATCGATCGTAAAGTTCACCGCGGACTGGTGCCCAAACTGCGTACTGGTGGAGAAAACATCCCTCTACACCCCGGATGTCGTGGCACGCATAAACGAAGATTCCATTACGCTGTTTACGGCCGACCTCACACGCGAAAATTCCGCAGCGCAGGATCTCCTGCGGGCGCTCGGCAGCCGCTCGATCCCGTTTCTGGCGGTGTTTCCGCCCGGGAAACATTTCAATGAACCTGTGTGTCTGCGGGATCTTTACAGCAAGAAAAACGTGCTGGATGCGATTCGGCTCGTATCGCCGCCCTGAACCGGCGACAGCTTGTCTATAAGCGGTATGCTTTCTACCGACAGGCCGGGTTAATGTTCTCCATGTACAGGGATGCCAGCGGCAGCGCCGCATCTGATCCCGCGAAGCTGTCGTTTTCCGCAATGCATGCCGGACACTTTTTGAAAATACGGATCCATTCGGCGAGAAAGCCCCCGGCCAGCGGCATATACGACCAGTGCCATTTTTCTTCCAGGTAGCCGCCGGTACGCGCAGACGTATAGGGCTGGCAGAACCCGTACGACTGCGCGTTGGATACAAGCCAGCGATACAAAGCCTTCCCCGGGCCCGATTCGTAATAACGGTTGTCCAGTTCCTGAAAATCGAAATCGGTGCCCCAGTGATGCCGCGAGGTGCCGGGCATCGAGGAAAACTCAAGTATCTTCAGGGCCCGCGCTTCGGGGTCCTTGATCACTTCGTTGAGCCGCACCCCTCCAACCGGCGTAGTCCCGCACCACTTGCTTTCCCATATCGTCTTCTGGCGTCCCCAGTTCCGGGTCGAGCTCCGTATACGAAATTCAAGATAAGGGTGGGCTTTTCTGAAATCGCGGAACATCGCGGCCAGCGCCTCCGCGGCCTCACGGCGAAGAAACTGGCGATCATGCTTCACCGGAATACCAAGCGTCGACAAATCGACAAATCCCTCTTCCTTTTCCGGATCGAACCTGCCCGTCAGGTATTTTTCAGGTACGATGCCGCCATACTGTCCCGAGACGATTTCAGCGCCGCAGTCCGCGCTTCCCGCCGCAATAAAAACGCCCATCACAAGCGCGCACTGATACGCCATTCTTCGCGATCTCATGGAAACGAGGCTCACCTCGCCCTTTCGATAATGTGGATATAATCGGCAATCGGTCCGGTGATGAATTTCAGGCCCTCGTGGGTGATGCCGGTTTCACGCGTCATCATCCGCTCACCCTCGTCCGGGCGCAGGTCTCCGCTTTCGGAAAGGATGATGATGCGCTTTCGGATGCCCGGAACCCGGCGGCCCACCCGTGAGGGCACTCCGAGTCCATAAGCGAAATGTGCCGCGCCCCCGATGACGACAACGATCGAATTTTCCCCGGCGGAGTCTTTCTTTAAAAGCCTTTCCGAAAGCACGTCGGCCATTTTCTCATCGCGGACGACCTGAGCTTCATACATTCGGCGAAGCCCCTCTCCGTTGATGAACGCGTGCACCGGAAGCATCATACCCAGCAATCGCTCGTGTTCCTTATTTTCAAGATCTATTTCCGCGGGCAGTTCGGTGCGCTCACGCTCACCCAGCGCGGTAAGCCCGGCGCGGGCGACGGCACGGACCACCTCTGCGCGCGCGTTGAGAGCGAGCACCGATCCCCCGGCCTTCCTGCAGGCCTCCATAACATCACGATAATCGCCGTAATTGCTCCACCGCCGCGCCCAGTCAGTTTCGGCGGCAAGCCGGTCGAAATCGATCTCCCCGCGATTGAAGCGATCAAGCGCGGGCTGGTTGTACGACTCCATCTGCTCGATTCCGAGCAGCGGCGTCCTGTCTTTCAGCGAGAGCGCCTCGATAAACGACCGCTGCATATCGTGATGGCGTTTCAGGCTGTGCCGCTCGCCGATGTATATCACACCGGCCTTCAAACAATCCTCGATCATCGAATCGAACGATACCGGCTCGCCGGTATAGACATCGAGCCAGAGCGAACACCGCGCCGGCATGGCTTCAGGCTGTGCACCGGCGCCGGAAGCGGAGAACGGGAGTAAAACGATCATGAAGAGAAAAACGAGTACCGCTGTTCTTTTAAATGTACTCACGTGATTATCACCGGGGGTTCAATCTGACCGAACGGCGCCCGCGCACGAGACGCCGAGCGCCGATCGATTCGCTGCGCGGCCGGCCTTTCAAACGCCGCGAAGTTCGCACAGGTCTGCGAAGGTGGAGACATATTCTCGAAAACCGAGGAGCGTTGCGACGGGATATGGCCTTAGATCCTGGAAGGACTCGTCCAGGGTGACATCGGCCACGAACTGCTGCAGGTAATACCTTTTCACGCGGCCGAGCGCGGCGCTGATGCTACCGAAGTCTTCGAGCGTCACGTACTTCGGGATGCAGGTGGTGCGAAGCTCATACTCCAGCCCTGAACTTTTTACCGTTTCGACCGTCTCAATCACGCGCGAAAAATCGACGTGCCGTCCCACAACGAAATCGTACTTCCCCGGCGATGTCTTGATGTCAATAGCGATATAATCGACAAGCCCCCTGTCGACCAGGCGCGCCACCACGGCGGGATTGAGACCGTTGGTGTCGATCTTCACCGCCATGGACATTTCCTTGACGGCCCCGATAAACGATTCCAGATTTCCCGAGATGGTGGGCTCACCGCCCGAGATGGTCACGCCGTCGATAACGCCCCGGCGCTTTTTAATAAAGCCGAGCGCCTCGTCGTTTGAATACGACCGTAGGCAGCCGCTGTTGCAGGCGAGCTCGGGATTATGGCAGTATCCGCACCGGAGGTTGCACCCCCCGGTAAAGAAAACCGAGCAGATTCTACCGGGAAAGTCGATCAGCGAGGTTTTGTGAATTCCCTTTATATTCATATATGCACGCTTCTTTGACTTCCTTGAGGGAAAACTCCCTCCTCTCGTTGAACTCCTCCCGTTTCCCTTTATTCCACTGGTTTACCGGCCTGAAATACCCGACTACCCGGGAGTAGACCTCAACGGGGATCTGCCTGTCTTTCTTCATATTTCTATTTCTCCTGTTACATGGCTATCTTTTTATTATAATCGGCATCTCTGGCCGTAATCTCAACGCCGAATTTCTCCAGTTCCTCCTCGGTGTGCTCGTGGGGGCAGAACCTGTGGGCGCCGGCAATATATCCGTGCACCGGGCAAATGCTGAACGTCGGGGTGATGGTAAAATAGGGCAGCGAATAGTTTTCGGCGATCCGGCGCACCAGGTGCTTGACCATCTGCGGGTCGTCGATCTTTTCGCCGATGAACCCGTGCACAACCGTACCGCCGGTAAAGCGCGTCTGCAGTTCGTCCTGGTGGTCCAGCGCGTCGAAGATATCGTCCGTGTGCCCGACGGGGAGGTGCACCGAGTTGGTGTAATACGGCTCGTTCATTCCCGCCGATTTAATCTCCGGATACGCGGCCTTGTCGTGCTTCGCGAAACGATAGCTCACCCCCTCGGCTGGCGTCGCCTCCAGGTTGTAGAGGTTCCCGGTGGCCTCCTGATATCCCCTAATGCGCTCCCTCATGAAGTCGAGCACGCGTATGGTAAACTCCTTGCCCTCGGGCGTTGAGATATCGCTTCCGAGCAGATTGACGCAGGTCTCGTTCATCCCGACCAGGCCGATCGTCGAGAAATGGTTCAGCCAGTAGCGGCCGTTTCGCTCGTAGATGTCCGAGAGATATACCCTTGTATAGGGATACAGGTTGCTCAGGGTGAAGTTCTCGAGAACCTTCCGCTTTATCTCGAGCGAATCCTTCGCGAGGTCCATGAGGTGGGCGAGCCGTTCGAAAAACTCCGTTTCATCATTTGCCAGATACCCGAGCCTGGGCATGTTGATGGTCACCACACCGATACTTCCGGTAAGGGGGTTAGCCCCGAAGAGCCCCCCGCCACGACTTCTAAGCTCGCGGTTGTCGAGCCTCAACCGGCAGCACATGGAGCGCGCGTCCTCGGGATCCATGTCGGAGTTGACGAAATTGGCGAAATAGGGAATGCCGTATTTCGCCGTCATCTCCCACAGGCGGTCGTGCGCCGGGTTCTCCCAGTCGAAGTCAGCGGTGATGTTATAGGTCGGTATTGGAAAAGTGAAAATGCGGTTTCGCGCGTCACCCTCGAGCAGGCATTCCGCGAACGCCACGTTGAAAACGTTCATCTCCTCCTGAAACTCCGCGTATTTCCTGTCGCGGATCTCTCCGCCTATAACCACATACTCCTCGCCAATCGCCGGGGGGACCTTGAGGTCAAGCGTCACATTGGTAAAAGGCGTCTGGAAACCGACCCGGGTCGGTATGTTCATATTAAATACGAACTCCTGCAGGCACTGCTTCACCTCGGACTCAGTAAGCCGGTCATAGAAGATATACGGCGCGAGATAGGTGTCGAAGTTCGCGAAGGCCTGTGCGCCGGCCGATTCCCCCTGCAGGGTGTAGAAGAAATTTACGACCTGGCCGAGCGCGCTGCGAAAATGTTTCGCCGGGCGGCTTTCCACTTTGCCAGGAACGCCCCCGAATCCCCGGAGCAACAGGTCCCTGAGGTCCCACCCTACGCAGTACGCGGACAGCAGGCCGAGGTCGTGAAGATGGAAATCGCATGATACATGAGCACCGCGTATCTCCGGCGGATACAGACGCTCGAGCCAGTACTTGGCGGTGATCGCCGAGGCGATGTGGTTGTTGAGCCCCTGAAGGGAATAACTCATGTTGCTGTTTTCGTTGACGCGCCAGTCGGAGCGGTCGAGGTACTGCTCGATAAGCTGTATGCCCTCGTTGAGGAGGTCCTTGCCCTCGCGGATCTTGCGGTGCTGTTCCCGGTAGAGTATGAACGCTTTCGCGACCCGTGCATGGCCCCGTTCAATGAGCATCTTCTCGACGAGGTCCTGGACGTTTTCAACCGTTGGTGTTCTGCCTTCTTTATAGTGCAGTATATCGAGGATGCCGACCACGGAATCGCATACCGACTGCGCCGTCTCCCGATTGCTCCCGCCGACCGCCTTCGCCGCCTTGAATATGGCGTCGGTAATCTTCTCGGCGTCGAAGGGAAGAATACGCCCATCCCTTTTGCGTATATACTGCACCCGGGATGTATTATCTTCCATAAGGAAATACTCCAGATGATCTTATTCTTTCGATATCATTGCTGCTGCAAGTAACGGTTGAAGTACGGGGCCGCTCGCGTAAAGCACAGCAGGAACACATCAGACCGAGCAGTAACGTTTATTTATCAGGCGCCCGAACCGCGATTCGTGAAACTACCGTCATTTTGGCTATTCGTCAAGGAAAATATTATGTCTCAATAAAAAAACGACATCCGCCGCGGATAAACATCAAAATTTTCAATATGCATATATTATCTGGAATAATTTGCTGTTTCCGAATCACATACTATTGCTTAATAATTACGGCGGCATTCAATCAATGCTTTCGAATGAGAAATATGGCTGCAGACTCGTCGCCCGGATGCCGAAAAAGGATGCAGGCGTTGCCGGATGGCACCGCTTAATGAACTACTGGAGGCAAGCATGAAACAACGCGCTCTCCCCGTCATCTCGACTATCCTGATGCTGCTCCTGATCATGCCGGTCGCCGGCGCTGAATACAAGGGAACCGTCATCGACCAGATACGCCCTGCAGTCGGCGACATACCCCAGGGATTTGTCTACGGCAACATCCCCCCCTTCGCCCGGCGGGTGATCCGGGAAAACCCCTGGAAGTTCGACCGGCCGGCCATTAAAAGGCTTACCAAAGAAATTTATCCCGACGGCGACCCCGGCAGGGTGGCGGACATTCACATGACCATTCTCACGCGTCCGGCCACGCCCTTCGGCGATGACATCGTCTGTTACATTATCGTTTACAACGACATGACGTCGGCAAAGAACGAGATTAAAAAAATCACCGATTTCGTCGGATATAATTCTGACCGCGCCATTGTATCGGTCCGGGAAAACGTTGTGGTATTCCTGCATGCCGACGACATCGGCGACTTCCCCATCATCAGGGAGATGATGATTAAGATTGGCGAGAGACTGGACAATTTATAAGGCCGGGTTACGAAACGTCATCTTTTAGAAGGATTTCCTCGAGCTCGTCGGCCTTCGCCGCGATATAGGTAAGCGACTTCAGAAACCTGCGCGGGTCACAGTCCTGAAGCAGGATGGAGTTACGAAGCACCAGCGTGTCGTCTACCAGGGCGAGCGACCCCAGCGGCAGCGTCGCGTTTGTCTGCAGCGCGTATTTAAAAAGTTCGCAGAAGTCACCCTTCAGTTTCCCGATCGATGAATAATAGTTGATGATCCGGTCGCCAACCTCGTCCTTGCTGAGCGTAATGAGGACCTGTTGTGACCGATCGTTGTCGAAACTCAGCTCGGTGGAATACGCGCCCGGGCCGTCTTTATGAAACTTCAACTTGAACTCCGCCGCGATGGCCGCGATAAATCCGTCGAATACTTCCATTATCTCATTCTCCCTGCAGCCGGCTCAGTATTAAATAGCACGACACGCTGCTGCAACTATGCCTGTAAGAGCCCCGCAATCGTTTCGCGATTGATATTTCCCTGCGCGATAAGGGCCGCATTCGAATCACGGTTGATGGACTCCTGAACGACCGTTCGCACGCCGGCGAGTTCACCCTCTGCGCCTCCCGGGGCGTATTCCCGCGCCATGTCCAGCCCCCTCCTCGTGAGCAGTGCTACCGTTTTCTCGGTAGCGGCAAAACCGTCCTGAAGTCTGGTCAGAAGCCCATCGAACCGGGCGGTATCCACAATCATCCCCGCGTTCATATTCGCCGCATACTCGGACATCTCCCTGAGGGCTGCGCCTATTCCCGCATGCGGCGCCTTCGCTCTTTCGGTGCCGCCCTCCGGTTGTGGATCCAGCGCCGCCACAGGAAGCATCGCCATACCGAACTTTTCGGCATACTCACCCAGTGCGGCGGACAACTCAGCGCTTACTCCGGCGATTCCCGCATAATCCACCCGGCGCGAGGCCATCGCGTCCATGGCCATGTTGCGCAGACGCGACGATATCTCCACGGCCCGCTGAAGCACATTCTGCGCCATCTGGGCGATGCTGAGCGCCTCGACCATGCGGCGTTCACCGGATTGCCTGTCGGAAATCCATCGCAGCGATGGATCCGGCGGTTTTTCGGCAGGTATCGAAGCCGGCTCGGCGGTGTTATTCCGCCTCGCACCGGGGCTGGCAATCGTCCTGCTTTCTACGGCAAGTTTTATCACATCGGCGTTTATCTTCATCAAAGTCCTTCCCCGATCCCCTCGGGGTAAAGTATATATGCGCGGCCTTTCGATGTCAATTTAATTGCTCGGCAGCGCCGCCCAATTATTTTTCATAAAATGGATTGCGCCGGAGAAACTCCCGGATTATAAACCGTTTATGGAACAGTTCATGGAAAAAACGATGCGGACATGCTGTGTGATGATCCTGACGCTTGCCATAATCACGGCCGTGTCAGGGTGTAAAAAAAAGGAACGGAACCAGGTTTCAATCGATCAGATCGAGACTGACCGATCGACCAGTTACCGTTTCATTTTTAAGGATGCGATCGACAGGGAAACGGAAAAATCCCGGAAGGGGAAAAAAGATCCATTCGCCGACAAATGACGCGGGCCGGTCATTCGCGTTTTATCCTGAGGCTCCTTCTGGTCGCGGCCCCGGCGTTGCGTCTCCTCTGTTCATCGGTCTCAAGGACCAGGCCGGGTATTCTCACCGGCCTGCCCTGAGCGTCAAGCGACACGAACGTAAGATAGGCCGATGCGGTATGCCGAACCACCCCGGATATAAAATTCTCGGCCTCGACACGCACGCCCACCTCCATGGATGTTCTGCCGGCGTAATTCAGGCTGGCCTTGAGGCGCAGTATATCCCCGATGTATACCGGGCTGTGAAAGTCGAGCCGGTCGATCGACGCGGTCACCACGTTGCTGCCGGCATGACGCGCGGCGACGATACCAGCCGTCGTGTCGATGGCTTTCATTATGACGCCTCCGTGCACGTTCCCCCCCAGGTTGGCGTCCTGGTGTGACATCTGCTGCACCATCTCGATCGCGCTTTCGTTTACTCGCCTTTCCATGCCCACCTCCCTCCATCCAGACCGGCCCTTCAGGCGGGGCGCGAAAAAAATTCTTGTATCATATCCGCCGTCTGCGAGGGCTTTTCCATAGGAACGAGGTGGCCCGCGCCGGGCACACTGGTATACTCCCCGCGCGGCATGAGCGAAGCCGCCTTTTTAAGATCTATGAACTGACGGTTTTCGCTCTCCTCCCCCTCGACAACCAGTACCGGACAGGAAAGCTTCGGCAACAGCGGCCACGGATCGAACTGCATCCCTCCCATGAACAACGACGCTTCCCTCCGTGGGGAACAGGCGAGCGTAAGCCCTTCGGTGGGACCGTCCACCATCCCGTGGCGCACGTACAGGTCGAGCATTTCGTCGTCCCAGTTTTTAAATAGCGCCCTCGAGCGCAGATACTCTTTCGCCGTCGCGCGGCTTTCCCAGTGATTGCGGCGCTTTATCGATTTTGACGCCAGCGGGTGTTGGTCAACGCTGATCTTCACACGATAGATATCCTCGGGCAGGAAGATGGGCTCTATTATCACCATCCGTTCCGCCGGAGAACCGTGCTCAGCATTCGCGATAGCCATCACCGTCGCACCCATGGAATGCCCCACAAGGTACGGCGGCCCGATATCCAGCGCCTCACAAAAGTGGCAAAGGTCCTCGGCCAGAATCATCCATCCCAATCCGCCGTCTTCGGGCTCGGCATGACGGTGATCACAGAAATAGGGCGCAATGATCCGGTATTTCCCCGCGAGTTTTCTAGCTATGGGGTGCCAGAGCCAGGGGAGAAAGCCCGTGGCGTGAAGCATCATAATAGTCGGGCCATCACCGTCATAGTGGAGGTATTCTATGGCGGTATCTCCGATATTTTTTTCACGCAGCGAGGGTTCCATTAATACACCGACCTCCCGTTGATGATTAACGCCGCAGCACCCGCCGATTATGCACCAGGCATGCGTTCTTGTCAAGAACGAGTACCGTCAGCAAGTCTGCAGCATATTAATGCTTGAATACCATGCCCGGCGCTGCTATCATTGCATAATGTTAGTCCTGTCACCGGCATAAACTTTTTGCCGACCCCTGTAACAGTAGTTGACTGGAGAAATCCTATTCTCCAATAAACAAGGAAAGGAGCCCGAGATGACCGCCAGGAAAACCGCACTATTACCCGTATTCATCATCCTGCTCGCTTCGCTGTTCATTTATCCGTTCTCATGCTCTCAGAATGATGCGCCGGTATTCGGAGAGTCGTCACAGTCGCCGGTAAAGTCGAGCGCCGAAGCCGTCAAGGCAACAGAGATCCAGAAGGCCTTCAGGGACATTTATGACATCTACAAGGACAGGGTGGTCTTTATCGCAACCGAGCAGACGGTAAAGATCCCGCAGCACCCGTTCTTCAACGATCCGTTTTTCAGGGAATTCTTCGGCGCCCCGCAGCAGGGACCCCGCACACAACGGCGCACCGGACTGGGGACGGGCTTCATCCTGTCCGATGACGGATATATCTGCACAAACCACCACGTTGTTTCGGGGGTGGACAAAATCACCGTTAAAATAAATGAAAAGGAATACCCGGCGAAGATCATCGGCTCGGACCAGAAAACGGATATCGCGCTCCTGAAAATATCTTCCAGAGAAAAGCTCAAACCGGTATTCCTCGGCGATTCCGACCAGGTCAGGGTCGGCGACTGGGCCATCGCGATTGGCAACCCCTTCGGATTGGACAAGACCTTCACCGTGGGAGTGATCAGCGCCACCGGCCGCAAGGACGTCGATATGATGGGCGGTTCCCAGTCCCACATCCAGACCGACGCGTCGATCAATCCCGGCAATTCTGGAGGTCCTCTCATCAACATCAACGGTGAGGTCATCGGTATCAATCGAATGATCTATTCCAACAGCGGCGGCAATCTCGGCATCGGTTTTGCGATCCCCGTCAATACGGCGAGGTCCATACTCGAACAGCTAAAGGTCCACAAGAAGATTAAACGCGGGTATATCGGCGTACAGATTGTGCCCCTTACCGAGGAGTACGCCAAACAACTCGGCCTCAAGGCGGCGGAAGGCGCGCTGATCGGCGGCCTTGAAGAAAATGGACCGGCGGCCAGAGCGGGAGTCCGGCCGGGCGATGTCGTCATAAAACTCAACGACACCGCGATCAGGGACTATAATATGCTCGTTGACATGGTGGGCAAAACGCCCATCGGAGCAACCCTCAAGGCAACGGTATGGAGGGAGGGTAAAGAGCTTAACCTGTTCATTGCCGTTTCAGAGCGCCCGTAACGTCTATTGCTCATTTCAGCCGGCTGATCTTTCGGGTTTATGGCCGCATACAGCATCGAACTTCCCTCTCCTTCGGGGAAGTTCTTCTTTAGAAATTCATCACCCGAAGACTCAAATGCGTTGACGCCGCCAAAGTTAAATGGCACCCTGTCTGCATCAGGCGGCGTTGCCACAATTGCCGCGGGGAGGTCTGCTGTGCGGGAAAGCACCCGTTTTGTACTGTATCTCGGGGCTGCCCTGTGCGTTCTGTACCTGGGGCTTCGGTATATCATTCCCTTTATACTTAAAGTTCTCGTCGGCATTCTCGGCGTTCTTGTCCATGCCGCCATCATACTTCTGGTGGCGATCGGCATACTGTGGCTTTTTACGCACTTGGTAAAGACCATCCGGTCCTGAATCCCGCCAATGAAATAATTTCTTGATTAATTCGGCCATCGATACAAATCTGGGCGCGCCGGAATGCGCGGAATCATACAGGGCATGCGAAGAGGCTTCCATCAATGGAAGACGTTAAAAAAAACATACTTAAGATAGAGAAGGGCTTCCTCATATCTCTGGCGATCATATCGCTTGCGGGAGGTGTCGTTTTCGGTTACATCACCGCGCAGATTAAAAACTTCTCCGGCATACAAAACCTCAGGCAATTTCAGGTAAGCCTTCCGACCAAGCTCTATGATGTGAATGGAGAGCTCATCGCCGAGCTCTTTCTCGAAAAAAGGGAGCTGGTCGCCTATGAGGACCTGCCCCGCAACCTCATAAACGCGTTCGTGGCCGCGGAAGATCGCGAATTTTACAGCCATTTCGGCATCAATCCGCTCGCGATTGTCCGCGCGATGGTCAAGAACATGATTGCCGGAAGGGTGGTCCAGGGCGGATCAACCATCACGCAACAGCTCGCCAAGAGGCTTTTCACCAGCGGCGAACGCACGCTCACAAGAAAGGCCATGGAGGCGGTACTCGCCCTGCAGATCGAAAAGAGGTTCTCCAAGGAAGAGATCCTCGAGATGTATTTCAACCAGATATATCTCGGCCACGGCTGCTACGGTGTATCGTCCGCCGCACGGCTCTTTTTCAACAAGGACGTGCGTCAGCTCGATGTCGCCGAGAGTTCGGTACTGGCCGCACTTCCCTCTGCGCCCGGGCGTCACTCACCGCTCATGAACACCCGCGAGGCCTATGTCAAGAACCGTGATACCCTTAACCGAATGGTCGACGCGGGCTATCTGGGCGCAGAACGCGCCGACAGGATCTATCAGGAATTCTGGCCCGGCTTCGTCGATTCAATTAAGACTGAATTCACGACAAAGAACGCGTTTTCGAGGAGCGAGAACCGCGCCCCCTACTTTACCGATTACGTGCGTCAGATACTCACCGCCCGATTCGGCAAGGAGGCCGTTTACACGGAGGGGCTTTCGGTGTATACCACGCTCAACCTGAAGCGGCAGGAGATCGCGGAAAAATATTTCCCGCCCGCCCTCGTCAGGCAGAACGCCGTTTCGGAGCTCGCCAACAAGTACTCCAACAGCGCGGTCGACCGGGGCCTCTTCGGTGCATACGAAACCCTGCGTATGGTTTTCAGTCTGCCCGGAGTGTACGTGCGAAACGATTTCGAGACGATCGTTAAGAAGAAAATGGTGGAAGAAGTGATCGATTCCATCGATATAATGGCGATCCTGATGGACGTTCGCTCGTCCTCGCAGAGTATTGAGGCGTTCCGCACGGCTACCTCGGCCATTTCTTCCACGCTGAAGGTAGAGGGCGCCTTCCTCGCAATCGAGCCCAAAACCGGCTATATAACCAGCATGATCGGAGGCTCGGGCTTCAACGTCAACAACCAGTTCAATCGCGCGGTGCAGGCGCGGCGCCAGCCCGGCTCGGCCTTCAAGCCGTTCGTCTATGGCGCAGGGATGGAAAACAGGATAATCAGCCCAAACACCGTGCTCCCCGACGCTCCGCTGGTCGACATCGACGAAACCGGGGAAACCTGGGCTCCCGGTAACTACGAGGGGAGCTTTTCAGGCATGGTTAATCTCCGCCGGGCGCTCGCCGCATCGATCAACGTGATTTCAGTACGCATCTACGATATCGTCGGCGCCGACCGCATCATCGACTTCGCCTCGCGGATGCTCAAGGTGCCCCAGTCTCGCTTTACGCCAAGCCCGTCGCTCGCCCTGGGCTCATCCGAACTCACACCGCTTGAAATCGCAACGGGCTACGCCATCTACGCTAATCGCGGCCGGGACGTATTCCCCTTCGCAATACGCTACATAGTCGACCGCGACGGAAACGGGCTCGCCAATATTGAGGAGGAGGTCGGCAACATCATCGCCGCCAGGGAGATGGAGGGCAGCATACAGGTGATTTCCGAGCAGACCGCCTATATAATGACCGACATGATGCAGGCGGTCGTAAACGGCGGCACGCCCACCGACGCGATCAGGAACACCGCCCAGTTCCGCAAGAAGTGCGCCGGGAAAACCGGCACCACCTCAAACTGGACCGACGCCTGGTTCTGCGGGTTCACCCCTGACATTGCGGCAGTCGTCTGGTTCGGCTATGACAGGCCGTTCATGTCCCTGGGCAAGCACCAGGCCGGAGCTGGAATCGCAGCGCCCGTATGGGGACATTATATGCGCGAGGTCTATAACGGCATGAGCGACCCCGTTTTCCCGGGCGAACCTCCCGGAACACACTATACGCCGTCGTACGGTGGGGAGGATGAAACAGGGACAATGAAGTCCATACTCGATGTGTATATGGAAAAAGAGGGCCTGAAGACCAAAGAATAATCGCCGGTCTATTATTTTATTCTTGAATTCGCTCCCGCCTGTGCTATACTCTGAGCCTGTTTGTAATTATACCAAACATAAAACGGTATTGTTCAGTTTACCGCCGCGAGCGGTGAATCCTGGATGACGGGGAGTAAGGCCGGATGCTATTCTTTACGACCTTCCCCGAAGCGTTTTGTCGATGGCTGCATCGCATTCTTCCCGCGCACCGGCATGGGGAGAAAGGCGGTATACGCGTCATTTTGCGTATCTTTTAAAAATTCGCGATCTATAATGGGGCTGGTTATTCCCCCTTTATAGGGAGAGGGCTATGTTCAAGGTCGGCGACAAGGTTGTCTACCCCATGCACGGGGTCGGAAGTATCGATGCGATCGAGAAAAAGGTAATTCTCGGGAAGAGGAACCAGTTCTACATGGTAACAATCATCAACAGCGGTATGAAAGTGATGATCCCGGTGGACAGGGCCAAGGAAATCGGCCTTCGACCAATCATTTCCAAGCGCGAGGTCAACAAGGTGCTCGAGCTGCTCAAAAAAAAGGAAGTCATCACCGAGGACGACTGGAAGCTCCGCTACCAGGGCAATTTCGACAAGGTGAAGAGCGGCTCCATCTATGAGGTCGGCGAGGTCGCCCGGGACCTTTACCGCAGGGGTAGGGAAAAGGAATTATCCATCATGGAACGCAAACTCTACGAGAACGCCTACCAGCTGGTTATTCACGAGATAGCGCTCGCAAAAAAGATCAACATCGAAGAATCCGGCAACCTGGTCTCCGAAGCCCTCTCGGCATAAACCGGACGCATGCATCCGGCACGCATCCGGTTTCGGCGCATGGGGAAAACTAAAACGCCGGTGCCGACGGCGCCGATCCGGTGATCGGCCCATCCGTGACCGCCGTTACAAATTCAAGGAGTCATCCGGTATGATAGCTATTTTCAGAATTCTTTTTATCATTGCCTCGGTCGTTTTCACCTCGCTGTACTACATCGACGTATCCCTGCAGGCGGTTATTCTGGGCGGGCTTATTTCCGCAGTTGCTGCGCTCGCGATCATCATCGTAATCGAGTACGTATCCCATACCTTTTCCACGCGGATACTGCTGGCGGCGCTTCTTGGGCTGTTTGTCGGGCTCATCTTCAGCCACCTTCTGGTCATCGCGTTCGCCTCGATGCCGCTGGCCATTTCGGCCGAGTCGCAATCGGTCGTAAAGGCGCTCATCTATCACGTAATCGGATTCGCCACGATGCTTTTCTTCGTCATCAACAATGACAGCATCTCGCTGCTCGA
The DNA here is from genome assembly GCA_025457965.1 of Spirochaetota bacterium. Taxonomy (GTDB): domain Bacteria; phylum Spirochaetota; class UBA4802; order UBA4802; family UBA5368; genus MVZN01. The sequence continues at coordinate 35,989 of JALOTJ010000003.1, read as the reverse complement.
TTACATCATTCCCGAGAAGACCGAAGAGGGGAAGGAGAGCGGGATCGCCTACAAGATACTCGACACCAGCGTCATAATCGATGGGCGTATCGCCGATATATGCGACACCGGCTTCATCGAGGGCATACTGGTAATTCCGAACTTCGTCCTCAACGAACTGCAGATGATCGCCGACTCGGCCGATTCGATAAAGCGAAACCGCGGCAGACGCGGCCTCGATATCCTGAACAAAATGCAGAAAGACCAGACCATCATGGTTAAGATCTCGGACATGGACTTTCCCGAGATACACGAAGTCGACGCAAAGCTCGTCAAGATGGCCAAGGTTATGAAGGCCATGGTGATCACCAACGACTTCAACCTCAACAAGGTGGCCGAGTTCCACGGCGTCCGGGTCCTCAATATCAATCAGCTTTCAAACGCGCTCAAGCCGATCGTCCTCCCCGGCGAGGAGATGAAAGTCGCGCTTATCAAAGAAGGCAAGGACTCCAATCAGGCCATAGGATACCTGGACGACGGCACTATGGTCGTGGTCGAAAACGGACGGCGCCGCCTCGGGCACGAGGTCGAGGTCATCGTGACCTCGGTGCTCCAGACAACGGCGGGGAGGATGATCTTTGCCCGTATCAGGGAAGACTGAGATAAAGGTGCTCGCGCTTTTCGGAAGCCCCCGCAAAACGGGGGCTTCGTCGACCCTTCACGAATCCCTTTTGGCGGCGCTCGGACCAGCTGAAGTCAAACGTGTTTTCCTGTATGATGTTGCCATCCACCCCTGTACCGCCTGCGGACACTGTACGACCCGAAAGGAATGCGTTTTTAGCGACGACATGACCCCTCTCTACGATGCCCTCGAAGAGGCCGATTTATTGTCGATTTCCATGCCGCTGTATTTTTCATCTCCACCCGGTCCCCTCAAGCTTTTCATCGACCGCAGCCAGGTTTTGTGGGAAAGCAGGCGGCGGGGGGAGCGAACCGGAAAACGACAGACGGGTAATCTGCTCTGCACAGGCGGTGCAAGCTACCGCAACATGTTTTTGCCCACGATAACGATTATCCGGCATTTTTTCAACGCACTGGAATTCGTTTATCGCAGGGAGGATTTTCTTCTGTGCGCGAATATGGAAGGACGTCATGCCGGCGATATACCCGAAAAGTACCTCTCCGGCGCCCGGAGGCTTGGCACCTCCTTTCGCCTGCGCCTTTCCCGGTAGCCGGGATAGTCTTTTTGCGGACCAATTACCGCCGAATGCCAAAACCACCGAACCAGTGTTTATCTGGCCTCAAGCGTTTCTGCCTTCGACTGACCGGCGGCCTTTTCCTGGTTAATATCGGCGCACTTCCTTTCGATAATAAAAGTAAACTAACGAGGCACAAGCATGCAATTGATTGTCGAACTCCAGGTTAAAGTCACCACAGGATCGCTTGGCGCGTTTACCGACGAGCTTTACCGGCACGGATGCCGGATTCAACGGCTTCACATGAAAGAAAGCGCCGAGGGACACGAGATATACGATACGGAAATCATATATTCCGATCCCGATGCATATGAGGCCTTTCTTGCCGGCGCAACGGCGTCCCGCGACGCCTACCAGATTGAAAGCGAACGAAACGTCCTGGAGGATTCGATTGCCGGGGGATTACTCAATGTCTCCGGAAAGATGCCCATTGAAAACCAAACCGATTACGAGATGCGTCTGCTGGGATCGGCTGCGCTCATGCGTGAGCAGATACTCAAGGGGAGGGGTGACCACTGCAGCGGCATTTTAAGGACTGTGGGAATAATCGGCTGCATTAAGAAGAGGGTCGAGCCCCCGATCGAAACGATTCGCCTGAGGCATACCGATCTCGAGCGCGATGCGGTAATCGCCGGCCATTTTACGGGGCTGAACGCGCTGCCGCTAATCATCACCTACGGACAGATCGAGGATCTCATAAAAACAATCCAGGGCATCGACGCCGGATTCGCAGCGCTCCGCATAACCGGTATTGAGGATGTCGATGACAGCGGGGTGTATGAGCAGATCCTCTCCGAGATGTCACTGCCCTTGATTTCAACAGTATACGACGAGCTGCCGCTCCTCCTGCTGGTAGAGACCCTTCACCTGCTCGAAAGGGACCACCTGGCTCTTCCCGAGGCGACCGCCGGCATAATCGGCATCGATACGAGTTCGCTCCGCATTACACGCCTGCTCAACGGACTCGGGTGCCATCGAGTGCTCGGGTACGACCACAACGAAAAGCTCATGCTTACCTTTGAAAAGTCGGGAGGGCTTGCGACAACACCGGAGAACATCTTTAACAACGCCGATGTCATACTGTTATTTCGAAACCACTTCACCATCGACGAGTTTCACCGTATACGGGCGGGACAGATCGTCATCTCGCTTATCGAGTTCGACGAACTCGAGCGTGGCATCATCACCGAAAAGGGCGTGCGTGATTTCGTTTCGCGACGGAGCATCGACACAGCGGTGATCTTTCCCGGCCTGCTCAGCGGTCTGCTTAAAACGGGCGCTCGGGCGATCGATGACGGCAAGCTCGTAGAAACGGCGAAAAAAATAAACCGGCAGCGTGCAAGGGACAAACGACCCCTCTCACTTTTCATGAACGCACACGATCTCGTCGCGCGCTTTATGATCGATTGATCAGCGCTCGCCTACGATAAGCCAGCGGATTCCCCGAAACTCGAAAGGGTGGTACTTGTAGTGTTTGCCTCCTGCATTCAGACTGCCGCCCTTCACCTGTTCCATGCGCTCAAAAAGAGGATGCTCCGTCAAGATCATCTCCCGACGGGGCGTGATCCGGTACCTGCCCTCATAATCGATTATCTCCGTCTTCCCGTCCAGATATCCCTCAATCTTGTCGATCCCCGCCTGCAGGATGAAAATCCCGTTGAATGAATTCTCCACCACGATCCTCGAACTTATGAAAATGCCATACCGGCCCGAACCCGAAGGAAAAGCAGCGACGTCCTCCACATGAAGATCCTGATCCTGCCGGGCGAAACACCTGGCCAGGGGACTGTCCGAAAGGCCCGTGCGCACGTTCTTACCGAAGATGTCATCGTTCTCGCGACTGTACACCACAACGCCATGCTTGTTTATAAGTATAAAATCCGAGTACAGGCCCTCGGTGACCGCCAGGATCATCTCCGAGATATGTTCGCGTTCAAGGAGGTAATATTTCTTTCCACCCCCATCCATGCGCAGAAAATGAGTGAGCATTTTCACGATATCGTGCTTCTCCACGACCTTAGCCCCGCCTGCCGCGTCCCGGCTGCAGAGCATGAAAAAGGCTGAAAGCTTTCCATCAAGTGGTGATATTTCCTGTCTTAAGGGTGCTTTCTTTTTTGCAGAGCAGGAAACAGTCAGGGCCAATAACACCGCCGCGCTCAGGCTCACCATTTTTTTCATCACGATCCTCTCTACGATATATATACGGGCACGGTGCGTACGCGAGGCCGAAAGGACATCCATGGATCTCTCAGGCCCGATGGATGCCAGTGCAGCACGACTCTGTTATAATCGATAAAACAAAGCCCCCTCTTCAATAGTATTTATGTACACCGCGCATTTTACTTGATACCTGACCCTTCTGCAGTGCTGATCTTACGACACCAGTTATTTTTTCGACAAAAAACTATCGTAAAAATAAAAATCATAGAAATATTTAAACGCCTTTCCTCGGTTTTCGGAATCAGGGGCATTAGCATCGACATGATTGCCGGCGAGTGCGGCATCTCCAAGGTAAATTCATCATTATGGACGCCGCCCCGGAGAGCCCGTGAAGCGACGCGAGCCTCCATGACTACGACCGCCTGATAAGCAATATGGAGGAATGCCGCTATCACGATGAGGACCGCGAACGCGGACGGCGCGAAAGATTTCGTCCCGCCGCCGGATGCTTTAAAACAGGATTCTTTCGATTCCCTTTTTCTTCACGGTCTGAATAAACTTTTTTTCCCAATCATGCCCCAGAAAGCGTTCCGCGGCATACACCGCGAGCGACCGGCCGGTCACCGAAAGCTCGCCGTTGATCTTGCAGAGTCCCTGTACGCAGCTGGGACAGGTGGTGAGGACACTCACTCTGCTGCGGCGAGTGACGCCAAGAAGATTCAGCTTCTTGCGGCCGCGCAGCGTGTTGGAAATTTCCGGAGTCGAAAGCGCCAGCGTGCCCCCCTCCCCGCAGCAGTTGGGGATGTTTACCGGTCCGATGCCGAACAGCTTCTCAAAGGTCTTTTCGTATCCCAGGTGTTTAAGCGGCGTGTGGCAGGGCTCGTGGTAGAGCACCGGATGCCGCGGCGCCGCGGCCTTCCCGTATACTTCCTCCCGCGCGATAAATTCGTTTATATCCATAATGGAGGCACCGTTAAAAATGTTCTCTATTTCATATTTTTCGAGCATCTCGAAACAGGTCCCGCATGACACGATGATATGCTCTATGTCCATGTAGCCGGTTGTGCCCGCTATCCTGTGAAAGAGCACCCTGTTCTCGTAACTGCGCATGTCCGCCTGACCGGTCATTCCGTTTGCAAGCATTGGATACCCGCAGCAGATGAACTCCGGCGGAATTACCACCCGCACTCCCGCATTGTACAGCAGGGCGATCACGGCGATGCTTATTTCGGGGAACATCCGTTCGGAACCGCACCCGGGGAAATAGACAACGCTTTTCCTGACCGGCAGGTCGGGGTTTTCAAAGGAATAAAAACAGTTGCCGCCCTTGAGGCGAAGGCGCTCGCGGAGTGATTTCTGTCCCGTCCGGGGAAAGCGGCCGGCGAGGTACCCGTTTATCCTCGGCAAAAGCTCCCGGGTTATCTTCGAGACGGGCCTGTTCAGGTAATACCCGAGTCGCTGTGCGCCGTAGCCCAGCCGGAATACCAGCACCCGCAGGAGCTTGTTAACATAATAGCCGCGCCGGCGCAGAAAAAAAATCGTGAACTGTGTTGCGGCCTTGAACTGCGATTTCTTTCGTTGCACCATGAGTTCGCGCACGTCGAGGGTGATGTTCCCGAAGTCGATATTCACCGGGCATGGCACCTGGCAGCGATGGCACATGGTGCAGTGATCGGAGATCTCACGCAGCTTCTCGAAATTGCGGAATGACAGCGACGTGGAGGTCTGCGCGTCGTAGAGCACCGCCTCCATGATGAGCCCCACCCCGAGGATCTTGTTGCGCGGATTATAAAACATGGTGCCGCAGGGATAGTGCGTGTTGCATACGGACTTGCACTTGCCGCAGCGGACGCACTGAGCGATCGAGGTCGAAAGGGACTCCAGGTCGGTGGCCTCGAGGATGAAGGCCTCCAGCTCGAGCAGGTTGAAAGATGGCGTATAGATACTGCTCTGGGGGAAATCGGCACTGAGCTTACCGGGATTGAACAGGTCGTCAGGGTCGTTCTCGAGCTTGTACTTGCGGTATTCCTCGAGTACCTTGTTGTCAATAAACCGGAGCTTGGTAAGCCCGATGCCGTGCTCGCCGGAGATGACGCCTCCCAGCCGAACGGTCTCCTGCATGATGACACCCGCCGTTTCATCGGCCTCGCGCATCATCATGTAGTCGTTGGAATGCACCGGAATATTCACATGAACGTTGCCGTCACCGGCATGCATGTGGGTGGCGATGATGATCTTGCGCTTGCGCTCGTTCTGGACCACCGCGCTGAACCTGTCGAGCAGTTCCCCGTAGCCGTGGAAGGTTATGGCGAAGTGCGTGATGACGTCGTCCTCGAACTGGATGGTCATGGTCCCGTCCTGTATCAACTTGAAAACGGTCTCTCCCTTCCCTCCCCCAAGCTCCGGTCCCGCGGGCCTGTCAAAGTTCTCCACGTAGGCCCGGTACAGCGCGCGGACCTTGCGCAAACCGTCAATGAAGGAATCGATACGGGCGGCGCTGAAGTCCGCCCCCTGGGCGGACTTCGCATCGCAGAGAAAGCGCTCGACGTCGTCGATGATACGAATATCGTTTTCCAGCTCCTTCTGCAGATTGAGCTTCTCGATGAAATCGGCGAACAGCGGCAGCTTCTCAAGGGGGATGACCACGTCCTCGTTGAGCTTGAAGGCATTTGTGTGCCGCGCGATCGCTCCCAGATTCTTTCTGTCCGCCCAGAAGAGTTCGCGCTCCTTCCCGTCGGATGCGATGATCCCCTCGGTGTTATAGGGCCCCACCATGTCAATGACGCGCTCGCACGCGCCGAGTAAGAGCTCCTCGTTGTTGCTCTCGATATCGACCAAAAGCACCGCCTTGGGGATGGCGGTCCGTTTGGACTTGTTTCTGTAATTGATGGCAAGAACGTACTTCTCGTCGAAATGCTCAAGCGCGGTAAGAAAAACCACCGCGTCCTTTTCAAAGGTGTTCATGATGTCAACGATCGCCTTCGACGCGTTGATCAGGTTATTGCCGAAAAACTCGAGGCAGATGGTCTTACAATAGGCGAACGGGTGATAGAGCACGAAGCGCGCCGTGGTGATGATCCCGTCTCCGCCCTCCTTCTGCACGCCGGGAAGCCCCTTGAGCGCCTTGTTGGTGATATCCTTTCCCAGGCCCTTCTTGCGGATCTCGGTGCCCAGGAGCGTAATGGCGCTGACCGGAACACTCTTTGTGCCCTCGACATGGCATACGTCGAAGATCACCGTGTCCTCGGGGAGTATCTTCCTGTACGGGTGATCGCGGCGCTTCACCTCGAGCACGCGCCCCTGGGCGTCGACGATGGTGTACGAATACAGGTTGTCGATCGCGGTGCCCCACATCACGCATTTCTTTCCGCCCGCGTTCTCGGCGATATTGCCGCCTATCGTCGAGGCCCAGGCCGATGTGGGATCGGTCGCGAAGATATAGCCGCTGTGCTCACAAAAGGTGATGACATCCTCGGTGACCGCACCCGCCTCGACGCTTACAACCGGAAACTCCATCCCGCCGGCGGTTTCCATCTCTATTCGGGTGATCCTATTGAGTTTTTCGGTATTGATAACGATGGAGTTTCTGCGCACGGGGACAGCGCCGCCGGTAAGCCCCGTACCGCCCCCTCGGGGAATGACGCTGAGACCGAGCTTCCTGGCCGCCCGGATGAGTCCCGGGATCTCCTCGACCGCGTCAGGATAGACCACCACCGCGGGGTACTCGACCCTCCAGTCGGTGGCGTCGGTGGCGTGCGACACCTTGTGAAACGCCGAAAACTGGATATTGCACCGCGCCGTGCACGATTTCAGTACGTGGAAGATCCTTCTTCGAAGCCGCTTTTCTGAAGCGAAGCCGGAGAAAAAACTATTATCGAGCTCCAGCGTCTTCTCGACCAGTTTTAACACCAGGGGGTTACCGTTCGCTCCCTTTACGATGATATCAAGGCGCGCGCGATGAAGCCGCTTTAGGCGCCGCTGCTTGCGGGAGTCCTCCAGGTAATCATTGAAGATATACGGATTTCGGTCTATTATGAACAGGTCACCGTATATCTCGAAGAGGAGCTTTGCACTCCGGCCGGTAACGCGCTGTGAACGCAGCGACTCGATTATATCCGCTGTTTCGTCGTCGAAATACCTGAGTATTATCTCCCGGTCGGAAAAGGAGGTGTAGTTATAGGGTATCTCCCTGTATTTAAAGTCTTTCTTTATCATATGCCTGTACTTCCCCGTCGGCGCAACCCCTGGATTCTGTACGAACGGTCTAAATACACCTTCACGATAGCGCTTTATTGGAACTATCACGCGTATCGTCAAGATAATTAATGGTTCTGTCCCAAATCCTGCAGCGATAGGCATTTCCAATGCCATGCTTAGGGAAAAGCCCATGCTCCTGTTATAGCACGGCCAAATTAATTAAAAAACTATTGACAATTCCATCCTGCTGAACTAAGTTCATTATATGAATACTATTCATATAATTGACCATCCGCACGGCATCCATAATACGACTGGATATCCCGATCCGGCCCGGGTGGAGTAATTATACCATCGTATACCGAGGAGGTACTGTATGCCACGAATGACACCGTCTGAGGCGCTCGTTGAAACACTGGTGGCCGAGGGAATACGCGACGTATTCGGCATCGTGGGAAGCGCATTTATGGACGCACTCGATCTTTTCCCCGCCGCGGGTATTCGCTTCATCCCAGTGGCCCACGAACAGGCGGCCGCTCACGCGGCCGATGGCTACGCCCGCGTTACCGGCAGGCCGCAGTGCTGTATCGCACAGAACGGCCCCGGGGCCGCCAACTTTGTTTCGGCGATCACCGCCGCCTTCTGGGCCCATTCTCCGGTCGTCGCCATCACGCCCGAGACCGGCAGCATGGGTATCGGGACCGGCGGATTCCAGGAACTCGACCAGATGCCCTGGTTCGAAAAATCCACAAAGTACCAGGTGCGGGTAAACCGTCCCGAGCGCATGACCGAACTTGCGCGTCGCTGTTTTTACATGGCCAAACTGCTCAGCGGCCCCACGCAGCTCAATATACCCCGTGATTTCTTTTATGGGGACCTGGACTGCGAGATCTATAAATCCGGTGACGTGTGCTACGGCCCCGGACCCGAGGAGCAGGTGAAACAGGCGGCCGAGATGCTTGCAAAGGCCAAATTCCCGGTGATCCTCGCCGGCGGCGGCGTCTCGCAGGCGAACGCCCATGACGAGGCGAAGGCCCTTGCCGAATACCTCACCGCGCCCGTGGTCAACACCTATCTGCATAACGACAGCTTCCCGGCCGACCACCAGCTCGCCGTCGGGCCCATTGGTTACTGCGGCTCGAAGGCGGCGATGCGGCTCATCGCCAAGGCCGACGTTGTACTTGCGCTCGGCACCCGCCTTGGACCTTTCGGCACGCTTCCCCAGTACGATATCGACTATTGGCCGAAGAACGCGAAGATCATCCAGATCGACGTGGATGCCAGCCAGCTTGGGCTTTCCAAGAAGGCCGATATCGGCATCATGGCCGATGCGAAGGAATCCGCCCGGCAGCTCATCCTGCGCCTGCGCGCCATCGACGGCAAGCGGGGCAAGGACGCCAAACGCATCGAGGACATTGAAAAGGAAAAGAAGATATGGAAGGACGAACTTGACGGATGGTCGTCCTCGACCAACAAGCTCATGCATCCGCGCCGCTTTATAAAGGAACTCACCGATGCGATGCCGAAGGGCTCGATTGTCTCGACCGACATCGGAAACAACTCGTCGATCTGCAACAGCTATCTCCGGTTCGCCGGAGCGCGTCAGCACATCTCGGCGCTGAGCTGGGGCAACTGCGGATTCGCCTACGGCGCCGCACTTGGCGCGAAGATGGGCTCGCCCGACAGTCCGGTGTTCGCCCTCCAGGGTGATGGCGCCTATGGTATCAGCGGCATAGCCGAGGTGATGACCGCGGTCCGCGAGAACATCCCGGTTATCGCCGTTGTGTTCAACAACCACGAGTGGGGCGCCGAGAAAAAGAACCAGATCGACTTTTTCGACAACCGGTTCGTCGGATGCAACCTGCCCACCAATCCAGATTACGCCCAGGTCGCGAAGGATATGGGTGCGCTCGGATTCAAAGTCGAGGATTACACCCAGGTGAAGGACGTTGTTAACGAGGCCGTAAAGTCTAAAAAGCCGGTCGTCATCAACGCCGTCATAGAGGGAGGGGCGAAGGTTCTCGCCGAGCCGTTCCGCCGCGACGCCTTCAAGCCCGCGGTGCGTTACCTTCCGAAATACAAACACCTGAGCATGGTATAACGATCTTTTTATCATAGCTGCCCGGCGGAGGGACGTTACTCCGCCGGCGCCTCCTGCGCATGCCCCTTGGCCTGACGGCCAGAGGGGATTTTTTTAACGGGGCGTCCGATCTCACACTCTTTGCTTGATTTAATCGGGCACGTCAGCGTACAGTTCATTCACACGGGGAAGCGCCATCCACCCGACACGGACTTACTGGCCCGAAACTCTGGAGCTACATAATGAAGATACTGGTCGTCAACGCTGGCAGCAGTTCATTGAAATTCCAGCTCTTCGACGCAAGAACCGAGACAGTGCTTATAAAGGGTACTTATGACGGCATCGCCCTGACGGGAGCAGAGTCCTCCTGCGAGCGGAAGATCGTCATGGCCGATAAGACCGACAGGGACACCTGTACCGTCGGTGACCACGAGAGCGCCATCGGCGACATGCTCGAAACGCTGCGCATAAAGGGCGCCATCAGTGATCGTGCCGAGATTGCCGCGGTTGGCCATCGCGTTGTTCACGGCGGAGAACGCTACAGCGCCACGACTTTGATCGACGGCACCGTGATGTCCGAGCTCGGCAAAAACGCCCTTCTCGCCCCGCTGCACAATCCTGTCGGCATTGCCTGCATAGAAATCCTCATCCATGATCTCCCCGGAACCCGACAGTACGCCATATTTGATACGGCCTTTCACCAGACCATGCCGGAGGAGGCCTATCTGTACGGCCTTCCCTATGCGCTGTATAAACAATTCGGCATCAGGAAATACGGCTTCCACGGCACCAGCCACAAGTACGTATCGCTGAAGGCCGCGGAGATACTGGGAAGGAATATCGCCGAACTCAAAATCGTCACCTGCCACCTCGGCAACGGCCAGAGCATCTGTGCGGTCAAGCACGGCCGTAGCGTCGACACTTCGATGGGTTTTACACCGCTCGAGGGCCTTCCGATGGGTACTCGCAGCGGTTCGTTCGATCCCGAGATCGTTTTCTTTCTCATGGGCCACGGCTATACGGCGGCGGCCATTAAAAGTATCATCAACAAGGAGTCGGGGCTTCTGGGGCTGAGCGGTATTTCCAGCGATCATCGCGCCATCGAGGAAGCGATGCATGCAGGTGACCCTAATGCCATCCGCGCCGAGAAGGTGCTGGCCAACCGCATCATCTGCACCATCGGTGCCTATGCTGCCGAGATGGGGGGGCTCGACACCGTCGTCTTCACCGGGGGGATTGGCGAAAATTCGCCCACATTACGCAGGGACGTGCTGGAAAACCTGGGCTTACTTGGTATCAATTTCGATGACGAAAAGAACCGCTCACGCGCTACGATACTCACCCGGCCCGATAGCCGCGTGGTCGCCATGGTGGTACCCACCAATGAGGAACTGCAGATCATGCGCGAGGCAAGGGCGGCGTTATCCGGATAGGGCCGTTGTTTATTCCCCGGCGGTCTTTCCCACACCGAGGGTCTTGAGCCATTCCATCGTCCGCGCAAAGCCTTCGCCGTAGGATATCTTCGGCTTCCATCCAAGCTCCCGGGCCGCCTTATCGATCGAGAACCTGAAGCGCGAGCCGAGGTTTTTCACCACGTAGGTGGTCAGGAGCGGCCGTTCCTTTTTACCCAGGGCCTTCCAGATCATCTCCATCGCGAAAGAGGCCGCGTAGGCGGCAAAATAGGGGATGTGGAGCGTTGTCGGCGGGGCTCCCAGGGCCGCGGCGATACCCCTGCAGAAGTTCTGCAGCGTAACGTACTCCCCGTCGTGAACGAGATAGCCGTTGCCGACCGCGCGCTCGTCGGTCGAGATGAGCATCAGGAGGTCCACGAGGTTATCGATGTATGCCGGCCATACGATGACGTCCTTTCTCCAGAACAACAGATCTCGCTTAACGATCGCCTCGGCGAGCGGATAGACGAAAGTCATATCGCCGGGGCCGAAGACCCAGCACGGATAGACCATCGTTACCGGCAGGCCGTGCTCCCGGTGAAAGCGCCAGGTGATGCGCTCGGCCTCGATCTTGGAGTCCGGGTACGGCTCACCCCATTTTCTTAGAGGATAGGTCTCGTCCATCACGTTCTTCTCGTCAATGCCGAAGACGTCGTTCGTGCTCATGTCGACGAACCGGCTTACGTTCGCCGCGAGCGCCGCGCGGCACATGTTTAGAGTGCCGCCCACGGTCACCTCCCGAAAGAGGCTCTTCGGCGCCCAGTCGGTCACCACCGCGGCGCAGTGAAACACGATGTTCATGCCTGCACAGGCGCGCTTTACCGAATCATAGTCCCGAACGTCGCCGCTTACCACCTGTACGCCTTTCTTTTTCGCCAGTCTCTCGCCGCCCGGATCGCCGGGAAGCACCATCGCCCTGACGCGGTTACCCTTTTTTAGATTGGCCTCCACAAGATGCCCGCCGATGAATCCCGTTGCCCCGGTAATCAATACGTTTTTCATATATTTCCTCTCACCCGTATACACTGCGATACCGCTTCCTCGGGACGGTCACATTCGCGACACCCGATCATCCCGATAGAGGGTACCGCTTTGCGTATAAAAATCAACCATATTCCTTCGGTTTCTTATTAAGATCATCCACACCATAGGGCGTATTTTCGTTTGACGCGTGTTAAAATTTCGGTATCCCTGAACAATCGTCATTTTCGAAATAGAACCGGGGTCTGTTATGAAGGCTGTTACTACAATCCGGAAGCTCACCGAAGGCTCCCATGCAGTCATCGTCGCCCTGGGCGATTCTCTGACCCAGGGATGGCTGGTAAACAAGGGCTATCTCGTTTTCCTCGGCGAGATGTTAAAGGAAAAGTATCCGAAGGCGCAGTTTGACATCATCAACCGGGGCATACCCGGCGACACCGCCGAAGGCGGCCTCTTGCGCGTCCGCGAGGATGTGATCGAGGAGGACCCCGACTGCGTCTTCATCCAGTTCGCGCTCAACGATGCCTTCATCGGTTATCCGGTCGAGCGCTTCAAACACAGCCTCCAGTCCATCATCGACCGTATTCGCGAAAACACAGAGGCCGAGATCGTGCTGGTCACCTCGGTGCATCTCGGTGACGCACGCGATAACGCCATAGCGGCGCCCTTTTACGCCCGTATCGAGGATCTTGCATCCGTAAACGACCTTCCTGTCGCACGGGTACACGAATACTGGCGGAAAAAGATTTCTGATGGCGTTGAATTTCGAAAGCTGGTGCAGTTCGACATGGTCCACCCGACGGTGGAGGGATATCGTCTGATGGCGGAGGCGATAATGGAAGTATTCATTTGAAACGAAAAAGGCGGCCGAATGGCCGCCTTTTCAATGCATCCCCGAGGGGATTCGAACCCCTGTTGCCGGGATGAAAACCCGGTGTCCTAGACCCCTAGACGACGGGGACAAATGCTGAGGCACTATAAAAAATTGCGTCGATTGGTCAACACTATTTCGCAATTTTCTGTGAGTCGCCGGAGAATTGAACTCCGGACCCACTGCTTAAAAGGCAGTTGCTCTACCGACTGAGCTAGCGACTCAAAACGTACGGGCTTAGAGGTATTAAAAGCCGGGTTTACTGTCAAATAAAAATTAGCACACATCCGGTAAAAAACAATATTATAAAACAGTCACAACTCTTGAGCCGGCTGGTATTCCCCGGTTACGCACCAGCTCCAATGGAAAATTTAATCGAGTACAAAGGTATTCTCTCTGTCGGGACCCACCGATACGATCGAAATCGGGATGTCGAGCATCTTTCGGATATAATCGATATAGGCCCTGGCATTCGAGGGCAGCGTCTCGAAACTCCGGCAGGCCGATATGTCGTCGTCCCAGCCGTCAAGCTCCTCATAAACCGGTCGGATTTTATGATGCATCGACGAGGGGAAGTACTCCAGCCGTTTCCCCTCCATCTCGTATCCCACGGCGACCTTGATCTTTTTGAAGCCGCTTAACACATCGATCTTCGTAAGCGCGAGGCTCGTAAGGCCATTCACACGCTTCGAATACCGCATTATTTCCATGTCGAACCAGCCGCAACGACGGGGCCTGCCGGTGGTCGAGCCGAACTCACCGCCCTTCTCGCGGAGTCGCGCGCCTCCGTCCCCCTCGTCCTCCGTCGGGAACGGCCCCTCGCCGACCCGGGTCACGTAGGCCTTGGTGATGCCTATTATTTTATCGATATTAAACGGCGAAAGGCCGGTGCCGGTAAGCGCCCCGCCGATCGTCGTATTCGACGACGTGACGAAAGGATAGGTACCGTGGTCGATATCGAGCGCCACACCCTGAGCGCCCTCGAGTAAAATCTTCTTTTTTTGTTCAACGGCGCGATGCAGGTAATTCTGGGTATTGATGATATTGCCCTTAACACGATCCCTGAAATTGCGCACAAGCTTCAGTATTTCAGCGCTGTCAAACGGCCCGCGCCCGTACATTTTTTCCAGCTGGCTGTTTTTCATCGCAATGCCGCAGCCCAGCCGATCCGCGAGATAATCGTCATCGAGAATATCCCCGACGCGTACACCGAGACGAAGCGCCTTGTCCGAATACGCCGGGCCTATGCCACGTTTCGTGGTGCCGATTCGGTTATCCCTCGACTCTTCGACGAGTTCGTCGAAGAGCTTGTGGTAGGGCAGAATGAGGTGCGCCGCGTCCGAAATAAAGAGCCTGCTGCCGACCTCTATGCCCTGCTTTTCGATGGCGTCGATCTCCTTTAGGAGCTGCTCGGGGTCAAGCACCACGCCGTTGCCGATGACACACACCTTGTCGGGATGCAGTATCCCCGAGGGGATCAGATGGAAGACGTGTTTCACCCCGTTGGCCACGACCGTATGCCCGGCGTTCGCGCCGCCCTGGTAGCGCACGATGATATCGGCCCCGGCGGAGTAGTAATCGATCATCTTCGCCTTGCCCTCATCACCCCACTGTGTGCCAATGATCACCACGCAGCTCATATCAGTTCCTCGTTAAAGGCGAATCCGTTTTCACGTCAAGCGGAACCACCATAGAGTAAAACAATGGAATAACAAGCCTTTTTCACAATGTCCCCGCGGTCAATCACTATTTAATGCCAGAGGCCCCCTGACGGGGGCCTCTTAACGTGCGGAATCAACCGGTGCGGCTAGCGCCGACGGCCCTTGATCTCGTATAGTTTGCGGAACATGGCGTTGCCTTCACCGTCGAAGATCAGAATGGTGACATTGTTGAAGAATACGTAGTTTACCCTGTAAGGGCTCAGGTGATAGGTGCGAACGACCAGCCTGTCTTTCAGCGTATAGGGCTTTCCGGTCGCGGGGTCGATGCCGGCCTTCGGGTTTTTCGGGTGCTTCACCAGCATGGTTTTACCCTTCGCGTCCGGATTATCATACTCGTAGTTTTTTACGTCGTCGGGATAGGGTACGAAATTTCGTATGCGCTCCCTTTCCGGGACCGGGATCTCGAAGCTCGATTTGGTCTTCTCGATCTTTTCATACGTCGCTATGGTGAATAAATACATCTCGAGCGGCTCGTCCCGGTGGCTCTTCAGTATAAGCTCCACTTCAAGCAGTTCTCCCTTGCCGCCGGGATCGATGCGTCTGTTCAAATAACAGTGTTCAACCTCAAACTTATCGCTGTACTGCGCCTGTACCGGGATATTGGTTACGGTAAGCGCGGATTTTCCTTTTGTATCGGGCGCGTCCTTAACCGGCCCGGACTGGGCGAAAAGCGCCAGGGGAAGCATGACGAAAGCTGCGGCCAGGATTTTTTTCAGCATGGTCAACTCCGGAGAATAGTTGGATTCTCCTTCCTTATCGGAGCGGGAAAAGGCAAAATTGAGGAAATTACACCTAGAGCCCCATGAACCGCGCGATGATCATCTTCATCACCTCTGAGGTGCCGGCGTATATGGTCTGGATCCGGGCGTCCACGTAGAAGCGCGCGATAAGGTACTCGGAGCAGTAGCCGTAGCCGCCGAAGATCTGCAGACAGCGGTCCGCGACGCGCTTCGCCATCTCGGTCACCCACAGCTTGGCCATGCAGGTCTCGTTCATCACCGATTTACCGGCCATGTGCGCGCGGATGAGGTCGTCCACGAAACTCCTCCCGACCGCGACCTCGGCCGCGATTTCGGCGAGGACGAACTGGGTGTTCTGGAATTTTGAAAGGGGCTTGCCGAACAGCCGCCGCTCCTTCGCGTACTCAACGGTAATCTCCAGGCAGCGCTCGGCGGCGGCCTGCGCGCCCACGGCGCAGATCAGCCGCTCGGGCTGGAGCTTCTGCATCAGGTAAATAAACCCCATCCCCACCTCCCCAAGGAGGTTCTCCCTGGGAATGGAGCAATCGTCGAAAAAGAGCTCTGCAGTGTCCTGGGCCTTGAGGCCGATCTTTTTTATGGGCTCGCCGCGCGAAAAGCCCTCCGAGCCGCGTTCCACCACGAACAGGCTCATCGCCTGGTTCGCTGGCGTGTCCGCAGTGCCCGTCCGTGCGGCCACCACCACCAGGTCGGACAGGATACCGTTCGAGATGAAGGTTTTCTGGCCGTTGAGAATCCAGCGGTCGTCCTTCTCCACCGCGGTCGTTTTTATGGAAGCGAGATCCGATCCGGCCTCGGGCTCGGTCATCGCGACGGCGAGGATGATGTTCCCCGAAACGCATCCGGGCAGCCATTTGGCCTTCTGGTCGTCCGTGCCGTACGAGTCGATGTACGGGGCCACAATGTCGTTATGCAGCGGGACAAAAAGGCTCCCCATGCCCGCGCGCGCGAGCTCCTCGGTGATGATGACCGAGAACAGGTAATCCGCTCCGGAGCCGCCGTACTCCTCGGCCGCCCAGGGGCAGAGATAACCATTCTCTCCGAATTTTTCCCATATCCCGCGCGGGACAATCCCCTCATGCTCCCACTGCGCGTAACTGTCGCCAATCTCAGCGGCGATGAACTTCTTCAGAGAATCCCTGAAAATGACATGCTCCTCGTTGATCGGCAGTGTACGTTCCATTGTCGCCTCTTCGTTTACGAATAAAACTTTTTACCGGATGACGCCGCATCACGCAGGATCCCGGCCGCCTTGAAGCGCCCTCCCTGCATCTCGGCCAGCTCGTCCATGCGTCCCAGAATCGCGCCCGCTCCTTCGGTATCGATATGCCTGAAGGGACCTCCCCGAAACGGCGGGAAACCAAGGCCCAGAATTGCTCCCGTGTCCCCGTCGCGCGGCGACGAGATGATACCCTCCTGCAGGCAGAGGAGCGCCTCGTTCACCATCATGAGGCTCACTCGGTCCTGAATCGTTCGGACATCGATTTCTTTATGCGGTGAGGCTTTCAGAATGCCGAGCACCTCCCGGTCGATCTGACGCATCCCCTTTTTCTTCTTGGCATCGTAACGGTAAAAACCCTTTTTGTTTTTTTTGCCGTGATAACCCCTTTCGTAGAGCAGTCCAAGGCCCGTTGATGGTTTTGCCCCGCGTTCCTCGAACATTGGCCCGAGTCCTTTCGATACGTGCGCGCCCACATCAATTCCGACTTCGTCAAGCAGCGCGATGGGACCGACGGGATACCCGAAGGCAAGCATCGCCCTGTCGATAGCGGACGGATCCACTCCCTCTTCAATAAGCAGTATGGCCTCGTTCAGCATTGGGGCAAGGATCCGCGTCGTATAAAAACCCGGGCCGTCCTTAACCACGATGCAGGTCTTCCCCTGCCGTATACCGAACTCGAGCGCTGTCGCCGTCACCCAGTCTGCCGTTTCATCAGTCGTGATTATCTCTAGAAGGGGCATCCGCTGCACGGGACTGAAGTAATGCATGCCGATAACATTCTCGGGGCGCAGGCTCTTTGCCGCTATCTCGCGAATCGGCAGCGCCGAGGTGTTGGAGGCGAAGATTGTTTTTTCGCCGGTTGCACGCTCAACATCGGCGAGTATTCGCTGTTTGAGATCGAGGTTCTCAAAGACCGCCTCGATAACGAGGTCCGTTTCCCTGAACAGAGAATAATCATCGCAGGGAACCATCTTCCCGTACAGGGTGTCGCGCTCGAAGGGAGTGATGCCTCCAGAGCGGACACGTTTGACCAGCCCCCTCCATACTTCGCGCATGCCGCGTGCCGCCGCGTCGAGCGTGGTGTCCTTCAGCAGCACCGTATCGCAGCGCTCCACAGAGACCGCGGCGATGCCGCTTCCCATCAAACCCGCCCCCAGTACCGCGAGCTTTTTAACCTGGCGGGCTATATCACGCCGCGGGTTCTTTTTCGCCTCGGTCATCGCGAAAAAGAGCCCCATAAGCGACTTAGCGTGCTGTGAGAGCACGAGCTCGGAGAACCGATCGCAATCGCGCTCTATGCCGCGGAGCACGCCTTTCCTGAAGCCATAGGCAACCGAATCCAGAATCGCCAACGGCGCCGGATACAGGCCGTGCGTCTGCTTCATGACCATTTTTCTCGCCTGCGAGAAAACGATCCGGCGCCCGAGCCATGTGCCTTCAAGAAAAGCGGTTACGATCGAGCGTTTGCGTTTCCTCTTTAGTTTTCCTTTTCGCCCGGCAAGCTCACGGGCCTTCTGCACGGCGGCTTCGCGGACCGCATAAGGATAGACAATCTCGTCGATGAGGCCGAGTTTTTTCGCTTTACGCGGGCGTACGTTCTTCGCCGTAAGCAGCAGCGGAAGCGCCTGTGTGAGACCGATAAGTCGTGGAAGCCGCTGCGTCCCGCCCCCGGCCGGGAACAGGCCCAGCTGCACCTCCGGAAGGCCCATAACGGTCTTCGGTGAATCCGTCGCCATCCGGTAATCCGCCGCAAGGCAGAACTCCACTCCTCCGCCAAGGCAGTTTCCGTTGATTCCCGCCACCACCGGAATCGAAAGTCGCTCGACCCGGTTGAGTATGCCGTTTGCGGTGCTGATGTACTCGAAGATTTCCTTTCGCGTGTTCTTTCCCTTGAGCTCGTCAATGTCGGCACCAACGATGAAATTGTCGTCCTTGCCGCTCACCACCGCCAGCGCGCGCACCGTAACATCCTTTTCAATCGACTCTATCATCGACTCTATCTCGCCGAGCAGTGAGGAGGAAACCTTGTTCACCTTGGTGCCGGGCGAGTCGATGATCACCAGCGCGATACCGTCGCGCGTCTTTTCTATCTTCAGATGGGAAAGCGACAGCCTGTCAACCGGGACATGGCCCCCGTCACGCTCTTCCTTCGTTCCAATTGCTTCAGTCCGTTCGTTGTTCATGATGATCCTCCTTTTCCTCGTCAGGCGGCATTCTCCACCAGTATTGCGCTTCCGACCGCTCCCGCCGCGCAGCCGGCAATGATTCCGAACCGCTCCCCGGTTTCCTGAAGCCGGTTGCAGCACGTGGTGAGCAACCGCGCACCGGTCGCCCCGAAGGGATGGCCGAGCGACAGTGAACCGCCGTATATATTAAGCCTGCTCCTGTCGACCATGCCGACCCTGGCCGGGTATCCGGCCTTTTCACGCCCGAAGGCGTCCGACTCGAGACAGCGGATGTTCGCCTCCATCTGTGCGGCGAACGCCTCATGTATTTCCAGCACCCCTATTTCCGCGAGCTCCAGTCCCGTTTTTTTCAGCAACCCGGCTATGGCGAAAGCTGGCCCCAGCAGCAGCTCATCCCACACGTTCTGAGCCGAAAAGATATACGAACTGATATAGGCCTTCGGCCTGAGTCCCAGGGCTTTCGCCTTTTCCTCGCTCATCAACAGCACGGCGGCAGCGCCGTCGGTCAGGAACGAAGAATTCCCCGCGGTGACCGTTCCATAATTTTTATAGAAAGCGGGCCTCAATTTATTAAGCCCGTCGAATGTTGCGTCTGCGCGGGGACCGTTGTCCGCCGTAATCGCTTTTTCGGATCCCTGAACCACCACCGGCACGACCTCATTTTTCAAAGCGCCCGAAGCGATCGCCGCCACAGCCTGACGGTGGGAGAACTCGGCGTAGCGGTCCTGTTCGTCGCGCGAGATGCCCAGCCGCTTCGCAAGCCGGTCGGCGTTGTGTCCCATTGAAAGGGCCGTCGAGTACTCGCCGATCGCCGGTCGCTGGGGGACGATAAAATCCAGCGCCTTCATCCCCCTCAAAAGTCGAAGTTTTCCCGCAAGCGTCTTCGGTCGCCGGTACATGGTGAGGTCAAGAAGAAAGCGGCGGTAACGCTTAGAAATTTTAATATCGGGGTCCGAAAAACTCTCGGTCCCTCCCGCAATCACGACGTCGGCATTCCCGGTCACTATCATGTCAGCCCCGGCAGTAATCGCCGCATTTGCCGATATGCAGGCAACGGTAACAGTGTATGCGGGAATGCTTTCCGGAAGCCCTGCGCCCAGCATGATCTCCCTGGCGACGTTGGTCGTCGCCACGTCCGACGCGACCGTTCCCATTATCACCTGGTCAATAGCCTCCTGATCGATCCCCGTCGCCGCGACCAGACCCTTGACCGCGAACCTGCCCAATTCCCATGCCATGAGATCATAAAAACCGGTCCCCGACCTGAGAAACGGAGTTCGGCGCCCGTCTATCATCACCACGCGTCGCGCTTTTTCCGTACTCATCCCTTACTCCTCCGTATACGTGCAGTGCGAACCACCGCACCACATTGAGCGGGCGAAACACTGCATGCACGTTCATTAGATTATTTTACTCACACCGGGGCGTTCTCCCCGCACCTTTGCCACATGATAATGGCAAAACAACTTAAGACATATAACGTTTATGTGTATACTATCTTTGTATGACAATCATACAAAGATAGTCAAGCGGAAATGAGGCAGCGAGTGGCTTTACAGGAAAAAAATTGGTACTCGGAAATGACGACATCATTTTTAAAGGTGTTTATTCAAAACAGGAGGTGATAATCAAGATGACCCCTGCAGAACCGGTGTTCAACAGGTTCTTAAAACGGACGGAGGCACCCGGGAAAAATCAAATTCATTCGTATCACGTTGCCGTTCTCATTGTGATACCCTGCTTTCAGCTTATTGCCACTTCCTTTCGTCGATAAAAGTACGCTCCACTAAAAGTCGATGCACCTAAATGAAACATGCTTATGCCCATGTACTTTCAAAACAGGTATTTAGCCGGGAAAGTCAAATAATGCCATCATGCTTAACCGTTTGAATCGAGTTGCGGGATAAATAAATGGATTAAAACCAGGTGCGGGCCGGTGAAGTTATTATAAACAATAGCAAAAATATTCCGGTATTACCCGAAACCCTGAATATTTTTCATCGTTGCTTTATCGATGCGCTTGTAAAAATAAGCTTCTCTGTACGGACTCCGTCAGGGAGCGTGTATTATTTCAATGGCAGGGGAACTGCTCCCAGCCCGGTCCAGGCTTCTATGATGCGTGCTTATTCCTCTCGCAGATCCGTCCTCACCGTGGCAGTGTTTTTCTCGCCTCAGCCATCACGATCACAGGAATCCTGATGATACTATTGCCCATGAGCGAATCAACCAGCTTCTGCGGTACGCTTCGATAGAGGAGCCTTGCGCTCACGAGGACCTTCCCGGCTGGCGCCGTTGGCAGGTAGATTGCCTCCGTCAAGGTTCCCTTCGGCGGCACCCGGTGGTCCCTCAGCACCTCTCGCGCCTTTGCGAGATTCCCCACCGCGTTCCCCTTCCCGTCACCGAAAACTGTGTTAAACACGATGGCCTTCCCGGGCAGATAGCCGCGCGCGTCGGCGACGCCGGTGGTGTAGACGGTCCTGCCGGCTTCGTCCTTCACCACCACCTCGAGCCACATCTGGCGGATGTCGGAGACCCCGGTGGGGAGGTAATGCCCGGCTCCCGTATTCGTCACACGTACGAAAATCTTCCCCTCGCCGATTTTCGAGCCGTCGATGGAAAGCACGGCGGCGTTCCGGAGGCGCTCCACGGCCATGTCGGCCTTCACCCTGTCATCGTGCAGGGGAGGAATTACCGCGTTCCCTCCAACGAAATAATGCGTATAGATGTGTTCCCGATGCGGACCGTCCACTGCCGCGGTACCGGGATTCTTTGGCCGCGAAGTCGAACCCGTTGCCGGCACTCCTGGCCGTTGGTACATATGGCATCCCTGGCAGGGTACGTGCTCTTTCACGTTGGACGAATTGTATGGGCTTTTGCTCCATTCCTCGTAAGTGGTCTCCAGCTTTGTGCCGAACACCACATGGCGAACATCGTGGCAGACGCCGCATATCTCCGAGGATGTGTGGAACTTCGAAAACGCATTTTTATGGAAATCGGATTTCGAGTCCCCGAATGGCCCTCGTTTGACGCCGGGGTCGGACTCGCCATATCCCGGATCCAGCTTTATCTGATTGTTGTACACCGCGTAGGCCCCCGTGGCGGAATGGCAGAAATCGCACTGGATACCCTGCCTCGCGATTTCCGGAACCCTGCCTGGTTCGTCACGCTCCTGTGACACGGTCTTTGGGAACCCGGTGAAAAAGCCGACCGGAGTATGGCATTTCACGCAGGATTCAGCCTCTTTGATCTCATCGGTGTCGGTAAGCCCCTCGAGATAATGGAAGGCGGCGGCCCGGTACAGCGAGTCCACCTGCGAGAGGTGGTGCATTGAGTTTTTCCACTGATCGTAGATGGCGTCATGGCAGCCCCCGCAGGTTTCAGGGGCGATAAACCGGGAAAGCTCGAAATGCTGGACCCTGGAACACGAAATCATGACTAGCGGGTATATCGAGAAAAGCGCCGCAAGGGCGATGACGATTGTTGTTTTTAAAATTGGTTTTCCCATCGTTACACCGCCAGACTATATTTTTGCTGAAAAGTGTACATGACGAAAGATAATTCTCAAGTAATATTTCACGTGCTGAATTGAGCGTTTTTCTGCGGTGGGAATGTTCCGGCGTATGGTTCATTCGCGTCCGGCACCGCCGGAGCCGCCGCTTGCGAAATCACTGGATTAGATTAAACATTCACGGTGCCGATGTCAATCAGAATGACAACGAATTGTGTGGACAGGAAATCCGCGTGCCTGCACCATGTCAGCCTGCCGGCTTTAAATGGGGTGTTTAAACAGGCCGGCGTATTGCAGTTCAAAGCCGGTTGTGATATACCCCGGTTTGTCCCATGACATGCTGCGAAAACAGGGTGCGTCATCCTGGATTACTGATGACAGCAAATAAGCGTTACACCGCACGTGAAACCATGAAGATACTATTCCTGCACGACATCAATGGCTGTTTCGAAAAAGTTTACACCCTCCTGAAAGAAACCATCGCGGATATGTATCTGATCTCCGGGAACATTCTGGATATGCCCTTCTATTCACAGGAGATTTCGGAAGAATTTTCACTATTACATGGTTATATCCTTGATATGAAGAAAAATCATCCGCGGAGGGATCTGAGCCCGGTCGATTTTTCAGAATTTATCGTGAAGGAGAAAAAGGGAGCTCCGGAATTACTTAAAAAATGCGACCACTATCTTGATCTTGCAAAAAGGGCGGATATTTCCATGCTCCAGAAATACAGCGTTCTGGAAAAAATACTCTCATCAAAATACCAGCCGAACATTTACCTGCTGGCGGGTCAAAATGATATCGATCTGGGGCGAACAAATTTAAAAAACAGGAACCTCGCCAATCGCTGCATTGATTTCCATGGTTTAAGGATCGCCGGGATTGGTGTTAACGGCGAATCGCGGACATCACTTTTCTCAGGCGATCATGATTCAATAAATGATTTTATCGGCAGCTGCAATCCGGATATTTTTATCGCTCCTTTTGATTCGTTATCGAGGAGGGAAGGCATACCCCCCCGTCCAATGAAAGATTTCCTCCAATCCTTGGCATACAGACCTTTACTGATAGTCAATTCATCCAGCCGCGTTATGCATACCATAAATACAGCGTTTGAAACAGTATTAATGGAGCCGGCGCCATTCGGCCTTCATGTAAGCTATGCCGGGGGAAAAAAGGAGGGCGGCTTCTTTAACCTTGTCAGGTTTGAAGGCTCCCACATCTCAGATATATCACTGCAAAAATTGGCGAATGACAGGATATATAGTTTGATGCGCTACAGGGTGGCCGGAGAGAATATTATTGAAGAACTGCTGGATGAGAAGAGATTCAATGCGCTAAACAATGGTATCAACTTCGACGCTGTGAGTCCGACCCCTCGCGCTCCGGAGATCCGGATGTTCAGGGATGTAAAGAACTTCTTCAGAACTCATCAAACCATTGAGACTGAAAAGCGCGTTGAAAAACTCGCGTCAGCGCTTGAGGAGATGGGGCATGAATTCGGGGATATCGCGATCGACCTGGCGGGCTCCGCGAGTATGGGTTTATCACAAAGGAGCTCCGACATAGATATTATCCTCTATATCAGGGCCGGCATGCAATGCGTCGATGATCCAATTCTATGCGAAAAATATAAATATATTGTAGAGATTTTACGGAAAAGACTCAAGGGGGAGTATGAAATAGAGGCCGTCGATTATATAAACCTCGATCTGGTAGAGGAGGCAATCAGAAATCATGATCTGAATTCCGAACCCGCCCAGCGCTTTGTCCTCTACCGCTCCATCTGCCGGCCGGTAAATTACGGAGTGCTGGCTCCGGTTGAGGACCTTTTGAATGAGTCAGGCCTGTTCCGCGGCGAGCTTGAGGAATTGATCCGGTTCAGCTTCAAGACGCTGTTTGAAACCACTGATACCGCGGCATCTTTTGAAAAATACCAATTGAGAATAACGACGCTCAATATAAACATTCCCGAGCCCATCATAAGGCGGATTATGGCGCTGTTGAAAGCTAATTAGGGTGTTTTTGACATACAGCGTCAGTCTGGCGCCATAGACAAGGCTTTCCCTCATACCTGCTCCCGATCTCCGGCTTGTATTTCATTCAGCGGAATAATCAGGTTCATTTCTTGATGTGAAGCACCGTAACGTTCTGAAAATCGCTCACAATGAAGTAAGTAGCCACATCAAGCCTGAGCAGTGCACATGCAGGCGATGTAACGAAATCTTTGAGATACGGATGCTTTGAGAGATAGAGTTCCAGAAGGAGATCCTTTTCCAACGCTCCGGCCTCTTGTACCGATCCCGTTGCCGTTACGGCGATCGCACCGTGAAAATCGGTTTCCTGGTTGGCTCGGTTATCCATTACGAGTGCAACCATGGGATTTTCGGTAAGATTAGCAAACTTGCGAGTATCCCGCATGGTGGCGAATAGCAGGGACTCAAGATCATCAGTTGCGGCGAATGCCACCAGGCTGCCGTACGTCTGTCCACAGCCATATGTCGCCAGTACGGCCAAAGACTGCGACAGGAAAAAATCTTTAAGAAGCGTTTTGTGCCGGGTTGCATTTTTCAACGGTCCCTCACCGTGGTAGAATCGTTGCAGAATACCAAACATCGCTCTGCCGTGCCAGTCTAAGGATATTGGAACACAAACGCGCCGTCAAGCAGTTGGCGCGGGATGACTCTCTGCCCTTCAAGAATAACCGATTCGGATACGCCCGGCACCAACCTGATCATGAACCCGGGGACCGGCTGATTTCGCCCCGGAGATCCATCGATCAATCTTGGCGCAGATCTCGAAGAGCCACCGGTCGCGGTCTGGAGCCCTTTCCGCCGTACGCGCAGATTAACGCCCGTGAGAGAGTTAGGCGGCCGCCCAGAACGGTGTCATGATGGATGCGAGTACGGCCAGCGGAATAGAGGCCGGGACGGTGACCGCTTGACGGGATAAGACCGACCGGAGTGACTCGTTTCGCGTCCTGACCAAACGACATCCAAGAGGCTTTATAGATCCGGCTTCACCGGAAGAAATACCAGAGTCCGAAGAGTACCGAGTACACTCCCAGATAAAACCGGTAAAAATTCCTG
Source organism: Spirochaetota bacterium (assembly GCA_025457965.1). Lineage (GTDB taxonomy): Bacteria > Spirochaetota > UBA4802 > UBA4802 > UBA5368 > MVZN01. The sequence continues at coordinate 10,527 of JALOTJ010000003.1, read as the reverse complement.
AAGCGGATGTACTCCTCGTTCTCCGGATACATGGTGGAAAACAGGGCCTTTGTTTCCCTGATGAAATACGGCTTGATGTTGATGAGCCAGCTGTCGGTCTGGTAGACGATCTTCCTGAACCTGCTCCGGTATATCCCCAGCGGGATACCCCATGTAAAAAATAAGATGAACCAGATATTATTTTTGACCCACACGACAATGTTTTCAATACAGCCATCCTCCAGTATCAATAGTATTCCTTGCGAGTGTACAAACCCATTGCGAGAAGAATGGCCTTCAGCAGATGCTATCAGAAACTATGACGTCACTTACCTGTCGTAGCGGTAATAGATATCGACGATCGGGTTCTCGATCCTTCCATTCACTTCCCGTTCCAGAAGGCTCTTGCCGTGAATTTCAATAATACGTTTTGTATTCAAATCATAGACCAGATCAACGGGGTCCACCAGCAATCTCAGGAACACGCTGGCGATGTCCATCTTGACCACCATCACGCCATCCCGCGCATAGGAGGAGCCGTCATGTTTCGAGATCTGGAAGCGCACAATACGCTGCAGCGTCATGGCCGGAAAATGGAAATATACGGTCTCGCCCCGAGTGATGCGGTCCCACCGGCTTTGGACGAACCTTGTAAGAGTGGGTCCCATGACCAGGTCGGGCATATACGCATCCTCACCCTTTTTGCTGACGTCCCCCCGGGTGAAACCGAACCTGACCCGGTTTCCATCCCTCTCCAGTGTGCACCCGCAGGTGGATTTCTCGAAATCCACGAAATACTTTTCAAAGCCGCCCCGGTTCAGCGTCACCTCTTCCACCGTGGCAATACGGCCGTCAGGATGGCTGTACGTGTGCTTCAAGACGGTACGATCCCCCTTCCGTGTGACGCTGTTTTTCTGCCGGAAAATAAGTACCCCCCTGTTTGTCCCGGCAAGATAGATATCCCCCGTGAATAGTTCCTCGGCATGCAGGGGACCCGTAAAGAACTGAAACAGCGCAACCATCAACGCCATCACGCATCCTGTCGTCATCGGGCACCGCATAATAATCCGCCATTTTTTATTTTATTTTAGCATATGCACGGATATATCACCGATCGATAACTTCATCAAGAAAAGATTACCGGGTGGACATAATTTCAACGGGATTGATACCTCTACCGGCCGGACCCTGGTAAATTCAGTGTCCGAAAAACGGAACGGGTACTCATCAGGCGGCTCGTTTATTTAATGGATATTTTGCCATATACCTCTCGACGGGGCCTTTTGCCTTAAATTCCTGACGATGTGCTATCTCGTGAAAAAGCTTCCGTATTAGTTTGCCGCTTACGGTTTCGATTCGATATCTGAAAAGCTTTCGATACCATCGAGATAAGCGCCCTCTTTCCGGTATACGTCGCGGTATTCAAGTATAAGACGCCGCTTGAGTCCGGCATCGCCCAGCAATTCGGCACAAACGAGGGCCTTTATATGGGCCTCCTGGCGGTGGGGGAACGAGGCCATGCCCGGCTTGTACAGTTTAAGATATATCAGGAGGGCCTCGCCGTAATTCATTTCATGAAACAGAATTTCGGCCCGGCAGTACTCCACAAGCATCTGCCCGCTTTTACGAAAATTCGACACACCCATGCTCTCCAGCTTGCCCAGTTCGGCTTTCGCCTTCTCATAATCCTCCTTCCCCAGGGACCTCACAAGGGACGCCATGGAGGCGACAGCTTCACGATCCAGTTTTCCGGCGGATTCATCGTCACTGCCTTTCCTGACCGCCGTCACAATGGTACGGGGATAATACCCCTCCGTTTTTTTCGATACCTTGCTTAGGAGGGTTGAAAGGATGCCGGCTTTTTCATTGACTGCGCCGACCGCCGCAGCGCTGAACCTGAACAGCCGGGGGCCGCGTATTTCCACCGCGAACCGTTCGCCTGCCCGTTCCAGCTTCACTACCGCGCGTTCCGGGACGCTGATCACGTCATTCTCATAAACCGAATCTCCCGTCGTGGCCTGAAACACGCGCCCCTCTCTGTTCACTTTGACCGCACCCGCGATGAATGAAACTTTCATTTCGGGTCGGCCCTGCGCTGTCACAACGCTTGCATCTAAAAACAGCAGGATGCCGATTACCGCTGCACCGTGAAGCATCTTTCTATAATTCATTTCGTTTATCCGTTTCTATAACCGCCGGCAGGGCTACTCAGATCCATCTCCAACGCCGTTAACCGACACGTGCGGTCACCTGCCGTATACCGCGAACGCGGCCCAGTACCCGGGCTCTTCGAATTCCGCACTGAGGGCCATCTGTGCCCTGCGGAGCGCCTCGGCGGGTGAAACTCCGTTGCCGAGGTAGTGGTGATAGAATTCCTTCATCAAAAGATTCGTCGCCTCGTCGTCGACGGCCCACAGGCTCGCCATGACGCAGCGGGACCCGGCCAGCAGAAACGACTGGGGGAGGGCCACCATGCCCTCGCCGGGGGCCAGGCTTCCGATTGAGGTCTCGCAGGCGCTCAGCACCACCAGGTCGTTCTCAAGCCCCAGGGCCCGTATCTCTCCCAACCGCAGAAAACCGTCACGCTTAAGGGCCCCGTTCGTTCGAACGTACCGCCCGTATTCATCCTGTTTGACGCGTGCGGCGACGTCTGGAAGCGTGAATACCAGCGCGTTGAGCGCCGGCGCGTCATCCACAAAAAGCCCGTGAGCGGCGAAGTGCAGTACCCGGTAACGCTTCAGTTCGTCCCGACTCCCCATATTCGCCAGCATGTCCTCGTTCGCCTCTACCCCTTCCCGGGAATGGCGCCGCCGCTCAGCGGGATTCTTGTAGGCCATTTCCATGACGGCCCGTATCTCGTCTCCAGTGCCGGGCAGGTTCGCGAAGCTCCGTCGCTTCAGCGTTTCGCCGTCGACCCCCTCAGGTCCCGCCGCGGCAAGGCGCGGCAGTGTTCCACTCGAACGGATCCGCCGCTCTGTCGCCGGCCCATTCTCTTTCCCGTGGCCTTCGGCGTAAACCGCATTCCCGAATGCCAGCAGGGGGTGCCGCCCTTTTTGATGACGGTGTGTCCCCAGTCCGTACCAGACTGAAGGCGAATGGACCAGCGTCACGGTATGGTGCTCCAGCAGCGTCGAACCATTTTCTTTTTTAAGATATCCGAAGGGAAGATAGTACAGTATCCCGTCGGGCACAATCACAAGCTTCTTGCCAGCACCGGACGCCCCCAGCGCCGGGAAGAGGAGCTCGCGATACAGTTTTTTCGCCAGCAGGTCCCGGTATGTGCGTGCCTCATCGGCGGACATGCTCCCTTCAAGGTGGCCCAGTAACAGCCTTTCGGGGGCGCCGCCAATTTCGAAAGCTTCTTTTCCCTTTCCTGTCAGTCGATACACCTTCCCGCCGTCGATAACGATGAGGGGATCGTTGTCCCGTTCGTCGATGAGGATTAGACCGCCTTCGGGCATAACTATCTTACGGTACCCTTTCAAGGCCAGGGGCCTTTTGCAAAGGGTATTAAAATTGCGCACGTCCGCGTCCAGCCGCCCCTGCGCTCCCTCCCCTTCCGCTCCGGCGATGAATGTTTGAAGGCTCTTTCGCGGCTCAAGCACGAACGCCAGGCAGCGCCCCTCCTCAAGCGAGAAACTGATCAGAATTTCCTCGCCTTCGAGAGCGCTGGCGATGTCGCCGGCGGAGGGGATTTTTGGCCTCACCATCCCGGCGAAGACGGGGTACTTTTTCACCAGCTCATCCAGTGTTTTTTCCTTCTCCTTCTCGGCCCTCCAGATCTCCCGGAGCTTTTTATCGGTCCCGGAATTCTTTTCATTCATCAGTACCGCGTAGCTGGACTGCATATCCTCCAGCGCGGCATCTACGGCCAGAAGCTTTTTCCTGTCTTCCGCGGAAATCACCGCCCCGGCGAGGGCTTCTTTCAGTGTCAGCCCCTCGGTGACCGAAAGCCCTTTGCGCATGCAATCTATCCTGAACGCCTCGTTAAGACGGCCTCTTTTATGCTCGATTTCCGCCAGCCGGGTGAAGGCCTGCAGGTGGCGGGACATGAAACCGGTTTTCTGCCTCCCCAGTTCGAGCCGGTATTTCATGACGAGGTCCACGGCCGAGCGGTACAGGCCTGCCGCGCCGTCGGTGTCGCCGGCCGACAGGCGCAGGCTCGCCATGTTTTCCTTGAGGGTAATCAGCTCGGCCCGATAACGGTTTTTTTCGAAGACCGCTTCGGCTTTTCGATAATTCCCCATGGCGGTGTCGTTGTCGCCGAGTCCGGCGGCGGCAAGGCCCATATTGGTCAAGGCAATGCCGACGTAGGGGTGTGCCTCTCCAAGGGTCGCACCATAAATGTTCAGTGCCTTGCGATAGTTTTCCATGGACGGGGCATATTCTCCTTTCTTGAAATGCACCAGTCCCAGGTTGTTATACAGCGTCGCCGTATGAGGGTGCTGCCCTCCAAAGGTCCGCAGATAAATCGGCAGCGCCTTCCGATAGAACTCCAGCGCGCGGTCGTAATCACCGGCCGGTTCACAGGCGCCGCCCAGATTGGTGTAGGCCGTTCCTATGTACGAATGGCCCTCTCCCAGGGAACCGCGATAGATGGCCGCCGCCTCCGAGTAGGCGTTGATGGCTTCCGAGTAGCTCCCCCGGGATTTATACGCACCCCCGAGGTACATCAGGGCGGTGGCGGTATGTACGTGCTTTTCCCCCAGGGACCTTTTGTATATGCCGAGTGCCATCGCATGGTATTCGACGGCGCGATCGGTGTCGCCCAGCGCGCGATAAACCTCACCGAGATTAATGTACACTCCCGCGGTGTGCTGATGGGCCTCCCCGTAGGCCCGCTCGTATATGCCGAGTGTCAGGTTAAAGAGTTCAATTGCCCGATCGAATTTCCCCATGGCCCGCAACACGTCCCCCATGGGCTGATACACGTGGGCGCTATAGAGATGATCCCTTCCGTAGGCCGTGACGTAATAGGCGCGTGCCTTTTCATAGTGCTCCACGGCCCGGGGGTACTCTCCCAGGTGGTACAGGACGAACCCCATGCCGGCATCGGCCTCGGCCAGAGTCGGGGCATCTTCCCCGCGTTCGCGTAGAAGCCCGAGGGTCTTTTCGTACTGCTCGGCTGCGAGGCGGTACTTTCCCACGGCACGGTATGCCGAGCCCAGTCCGTTGTAACATAGACCCAGAAAGCCGGCATTCCTAGGATCAGTTTTTTCAGTGACGGCGATCGCCTCGCGGATGCGCTCCACAGCCCCGTCGCCGTCACCGAGGGCGTCGAGGGCCCGGCCCAGGTTGAAACCGACCGCGGCTACGGCCATGGTGTTCGCCGGCGGGCTTGTTCGGTATATGTCCAGGGCCCGGCGGTAGTTTTCGACCGCTGCGCCGTAATCCCCGCTGTGGTAGCGGGCCAGTCCCACGTTGCTGAAAGCGGCGGCGGTATCTGGATGCCGCTCACCCTGTATTTTGAGTCGGATCGTCAGGGCTGCCGAATGGTATTCCAGTGCCCGGTCATACAGCCCCATGCGGGTGCAGAGCGACCCCAGCTCTCCCAAGTGCGCGGCGGCCTCCGGGGAATCGACGCCGTGTTTTTCGCGGGCGCGCTCCAGCAGCTTTCGAAGGGTGTAGAGCGCCGCGTTCATATCGCCGCGCTCCAGCTCGCCGCGGTACTGATCGCGAAGTTTTTCGACAGCGTAGGCCTGGCCGTTAATCTCTTTTGCCAGGGCGAAACCGGCGTGTTTAAACGAGAATCGCCATGCCGTGCCGGCGCACGCCGCTAAGACGGCGAGCGCCGCCACGGTTGACAGAAGACGTGTATAATTCGGTCTGGATATCGCCATGGCTCAAGTGTCATACTGAACTGACTGCAATTAGAGTACGTCCGTCGGACCTGCCTGTCAACGGGTTTATCGCGTCCGGTGGATATAAGAATGAGGCTGAACTACAATGCGGCGATGCAACGCGGCACAGAGCGAATTACACCGGTGCGCGGTACAATTTCAACCGGGACCTGACTGCGAGTAAACGGCGCAATGTCATCAACCCGCTAGCTTTCTTTAATTAAGAAAGCCGCCTCCCCGAAAAATATCTCTGAACAGGGAGCACCTATATACGAGGTGGAGTATTCCAGCGGTGGCTAATATTCTGCCGAATGATATAAAATAAGTCAATGGTCCAACTGCATGCCTAGGAAACTGCGCTTCCCCAGTGGAAGAGCCCCGAACCTTGCTCAATGAAAGAGTATCCTTTTATCATAAATCCCGATTATTCCATTTCGCTCAGGAACGATAAACGCGAGGACAGCGCCCGCACAAAGATACATTCTTTGTAACCGGGCCGCTGTAAGCATCTATACGAATTTGCCATCGTGACACAGCACCGCTGATCTGAATATTTCCCCGGGGAGACATGGACTCGCGTTACTCCTCCAGCAGTCCCTCGTAAAGCTGCAGGGCCCCTCCGTCTGGATTATTCCGGACCTCGCTGCCGGCGTTGAAGATCATGGTGGCGCGGTTCCCGGTTTTATACGCCGGCCACACCGGCAATCCTCTGCCGTTGGGGCTGCCGGTGCGGATGAAGGCTATCCAGGTATCCATCATGAGGTCTGAAAGCTCCATCGGCGGGTCCGATCCCACAATCTGCCAGCGCGTCGGCGAATCGAAAGTCCTGAATACGAAGGGCAGCTCGATGGCGTGGCAGGCACCAAGATCATCAGAAACCATGGACCTCCAGTCAAAACGATACATCCAGACCGGGGCATGCGTGCTCTGCATATCGGATACGCGCAGATGCGGTACCCGGAACATCATATCGTTGGCCAGCGCAAAAATGACCCCGCGGAAGACTGGATTCGGCAGTGTTTTGCGGTAGTGGTCCAGAATTCTGTCCAGCTCATTGCCGAGACTGGCCTTGACGCTTGGAGCGTACGATATGACCAGCCTGGCGGGAATATATTTGAGGTACGGGAAATACAGCAGCCAGTACCGGTACTCGTCCTTGTTCGTTCCGTTCAGCAGTGGAATGCCCGCCGCGGCACCTTCCCTGAAAGCCTTCATCGGTTCTCTCGGAACGAAGATACCGTCTTTCACCGGGGAAAAGACAAGGTCGGCTTCGAAGCCGGCTTCATCCAGGAATTTTTTTTCAAGCGCAACAAGTCTTTCGGCTGAGATCATTCGAAGTTCCGTAACATCCCTGGCTCCGGCCAGCTTCATAAACTGCCGTGTGTACTGCGCAGCCTGCTTTTCCGTCCGCGCCAGGTTTATCGCACCGCTATGCGCAATGGCCTTTTGAAAGAGCCCCCGCGCTCTCGGTGATATCATGTGAAACATAACACAGGCACTTCCGGCTGATTCACCCATTATTGTGATATTTTTCTGATCCCCGCCGAACCGTGCGATATTATTTCTGACCCAGGTCAAGCCGGCAATCTGATCCTGCAGAGCGAGGTTTCCCGATCCGGCGAACTCCGCCCCGAATGAGTCCAGGGCGAGAAATCCGAGCGCCGCCACCCTGTAGTTGATGCTCACCACCACAATGGAACCACGCCTGGCGAGATGCGCCCCGTTATAGAGCGGATCACCGGTTCCGCCTTCGATGAATCCGCCCCCATGGATGTATACCAGCACGGGCCTCTTTCCTGCATCGACCCCGGGCGACCAGATATTGAGGCTCAGGCAATCCTCGTTCTGGTAGAGCAGCGAGGCCGGTTCGAACTCATCCTTTATCTGGGGACATGTTGGGCCGAAATGCCAGGCCGGCCGCACATAGGTCCACGATGAAACCGGACGCGGGGAAGCGAAGCGAAGACTGCCGACCGGTGGTTCGGCATAGGGAATGCCGAGAAAAACATTCAGCCCGTCCTCCGTTCTGAAACCGGCAATCGGTCCATTCGTCGTCGTTACCACCACCAGCCTGCGGCCCCTCTCGGGCTGCGGATTGAACGGCAGGTCCCTGTGACCACAGGATACCAGCAGCACAGTGACAACTACCATGCCTGCAACCGCCGTGATGTTTTTCATGGGATCCCTCTGCTCGCGAATTTTGATACGCATCCGCAGATGTTACAATGCTTCCAGCATCGCAGTGACGGTAAATCCATCATAGACTCCGCGCTCTTTCACCATGTACAAATATGCGCTTTCTCCTGTCGGACTCCAGTATAAGGCCATTGTCGCTCTTTTTAACAGGACCTTTATATGGGAAATGCGTCCTACACCGGCAAAAGCTTCGCTAAACAGCACGAACTATCCGTCCCCCGAAGAGGAGTCTTCCCCGCCCGGCCAGATGCGCCGGGCCTGGACCCGGGGTCCCTGTCAGGCCCGTTCAAAGATTGTGGCCGGCGCCATGGCGCCGCCGGTACAGAGCGTCACGAGGGCGTATTTCCCCTTACGCCGCGCCAGCTCGTGCACCGCCGTGACGGACAGCCGGCAACCGGAGTTACCAACCGGATGACCAAGGGCAAGCGCGCCGCCGTTGACGTTGAGCCTGCTCATATCGGCCTTGAGCTCCTTTGCCCAGGCCAGGGGAATGGGGGCGAAGGCTTCGTTCACCTCGAAGATATCCATGTCCTCCATGGAGAGGCCCGCCTTTGCCAGCACCTTCGGCGTTGCGTAAATCGGCCCCGTGAGCATCAGGACGGGGTCGGAGCCCGATACGGCGCTCGCCACTACGCGCGCCAGCGGTAAGAGCTTGTGTCTCTTCACAAAATCCCCGCCTGCCAGCATCATGGCCGAGGAGCCGTCGGTGATGGTGCTGGAGAGCCCCGCGGTCATCCAGTCGGTATTTGGAAGCACCTTCAGGGCCGCCAGGGTCTCCATGGTCGTCTCGGGACGGATGGGCTCGTCGGTATCGCGGGTCGTCTCGTTGCCCCCGGCGTCGAAACCGTTCGTTGGGATGATTTCATTTTTGAAGCGGCCCTCCCCGGTGGCGGCGAATGCCCGCCGGTGACTCTCCACGGCGAATTCCCGGCACTCCCGTTCACCGATTTCCCAGCGATGCGCGATCTTCTGCGCCGAGGCGATCTGGTCCGGTATGCCGTATTTGTCGATGTAAAATTTTCCGAACGGATGCCCCATGGGCTTCCCGTTGTAGAGGGTCCCGTTCATATCGGAGATCATGCCGTACTTTGTCATCAGCTCGCATCCGGCGGCGATGACGCATTCCATGGTTCCCGAGGCTATCATGGAGGCGGCCATCTGGATTGCCGAAAGACTGCTCCCGCACTGGCGGTTCACCGAGATTCCCGGCACCGTTTCCGGCAGCACCGAGGCAAGAACCGCCATGCGCGCAAGGGTGAACGCCTGTTCTCCCACCTGGTAGACCGTCCCGGCTATGACATCCTCCACCAGGACAGGGTCGACGCCCGCCCGGTCGACGCATGCGTTCAGCGAATGGGCCAGCAGCTCCGGCGCAATCCATTCGCGAAGGTAGCCCTTTTGCTTTCCCACGGGGGTTCTGACTGCGCTGACGACAAAAACATCTTTCATGATTGCCTCCATAGTATTTTTCTACGTATCAGGAAAGTCCAGACCTCCAGCGCGAGTTCCAACCTGGCGCATGGCTGGCTCTTGCTTGTTCCCTTTTGAGTATAGTCACCTCAAGGCAGATCCATGGCTGTTACGCTATCCGTGCGCGAGCAGCCCCAGAAATAATCCATGCAGCAGTGGATTCGCCGCGAGCACCTCGGGGACCTCGACGTCATACGGCCTGCCGTCAAATCGCGTCACGATCCCTCCGGCCTCCTCCGCGATCAGGCATCCGGCGGCGATGTCCCAGGGGCTTACTTTCATCTCCCAGTACGTGTCGAAGCGGCCCGCCGCTACATAACAGAGATCCAGCGCCGCCGAACCGAAACGCCGCACGCACTGGACGCGCGGCAGAATGCGGTTGAACTGGGCGAGGTTGTTTTTATCCGAAATGTTTTTATCGTAGGGAAAGCCGGTGGCGACCAGCGAACGGGAAAGGTCATCGGATGCGGAGACACGGATGCCCTCCCCGTTGAGAAAGGCGCCTTCGCCGGCCAGCGCGCTGTATAACTCGCGCCTGCACGGATCGTAGACTATGCCGGCGACGACGCGGCTCTCGCTTTTGGAGAAAACACCGATCGACACCGAAAAATGCGCGACCCCGTGCGCGAAGTTGGTCGTGCCGTCAAGAGGGTCCACGTACCAGAGGTACTCGCCATGTCCGTTCGCCCGGTGCCCTTCCTCGGCTACGATGCCGTGGTCCGGGTACCGGTCGCGGATTTTCCGGTACAGGAATTCCTCGGATGCCTGGTCGACGCTGGTAACCGGATTGGAGACCCCCTTGTACGACACGGTCATCCCGGGTGAGCGGAAGCCCTGTAATAAAATTTCGCCCGCGTCGATCGAAATCGCCCGGGCGAAATCGAGAATCGCCGCGCGCTGGTCCATCAATAGACCGCGCCGCCGCCGAGGAGCAGGAAAAACTCGTTGCGGTCGCCCTTGCCCCCGGTCAGCTCGAAACCTAGTTTCTGGTTGATGAAGAAATACCGGTTTATCTTCTCCTCCGCCTTCACCGAAAAGACGT
>JALOTJ010000051.1 GCA_025457965.1 Spirochaetota bacterium | reverse complement strand
CTCCATAATCATGAAATGAGTCCCCGCCCAGACTATTCCCACGTGATTGAGGTGTCTCTCCCGAACCGGGACCGAAAGCCGCACGTGCCGCTCCTCGAGGATGTCGACGCGCAGGCCGCTTGTGGCCATCCAGGGGACCGCGTTCAATACGATCGATTTGAGCAGTTCAAAATCCATATCGAAACTCCAGTGGCGCGGGAAAGCCGGCGTCGCCTGATTTTAAGAAAGCACAATAAATTGATAATGTAAACATACATGCATAAGGCAAGCCTTTTTTGCGTGCTTGGTACGCGAGGCGTCACTTGAAGGCGAACGGCGGGAGGCACGAGGGTTAGCCCTCCGGCCGTTAAAAATCGGTGATGATCTTGCCGCCGGAATTCGGCTTTATAATGCGGGCCTGATCGACCGGCTCGCCCACGGGCTCGCTGATGATCTTTTGTATCTGCATCATTAAATTGAGAAAGTAGCTCTGCGTGGCGATGTACTCTTTTATCAGCTGGTTCTGTGAGACCTTTTCCGTAAGCTCCTGGAAGTTTCTTTTCTCATCTACCTCGATCGGACTGCCCGATGTCTCCCTGGCATAGAGCTCCTCGCTTATCCGCGCGTATTCCTGGAGCAGCTTCTTCGCGGCATCGTCCGCGTCCATTTTTACGGAGAGCTCCTCGTAGCGCCTGTACAGATCGGTGCCCCGGACCATCAGGCCGAGTTCGTTCGCTTTGTTTAATATTTCTTCCATGGAATTCTTCCGGAATACTGGCATTCGGCGCCTACGACCGCCGGGTGTCATTAACCGGCGCGGAGACGGGATTGCAAGGATTTTTTCGAACGGCCGGTTGAACAAAACGGGCGCGCGGCAAAATCGTGCCGCGCGCCCTGCGCGTGTTCGAATCAGACGCCCGCCGGAGCGACAGCCACTTCGCTGAAGGCCACTTCCTCGATCTGGAGCGCGGCGAAGTCGTCGTCCTTGATCGACTTGACCTTGCCCTCCTGCAGGGGAAGGATCTTGGAGATGAAAAAGCGCGCCGAGTGGACCTTGCCGGAATAGAAAGCGGCCTCGCGATTGTCGTTTATCACGGCCTTTTTTTCATCCTCGGTCATCGCGTTCGCCTTTTCGAAGATCTCGCCGAGCTTTTTGTGGGCGATCGAAAGCTGCCACAGGTGCATCCAGCCGAGTATCGTGTCGCCGACCACTTCGAGGAAGGGAGTTGCCGACAGGAAGGCCTCGGGGATCTGCATCTGCTGCATGAGCCCCATGAGGTGCTGGGCGCAGTCGACCATGCTGTCCTTTGCCTTCTTCGTCAGGTCGGCGTACTTCTGCAGGGCCATGTCACCGTTCACCTCGTTGATGGTCTTCTCCATCTGACCTACTATATACTTGAAGAACTCGCCCTTGGCCATCGGGAGCTTCCGGCCCACGAGATCGATCGCCTGGATTCCGTTTGTCCCCTCGTAGAGCGAGGTGATTTTACAGTCGCGGGCGAACTGCTCCACCGGATAGTCGCCGCAGAACCCGTAGCCGCCGAATATCTGTATCGCCTGCTCGCAGACATCGTATGCCATGTCGCTGGAGTAGGCCTTGCAGACCGGCGTGAGGAATTCGAGGAATCCGTTGGCGGTCTTTGCGACCTTTTCATCGGTCTCGGCGTTGCGAAGGTCCATGCAGAACGCGGCGTAGTAGTTGAGGGCCCTGAGTCCCTCCACGTAGGATTTCATCCAGAGGAGCCCCCTGCGGATATCGGGATGCTTGATGAGGTTGAGGAGCTTGGTCGATTTCCCCTTAAGACGGATATCGGCTCCCTGAAGACGTTCCTGCGAGTATTTGAGCGCGTTAAGATAGGCCGTGGAAGCGATGCCGAGCGCCTGGACGCCGACGTTGAGCCGCTCCTCGTTCATCATGTGGAACATGACCTCTATCCCCTGACAGGGCTGTCCCAGGAGCTCGCCGACGCAGTCGCCGTTGTCGCCGAAGCTGAGCTGGCAGGTGGCCGATCCCTTGATTCCCATTTTGTGTTCGATACCGGCGCAGGCGACGTCGTTGTATTCACCGATCGAACCGTCGTCCTTCACCCTGTATTTCGGCACGATGAAGATTGAAATCCCCTTGATCCCCTCGGGATCGCCCTCGCGGCGCGCGAGCACCGGATGCACGATATTGGGCTTGGCATCGTAATCCCCGCCGGTGATAAATATCTTCTGACCGGAAATTTTATACTGCGTGTCATCGATTTTAACCGCCCTGGTGGCGACATGCGCCAGGTCGCTGCCGGCGCCCGGCTCGGTGAGGCACATGCTGCCGCCCCACTCGAAGGAGTACACCTTCCCCAGGTATTTTTTCTTCTGCTCGTCGGTACCATAAAGCTCTATGAGCTTACCCGCGCCGTGAGCCAGGCCGGGATAGAGGTTGATTGCGGTATTGGCCGCGTGGAACATTTCGTTGCAGGCGGTGAACACGGACATCGGCAGGCCCTGCCCCTCAACCTCGGTATCGTCGGCGGCCGAAACCCATCCGGCCTCCCCGTAGGTCTTTAGCGGCCCGTGGAACGACGGGGGTATGGTCACTTTGCCGTTTTCCCATTTCGCGCCGATTCGGTCGCCGTCCTGGTTGATGGGTGCCAGTTCGTTTTCCGCGAACTTGAGCGCCTGTTCGATGGTCATGTCGAATTCGTCTTTCGAAAAATAGCTGAACTTGTCCTTTTTGGTAAGCTCGAGAATATCGAACTGTTCATACAGGATAAAATCGATATCGCGCTTCTCGACCAGTAAGCTTGCCATATACGCCCTCCTCGATTGTAAGATGCCGCGTTTGCCCGACCACCGCCCATCCGGGAATATGGTTTCCGTAAAATCCGGAAGCTCAATTCAAAACGCCCCGGTATAATTGCAGGCCCGTTACAGAGCCAACCGGTGCGGGCCGGGTCAAGCCAATGCTTATAGGTTCCCGGTCTTTTTCAAGTATATTTTACTATTTTGTTATATATCACCATATATTATTATTTGTATAATTATGATTATTATATTTATATTATTTTATATGGAATTATTTGAACCATTCCGCGCCCTTCGATATCGGTCCTTTTTAATTTGACATATCCCGCCGCCGCTATGATACTATGCGCCATAATTGAAATAGTATTGACACCGCCCTGCGGGGCGTTCATTAAACAACCGGGACAATCATTAAAAGGAGCATCGGATGAACGAGATACGAGAGATCGTCGAGGACGAGAATAAAATTACCACGGTCATTGCCGACGACATCGAGTTTCGTGGAAGGCTCGTCTTCAAGAACTCGCTCAAAATTAAGGGCTTCTTCGAGGGGAAGATCGAGACGAAGGGCCATCTGATGATCGGCCAGGAGGCCCGGGTGAGCGCCGACGTCAAGTCGGGTGTCGTATCGGTAAACGGGGCCTTCAACGGAAAGATCAAGGCGACGCAGAGGATAGAGCTCTTCAACAAGAGCGTCTCCAACGGCGACATGGTCTGCCCCGAGCTTTTCATCGAGAAGGGCTCGGTATTTAACGGAACCTGTATAATGACCGAAAAGCCATGAAATCAGGAATTTTTCACACCAGCCGGTTTTTCAAGATATGGACATCGACGGTGACACTCGCACTCCTTCTGTGCGCGTCGGCGGCGATCGGCGCGGAAGAGCCCTCGTCCTCCGCAAGGCGGGTGTCCTTCGGAGTCGGGGCGCTTGCGGGCACCTATGACGTCGCCAACGCCGGTGACGGCCCCGGCGCGATTAAATCCTCGTTCGCTCTGGGCGGCGGTCTGGTCTTTGAATCGATGATGAGCCGGCACTTCGGAATCCACTCGGGCCTGTGGTACTCGATGATCGATTTCAAGTATCAGGAAGAAGGGTCGGCGAGAATCCAGGGGGTGTCGATTCCGTTCATGCTCCTGGCGTCTACCGACTGGCGGCGCCTGTCGTTCGGCCTGCTCGCCGGCCTCAACCTTACCCACTACCTGATGGCGTCCATGAACTTCAGCGGCTCGGATGTCGATGTTTTGAAATACATCAACAATACCCAGTTCGGCGTCGCCGGCGGTTTCGAGATCAAGTTCTCCGTCGGCCAATTTACCGACATATTCGTATCGCTGATCGGCGAACGCTGCCTTACCACCTTCAGCGGCGGCAAAGAATCGTCCGACCATATCTATGGGGCCGTGATACGGTCGGGAGTGCTGTTCCGAACATTTTAAAAGCCGCTCCCTTAATCTACCGGCATCGTCACATAAGAAAGAGCCGCGATGTAATCGCGGCTCTTTCTTGCGTATTTGCCCGTTTGAATACTAACCCAGCGCTTCCATCATGGCGGGTATGACTTCGAAGAGGTCACCCACGATCCCGTAGGTCGCGATGTTGAATATCGGCGCTTCGGGGTCCTTGTTGATGGCTACGATACACTGCGAACCCTTCATGCCGGCCACGTGCTGGATGGCGCCGGAAATGCCGGCGGCGACATAGAGCACCGGGGCGACGGTCTTGCCCGACTGCCCCACCTGGCGCGCCGCGTCGGTCCAGCCCGCGTCCACGACGGGACGTGAGGCCGCGTATTCGCCGCCAAGCTTCTTGGCGAGGTTCACGATGACATCGTTGTACTTGTCTTTTTCCTTGGTGCCGCGGCCGCCCGACACGATTACCTTCGCCTGGCTGATGTCGACCGAGCCGGCCATGGTGGCGATGACTTCCTTGATCTTGCGACGTGAATCGCCGAGCGATACCGCAACGGCGGTTACGCTGCCCGCTCCGCCGGCCGCTTCCTTGTCGTAGGCGCCCTTTTCGAAGGTGGCGACGAACTTGTCGGTCTTCACCGACTTCTGCTCCTGGATCTTGCCGTTGTAGGTGTTGCGGGTGAAAACGACCGCTCCACCTTCGACGGTGGCCTTGTTGCAGTTCGATACGATACCGGCGCCTATGGCGAGCGCCGCCTTTCCGGCGTAGTCGACGCCGTCGTAGCTGTGAGGAATGAGGACGCCTTTAACGTCCTGGCCCTCGACAACGGCCTTTACCGCCTGTGCATAGTAGTCGGCGTCATATGCGCCGAGCTTTCCGTCAACGACCGCGAAAACTTCGGGGATATAGTTCGCGACTTCTTTCGCGAGGCTGTCGTCCTTGAAAAATACCGCAGCCGCAGGGGTCGCGCCCAGTCCCGAAGCGATCTCTTTCGCAGCCTTGCAAAGCTCGAGAGTCGCTTCGCTCAGCTTGCCGTTTCTCTGTTCCGCTATTACGAGTATTCTGGCCATGTGCATCTACCCCCTTATATCACTTTCGCTTCATTTCTGAGTTTATCGACAAGAGTCTTCGCCGCGGCCTTCGCGTCGCCCTGGATGATCTCGGCCTTGTGTTCGGAAACCGGGAAGTACATCTTGTGGAACTTGGTCTTTGAGCCGGCCTCGCCAAGGGCGCTTATGCCGAGGTCCGCGGCCTTCTTGAGATCCAGTCTTTTTTTCTTCGCCTTCATGATACCCGGCAGGGTGGGATACCTCGGCTGGTTGATACCGGACTGGATGGTGAGCACCGCCGGCATGGCCATTTCGAGAACCTCGTTAAGGCCGCCTTCAAGCTCGCGGTTGATGGTCAGCGCCTTCTGGTCGCCGCCGACTTCAATTTTTACGACGTTCGTACAATGAGCGAAGTTCAGCATGTCGGCCGCAAAAACGCCCGTAAGCCCCGCCTGATCGTCTTCCGCCTGGACGCCGGTCAGCACCAGGTCCACTCCGCCCACGCTTTCAATCGCTTTCACAAGCGCGCCGGCGACGACGTAGTTGTCGCCCTCATCGATCTGCGGATCACTTACATGGATGCCCCAGTCGGCGCCCATCGCGAACGCCTGGCGCACTTCCTTGGTTACACGCTCGGGACCGGAGGACAGGATAACGACCTCCCCGCCGAATTTTTCCTTGAGCTGAAGCGCCGCCTCGACGGCATACTCGTCGAAGTCGTTCATCTTGAATGCAATCTGGGATTCGTCGATCTTGGCATCGCCAATAATCTTGAATTTGGATTCCATATCCGGAACCTCTTTGACCAAAACCACTATCTTCATTGGCCCACTCCCCTTATGTAAGATTTTAATAGAGTTGCTTCAAAATCCGGGAAAACCTGCAGGATTTACCCGGTAATGAAACAATATAAATAAAGAATGTCTTAAAAACCCGATACGCCTATGGGGGCAATGGTACAAATGCGGAAAATCCTGTCAAGATTTATTAATAATAAGATAACATTATGTTAATGAATATTTGTATTTTTTGGATGAAGAGCCCGGCCGGCTGCCGAAACGCGGGCGAGGCAAAATGCCAGTGCCGGAATGCGATAAATATATTTGACAAATAGGGGCCATGTCGATAAAGACTTACGCATATCAGGAGTTTCCGCCAGCGTAGCTCAGTTGGTAGAGCGGCGCACTCGTAATGCGCAGGTAACCAGTTCGATCCTGGTCGCTGGCTAATCTTCGAAGATATTTCACTACTACAGCCCGGGGCTCCCGGGCTGTAGTAGTAGATGCTGTCCGAAACCACCCCGGCACTGCCCGCCCCCGCGGTCCATTCCCGAAGCGTTGCACCGGCGAGAACCGCCGAAAGCCAAAGGATGACCGGGAATACGGGGAGTCCGGCCAGAATGCGATAACAATGCTTTCGGCATAACACCGCAGCTACAACCGCTCGCGCACTTTCCGATAAAGCTCGGAATCAACAAGCGACGACAGCGACTTCAATATATCCTCTTTTTTGATTCCGCGACCGATATCGGACCGGGCGCTGGAGACGAGCGCGTTCACCAGTAATTCTTCCTGTTTCATGCCATTCCTCATTGGACGTCCGGGATGATGTATTAATGATCGTCAAAAAAGCCCCTAATCTCAAGTTGCGGGAGCGCCCGCCGTGGCGGGAAAAGCCGCGGATAGAAAGTAAGTCCGGGGAGACTGCCGGGATACGGATCCCCCGGGCTGCGGAGAACCCTCTCGCGCAGGGGGATTTCGCCCGTTCTATCTGCCGGGCAGGTAAACGCACATAAGCTTTTTCCCGATCTGGGCAAGAGCCACCTGGAGCATAACGCAGAGAAGGGAAAGGCCAAGGACGTGCCAGCGCACCGGGTCCAGTGCTTCATTGAAAATTGCCAGCAGCGAGAGTGAAAATGACGCGGCAAGGAAGATAAGCCCCAGGACGATCTTCCGGACCAGGGAGGGCGTTCCAAGCCGCTTGAAGCGGGTCATCCCGTCGATTATGCCGCTGGCAAAGGCCGCAAGCGCAAAAGGGAACACCATGACCGAAAGCAGCCGCACGGCCTGCGACACCTCGAGACCGAAGGGGAGCGGCAGCACCAGGCCGGCCAGAATGAATACGGGAATCATCGCCGAAAATGCCTGGGGGAAATGAAGCGCAATGGGATGAAGATTGAGCCCGAGGAGGGTTCGTCGGCGCGGGGACATGTCATCGGTCCACGGCTCGAAGGCCTTTTTCGGAACTCCGCACGCGGGGCAGACGTCGCCGAGCTTTTTTTCGTCTATGACATATCCACAGGCCTTGCATTTTAATTGTGCCATGGGTGTCCTCTCCTTGTCTGTATCCTGTTTTATCAAATGAAAGGAACCTGCGCAGGCCTCGGGCGCTCCACCAAACGATTCCAATCTCGGAGTAGCATATTACGGCAGCCGGGTTCGGTCAAGCAATAACAATGGTGATAGCATCGCCGTATTTCGAGGATCAGGGGACGAATGCGCTGATGGACATGAAAATAATTACGAAACCCGGGGGGTGGGATTCACGCGCCCTGAAATGGCTACGACTCCGTGGGCCGTCGGACCTCAGGACGCGGTTATCATGAAAACCATGCCCCCGCCGCGGATAATCTCTAATTTTCCATTCAGATTATATCGATCATTATACCAGTGCCGGTACTGGATTTACCGGTGCATAAACCACCTGCGGAGAAAGGCTGCGCCCAGTTCCCGGCGCATACAATCATGCTCATCTCATTCATGACAGCCCTGATACCCGTTCCGCTGGTCTATCTCATTTACTTTCGTCATTTCTTCAAGCATTACCGGCAGGAATCCATCATACCCGAATACGTACGGCACCTCGAGTCACTCCTGTATGGGATAGCCCTCGCGCTCGTCATCATCCTGCTGGCTCCATACATCAATTCGATGTTCGCCGGGCATTCCATCCTCACCGAATCCTTTATCAAGGCCGCACTGGTCGAGAAGCTCGGCGCCCTGACCGTATTATTTATCATCATCAGGGCCGATCCTCCCCTGCGACTGCTCGATTACGTTATCTGCGGCGTCCTGGTGGGGGTTGGTTTTTCCATGATCGAGAACGTTTTTTACGCGGCCAATTACGGCCCCTCGGTCATACTCGTGCGCGCACTATTCTCGGTTCCGCTTCATCTCACCACGTGCGCGATCATGGGTTACTTCCTCGGCCTGTGGAGACTCGGGGAAAGCGCTTTCAACCGGATACTGAACGTTTCGCGAGCCGTTTGTATACCGCTCGCTCTGCACGGCCTGTTCGACCTTTTGCTGCTCGGGGGCGGGACACATTCGTACTGGATCGGCCCGCTCATCATTTTCACCGTGGGAGCGCTCGAGCTGTTGATAGCCCGTGCCAAGATGGTCCCGCAGCGCGCGGAGCTTGACCGCATGGGCCTTCGACTTGAAGACTGGCACGTGCTCTTTCGCCAGCCCCGTTACGAACGATGGATACTCAACTCCATGGGGACCCCCACGAACTCGGCGGCCCGTCTGTTCAAATCTCAGGGAGGCGCAGGGCTCTGGATGCTGACGGCATTGTTCATCATCACCGCCGTAGTCTTCCTTCCGTTCAGGAGAGAACTGATTTCACTGCTGGGGCTGGTGATGACGCCGGAAGAGCAGGTGCTCATAGTGTCAGTATACCCGGCCTCGATCGGGCTTATCCTCATAATGGTGGGTATCGTAAACCCGTCATTCTTCAAATACTCGGCCATGCGCATTCCGATCATTTTTGACGCGGTCCTGAAGCGGGACGGCGAAGAGGATAACCTTGTAACCTTCGATATCACCGCCACAAACTGTTTTCTCCGAACATTCGAGCCGTTCCCCTCCGGTGGAGTAAGCACCATATACTTCGAGACACAAAGTTTCCGCTCGCCCGAAATTTCCGTTTCGCCTGTCTGGGAAAACCACGTGCCGCAGAACGGTCCCACGGGTTCCATCGTCAGGCTTAGCGGGTCGGCGGCGGCCTTTAACCGCTTCCTCGCACGCTATTACCTGTACCGGCTTAAGAAGGGGCTGGTCTTCAATCTCAGGCTTCCGGGATTCGAGGGGATACGGCGGCTCTTCATGCGCCCCGCCACCATCATGCAGAAGGAGGTCACCTACCAGCCCGGCGCGGTAGTGTTCAGGCAGGGCGACGATGTCAAGACCTTTTATTTCATCAAGAAAGGAAGGGTCAATTTTTACAGGGAGCTGGAATCAGGCGAAAGGGTGCTCCTGGAGTCCATGGAGCAGGGACAGATATTCAACGAGCTCGCGCTGCTCGGGGGCACGAAACGTACGGTGACCGTTGTATGCGAAACACGGTGCGTCCTGTCACAGGCCTCCGCTGACAACCTCGAGGCGCTGATAAAGAACAACCCGGATTTCGCGCTGGCACTGGCCATGAAACTGGCGCACCGCGTGGACCAGAGCCAGGCGTCGCTGACTGAAAGCATGGATTACATGAACAGGCTGCTGTCGATCGGAAAATGGAAGGCGCGAAACGCCCTCCTGCTCGCCCTCGGCATGCTGGGGCATAAACGATCGGGCCAGACCTGTGCGATCGAACTGGATCCCGGTTTTCTGAACGGGGACCTGCCGGCCGGCCCCGGAGACATGCTCCG
Organism: Spirochaetota bacterium; assembly: GCA_025457965.1. Taxonomy (GTDB): domain Bacteria; phylum Spirochaetota; class UBA4802; order UBA4802; family UBA5368; genus MVZN01. The sequence continues at coordinate 10,008 of JALOTJ010000051.1, read as the reverse complement.
GTACATCAACCAGGCGCTCGAGGCCGACGAAGGGCCCGACGGCGTCGACGGGGGAATCGACTCTGACACGCTCGCCGCCATCGAGGAGTACCTCGGCGGACTCGATCTGCGATTCACCTTGAAAAAAAGCGGGCGCTGACAGCGCCCGCTCCCTCATTCCTCTGCGATAGATCAATCAACCGGCCGGGCGCAAGCGCCGCCGGTTGTACAGCGATACGAGCACCAGAAGCGCAATCACGCCCAGAAGCGAGGCGACCACGAGCGAGGTATTTCTCGACGGCGCCGAGAGGAGATAGGCCGTCAGCGCCGTTCCCCCGGCCGACTCTAAAACCGCATACCGCTCCGCCACCTCGTCCGCGTTCATTGAGCCGGCATACACCGCCACCCTGTCGATTATTCCATGGAAGCCCAGGTTGCCGTAACTGCTGTTATATTTCTTGTCGAGCTGGGCTCCGATGACCAGACCGCCTGCGCTGTCCCTCACCGCGCCCACCGTGTTTTTGACCGTACCCTCGAGCTTACCGTTTATATAAATGGCCAGATCCGAAGCATTCCAGGTAGCCACGATATGATACCATTCTCCGTTTTCAAGCTTACGCGCGGCATCAACGTAAGCCCACTGGCCCTTCTCATTGAATATTCCGATACGCAGGGTGCCGTCCTTCCCCCAGAGCTGCAAAGTATACGACTCGTCGCTGAAGTCCGTCCGCACGCCCTTGTGCACAATGCCGGCGTAGTCCCTGAGCGACAGCACCTGGAGGAAAACCTCTATACTTCCGGCATCGGCGAGCGTGAGCCGGTCGCTGTCGGGTACCAGAACGTAGTCGTCACGCCCATCGAAGAAGAGGGCGTTGCCGAAGAGGCCCTCCACCGGCCTCGCGCCGTTGATCAGGTATTCGCCATCGGCAGGATATTCGAAGTTCCACTGCCCGACCAGGTTCTCGCTGCGGCGCGCCTCGACGGCATAGCGCTGTATCGAACCGTCGTCGGCGGTAACGTCATAATACACGGTGCGCGAAAAATCATTTTTCGTAAGGCCGCTCTCCTGCTCCCTGCCGTCCACGGTCACCAGAACGCCCGTCGTCACGAAAGAAGCGGTAAGGTTTGAGAGGTTCTTCTCCACGGGTAAATCCACCAGTATCGAGCGGGCCGACTCGTCGATAACGCCTGACTCGCCGTCAAGCTGGTAGCGCGTGATCGATTTGGCGTCGCTTTTCGCGATGGTGACGGCCACCGTATACTCGCGCGTGCCCCCGTCTTCGGCGGTTACAAGAAATACGAGCGGCGCTGAATAATCGTTGCGGCTGACGCCCGACTCCTGGGTAACTCCATCCACCGATACGCTTATGCCCGTGGTCGTGAACGATGCGGCAAGGGCGGTGGGATCCGAGCCGTGCGGCAGGACGGCGGATATATCGGAATCGCCGATCACACACGGCACGTCAGTGGCGAGGCTCGGATTGGCGGCGGCTGGAAACACAAACGAGGTGATTTCCTTCCAGGGCGCCGGGAGTATGCGTACCGTCACCGTATAATCGCGCATGGAACCGTCATAAGCGACAACCGTATATGTCACGGGTCGTGTAAAGTCGTTCGCGGTTTGCCCGCTCGTCTGGGATACGCCGCCGACCGTTACGGTTTTGCCCGCGGACGAGAAGAGGGCCACGAGCGAAACCGGGGTCGTACCGGCGGGAAGGTCGAGCGAGATCGTGCCGGCATCATGGTCGATCGCCCCGTCCGTACCGTTGATAGAAAACGAGTTTATCCGCTTTTCAGGACTGGGCGCGCGATCGACGGTTACGGTATAATCCCTCGTATCGCCGTTGTCCGCAATTACGCGGTAAACCACGGGAGAGCTGAAATCGTTTCTCGTCACTCCGCGGTTCTGCACGACTCCGTTTACTTCCACGGTCACGCTGTTGGTAATGTAATCCGCCGCCAGATCGGAAAGCGATACCGAGTAAGGCAGGGTCAGGGAGATGGTGTCGCCGCTGATGGTACCGACCACGTCGCCGCCCAGCGCTGGATTCAGAGTGTCGGGAAACGAGAACTCCATTATCTCATTATCGCCCCCGGCGAAGCGGGGATACTGCTCCCCACCTCCATCCGCGCCGCATCCGACCAGGCCGGCGATCAGTATCATGCAGCCGATCGCTGAATATCTTTTTTTCATTTGCCCCCTCCCCTGTTAATTAATCCGTATTCACAACCCCGGTAAAACCGTCGAAGATTCGCACCGCCGCGACGGCCGATTCCCCATAGGCGTCAACGCCCATCTCGTCGGCGAGGGACTGCGAACAGCACGCGCCGCCAATCGCTATCTTAACCCTTTCCCGAAGCCCGGCCTCGGTCATGCGCTCAACGACTTCCCGTATGCTGCCGACCATCGTGGTGAGGAGGGCCGAAAGCCCGATCATCGCCGCCCCGGTCGTACGCGCGGTCTCCACTATCTTCTCGGCCGGCACGTCTATTCCAAGGTCGATCACCTCGTAGCCGGAAGCGGCAAGCAGCATGCCGACCACCCGTTTCCCTATGTCGTGCACATCTCCCCTGACCGTCGCGAGTATGACCTTCCCTTTCTCCGCGCCCTCTCCGGGCGACATGCGCTCTTTAAGCATGCCGGTGGCCTGCGTCACCACTTCGCCGGCAAGGATGAGATCGGCCAGGAAAAAATCACCGTTCTCGAATTTATGCCCCACTATTTCAAGACCCGGGGCAACCGCCTTTTCTATCACCTCGACGGGCGAATACCCCTCGTCGAGACAGGCAAGCACCAGGGAGCTTATTTCCTCGTCCCTCATCTCCACAACCGCGTCCCGTACCGCCTCCAGGCTGTCGCTCATCAGCATTCCTCCCCGGTCGTATCGTCCGATCCGCATCCGTCACGGTGAAACCGGACGGGCTCCGTATGTTCGTGCCGCCTCGATCATCACCGCGAGCTTGTGCGCGGGGACACCGTCCTCGCTGTGGACCGGCCCAAGGATGAACCGCCCCCCCGGCGCGAGCTTCGCTATAAGTTCTTTCACCTTTTCGACGATCTCCTCGTCCCTCGAGCGCTCCGACAGCAGGTAATCGATGCCGACACCGCCGATTATCGTCACGCGGTCGCCGTGCAGCTTTTTTTCTTTGTAGATGTCTACGTTCGAGGTGTTCTCGTAGGCGTGGAGACCGTCCACCCCCCAGCCGATGAAGGTGTCGAAAAGTCGCGTGTTATCGCCGCACGAGTGGAGCACGTACTTCGCCCCTCGCCCGTGGACATTCCGGATGATCCGCCGGTAGCGCTCTCCGAAGACCGATTCCACCATGGCCGGGCTCATAAAGGGCCCGGTTTTGTAGGCGAAGTCGTCGGTCTGGAGGACCACCCGCACGCCCGCATCCATCATCGCGGTGTGGGTTTTTATCGAAATCTCCTCGAGGATGTCGAGGAAGCGCTCCACGTGCGCCGGGTGTCTGCGTATCCAGAGCGGGGCCCTGTCGATCCCGAAGGTCCAGTTCATGGCCTCCTGGAGCCCGCCGAAAAAACCGTAACCGAAGATGCAGGTCTTCTCGCCGTGGCGCGAGATCAGTTTTTTATAATACCGGTACACGCGCTGCGCCACCGCGTCGGCGTCGGGCCAGTGTGGCCATGCGTCGAACTCTTCCGTTGTGGTGATGCCCGGCCCTCGATACATATAGGTGAGGTTTCCATAGCCGTCGGATATGACGTTAAAAATCGATCCCGTGGTGAGCGCGATCGTCTTCGCATCGAGGAATATCCAGGTGTCGTCCATGTACGCCCAGATCGCGTCGAACCCCATTTCGATCTGCCCCAAATTCCTCCGGTGCAGCACGGAGGCGAGCGTCGGCCGTACGAACACCGGCGTGAGCGCGGGGCCCCATTTATTGAGAAAGAACCGCGCGGGAGGAAGGTCCATCAATTTATCCATGGGAAGAAGGGGCCTGCCCAGCACCTCATTCGCGGTCCGGCTCTCCATCATGGCACAGAAGCAGGGCACGCGGTCGACCGGCTTTCCCTCGAAGGTTCGCAGCACCCGCTCGACCGGACTCATCGACTCCATATCCCCTCCATCATCGACAACGGTTTTCGTCCCAGGGCTGCCAGCCTAAAACAGCCCGTCCGGAGATGCTCCCGTGAGACGTTATTCGGACCGGTTGCGAAAACCGATAATCCGGACGTTTCCCCCTCCCGGGCCGTGGAGACCGCACATTCACGTGTCCCGCAACCATTACGGTATAGCTGCAAATGTATGTATTTGCAAGCAGATTATCGCGACAGGGCAAGCCATCACCCCAGGCCACGTTCCTCGAGGTCACCCTCTTCGAAGCCGAAAAAATGCCCGAGTTCGTGGATGATGGTCAGGCGGATCTCCTCCCGCAGTTCGCGTTCGTTCCTGCACATCTCGGCGAAGGGAATCCGGAAAAGCGTTATTCGGTCGGGCAGGACGAGCATATCGTCGATCTTACGGTCGACAAGGGATACGCCTTCGTACAGCCCGAGGAGGTCGCCCGCGTCCCCGTCTTCTTCATCCCCGACATTTATCAGCTGCTCGGCAGACGGCCGGTCGGATACGGCGAATATCACCTCCTCCGCTTTCGAGCGCAGATCGGAAGGCAGCGAGGCGACTATGCGGGCGGCGGCGCCCAGCACCAGGTCCTCGAATTTTTTGGGCGGTATATTCATCTCGCCTGGATCCCGCGAATATACTGATACGAACGGCGCAATCCCGTCAATTCGCTTTCGCGGGCGCTTCTTTTATCGTCAGGAAAACCGCGAGACCCGCGAGGATTGCCGCGGCCGCGGCGACGAACAAAACCGAATAGCCGAAAAGGTCGATGACAAGCCCTCCCAGCGCCGGGCCGACGAGGAGCGTGCCGTTCTGGCAGGCCATGTAGAGCCCCACGAAACCGGCCGTGTTACCGGCGGGGAGGAGCCGGAGGAAGAATGGATACGAGACGGCGAGCACCGCGCTGTACGAAGCGCCGGCGACAACCAGGAATGGAAGCGACGCGTCATACCCGCCGATAAACGGGGTGAAGGCAAGACTCAGGGCCAGGAGACCGAGGCCGCACGCGGTTATTTTCTTCAGGCCATAACGAATGCCGAGCAGTCCGACCGGCAGGGCGGATAACACGAAGGAAACATTCAATACCAGGAAAGCGGCGACCGCCCTGGCGATGGATACGCCGAACACCTCGCGGTAGGCGATGATAAAAAAAGTGCTCACCATCCATAGTCCCGTCCACCAGAAGAGCATCCCGGCGTAGAAACGAATGACCGTGCGCTCGTTCAAAACATCGCCGAAAAGCCCTCCCGGGCGCGGAAGTGCGACTGCCGCGGCCCGTTCGCGTATAACGAAAAAGAGCACGCTGTTCGCGAGGACGATCCCTCCGACGGTCCAGAAGAACGGCCAGAGGGGAGAGCTTTCATAAAAACGGGCAGCGAAGAGCAGGTAGCTTAAAATCCCCGTGCCGCCGACCAGAAACATCACCCCCGTGGCGGCGCTCCGTTCCTCCGGGGGAAAGGTGTCGGCGAGCAGCGCGAAATAGGGCCCCAAGGCGATAAAAAAACCGGCATAGGCGAGGACGAGCAGGCCAAGCACCGCGGGAAGCGAACGGACCGCGGTCATCGCCAGCAGCGCACAACAGGCAAGCGTCCACCCCGCCGCGATGACTGGTTTTCGGCGGCCCCATCGCGTCGAGATCCGGTCTGAAACGGCCCCCGAGGCGACGGGAAACACGATGCCGGCGATGCCGGTCGTCGAAAGCAGAATGCCGGTAAGGGTATTGGACCCGGCGAGATCCCTGAGATACAGCGGAAGGGTCGCCATGGTGAAGCCCCAGAAGGTCTGCACCGCGAAAAGCCCCATGGCGAAACCGGCCATGCGCCGGAATGATGACCGGAGTCTCGCGCCTGTCACGGCCGATATGCCTTTGTCAGCGGGTGGCGGGGCCGCACGCCCTTTACGGCGACGCATACGGCATGCCGATACCGCATACAAATGCGGGGATTTCCGCGCTTTCCATCCATCACCGCAAAGCCTCGTTATGAGAAGAATGGCCGCATTACACAATCCAGTGTCCGAGGGACAACGCCCGGGGAAACGAGCGTCATCGATCAAGGACCGCATCATATGAGTCATCAGAAAGACAGCGGCACATGATCATTGTCTTTGCTTAAAAGTGCAAGCAAAACATGATCGCTTCCATATGTATACGCATTACGGCGGAACGCGCCCCGCGGACCGTTCCCGCGCCCGGCAGAAGCTTGTTGAGCAAATCGGTGACACCCGCCCCGAAAATGACCCTTTGCGACTCCGGGGCGGAAAAAAAACGGCAGACAGACCGTCTCAGCCCGAGGGAGTATTCAAGGGGCGAGAGACCGCTGCGTACATACCGCTCCCCGAAATTGGCGGGAAGTACGGACGGTTTTCCGGGGGAGGTGGCGGCCCAGTTGGAATGTACCATACTGCAGATATCTCCCGCACTGCCATGATTCACGCATTAAAAACCGACATTTTTGCGAAATTATAAAGATACGAGGCCCGAATATAAAATCAACATTTTGCGAAACCATATCGAAGAGACCGGTCATTTACCCGCGACAGATCCCGGGAACAGGGGCCCATTCGCGACCCGGACAAGGAGGTTGTATCGCGCGGTTACGCGGCGAGTCATATAAAAAATTTGACTGAAAACGCGGTTAGCTTTACAATATTCTTTATAATTACTGTTTACTGCCGCCGCAGATGAATATCAATTTTCCGCTCTGTTCAGAAAGGAGGCCTCCCTTGCACGACGCGATAAAAACGTTTTTCTATTCCAGGTACCAGGACCGGGATTACCGCGAGCAGCAGAAGGCCCGGGTAATCGTCATAATGTACTTTATCATCGCCCTGGCCCTGCTGGGGGTCATATACGGTATCGCCGTTCTCCAGGGCAAGGGGTTCGGCAATATATCGGTGATCGGCATAGGCATCGTGGAGATCGTACTGTTCGTTGCCTTTGTGTTGACCATCAGGGGATACAACAATGCAGCGGCCCACGTCATGCTGATGCCTCTTACCCTTGTCGTCTGGGCCATTCTTATCACGACGACCAAGACCGAGAACCTGCTTACCGCCGTCAACACCATCGTCTATGTGTATCCGCTGCTGGGACTGGCCACAATAGTGTCGGGCAAGCGATCGGTCGTTTTTTACACCGTGCTCAATCTCGCTTTGCTCGTATACTATTGTGTGGACGCGTCCGCCGGGGGGCAATTCACGCGGGTTCAGATGGTGGATTATCTTACCGACGGCTCCATGTCCATTATCGTACTCGGGGTCGCGTGCTTCACCTTTCTCCGCAACAGCGGAAAGGCCCACGAGATGGTGGAGAACGCCCTCGCCGAAAACAGGGAAAAAGGAGAACACATTAAAAGCATCCTCGACCAGACCAACAATACGGCGGTGAAGCTGGCCGCCTCCACCGAGGAGATGGCCTCTACGGCCGCCTCGTTCGCCAACAACTCGCAGACCCAGGCCGCAACGGTCGAAGAGATTACCTCGGCCGTCGAGGAAGTGACGGCAAGCGGTGAAGGCGTGTACGGCATGGCACGCAAGCAGGCGGACCTGACCGAGAAGGTGCGCCTGGAGATGGAGCAGCTTTTCGGCATCGTTATGAAGGCGGGAGAGAACATGCAGCAGGCGCTGGAAATACGGGACCGGCTGAACGGCGAGGTGGGGAAAACGGGCAGCGAAATTGACGGCACCCGTAATGTGATCCTGGAGGCGACATCGAAGTTCAAGGACGTGCAGGATACGGTGCAAATCATTGAAAACATTTCCAACCAGATAAATCTCCTTTCCCTTAACGCGGCCATCGAGGCGGCCCGGGCCGGTGAACACGGGCGCGGCTTCGCGGTGGTTGCCGACGAGATAGGCAAGCTGGCTGACAGTACCTCGGAGAACCTCAAGTCCATAAACGCAATGTTCGCGGCCAGCAACCAGCAGATCGGGAAGGCGGCGGGCCAACTGGAGGTGTTCATCGCTTCCCTCAACCGGATGATAGAGTTTATCGAGGAGTTCAGCTCCCGGATAGACGGCGTGGTGACCCTGGCGCGCCAGGACATGGAGCTCAACCAGGCGGCACGCCGCTCTCTTGAGGACGTGCTCACGGAAGCCAACAATATACTCAATGCCACGAACGAACAGAAGACGGCCCTGGAGGAGGTGGCCAAAAGCGTCGCCGTCATCAACGACACCACGCAGGAGATGGCCTCGGGCTCGGAGGAGCTCTCGGGCAACTCGTCCGAGATCGCCACGATGGCCCAGAATCTGATGAGCCTTTCCGAAGCGGGATGATGAGAACCGCCATACCCCGGCGGAAACGTGAAGAATGGCTCAAGGCGGTTACCGCGTGATACCAGGCACAGGAGCCATGGCCGGCGCGGATGTTTTACTGTTTGAATTGTTGACGCCCGATCACGGAATGAACAGCGAATCGACCGTTGCGGCACCGCATGCAACGGCGAATCAATGTCCTCCGTACTGAAAAAACGAGGACAAGCGTGAAAATTACTGACCGCCTACTCAGCAGATACAATGAATCAGACTACATGATCTGGCAGAAGGCGAGATTCCTGTTCTTCGTTTATGCCGTACTGATCATTTCGATTCTATGTATCATGGCCTATACAACCTATTTTCATCTGAATAATCCGCTCAGGAACTTTGCGGTCGACCAGCGAATGCTCGGGGTCACCGGTGGTGCGCTGTTGCTCGTTATATTGTGTTTAGCGACACTCGTACGCGGCCATTTCGCCGTGGCGGCTCACGGCACACTCCTCGGCCTTTTCATCGCGCTATGGAGCGCGATGGTACTGGACCGCACGGAAGTCGTGTCGCGCCTCGACACCATCGTCCTGGTCCTGGCGGTGTTATCGAGCTTGCCCCTGCTGATTTCCCGCAGAAGGTCGGCAGTCGTTCTCTATTCCGGGTTGAACCTGGCCGCGTTCTACGCGTACATGTTTTATTTACGCGGCGATCTGGGCCTGTCCGAAACAGCGTTCTTTTCCCATCTCGCCGACAACACGCTCGCCTTCCTTTTTATCGGAATTATCTCATACAATATTTTTTCAATAAATAACAGATCCCTTGAGCAGGTTGAAGAAAGCAATGTAAATCTCAGAAGAGCGAATATTGAAATCCAGGCCGCCATGGAGGAGATGGAGGCCACCAACGAGGAATTCGAGGCCCAGAATGAGGAGCTTCTGCGGTCGGAGGAGGAGTTGAAACGAAACACGATCTTTATCCGGCGCATCGTGGAGAACGCGCCGGCGGTCATCAACCGGTACTCCCTGATTGAGAACAGGTTCGAATTCGTCAGTCCCAGGGTCCGCGACATGGGGGGATACAGCCCCGAGGAATTTTACAGCGATCCGGATATCCTAAAGAAGTTCGTCCATCCGGACTGGTTCGATCGGGTAATGAAATGGTGGGGGGGGCTCATTCGCGGGACTTCAAGCCCGACATACGAGTATCAGATACGGAAAAAGGACGGCACAATCCTGTGGATCCGGGAGCATTCCCAGTTGATAAAGGACGACGCCGGCAGGCCCATTGCCGTTGAAGGCTTTTCAATCGATATCGACGACATCAGGAAATCGGAAACTAAACTCAAGGAGAGCGAGGAAAAGTACCGCGGCCTGGTTGAAAATATAAACGACATTATTTTTACGGCGGACGCACAGGGCCGCATCACCTACCTGAGCCCCAGCGTAGGCCGCTACGGGGACTTCGGCGCCGACGATTTTATCGGCAAGTCCATGCTGGACGTCATCCATCCCGAGGACCGCGAGAAACTCGTACAGCGGTTCGGTGAACTTTCCGAGGGAGGCCTGGCTCCGTCTGAATACCGTATCGTTTTTCCACCCGGCCAGTTCCGCTGGGCACGGGTGTCCACCCGGCCGGTCTTTGTGGACGGCGCTTTCGCGGGTGCCAGCGGCGTGATCTCCGACATCCACGAGCG